>NZ_CEEDBN010000010.1:0-165843 GCF_979253015.1 Methylobacterium sp. AC433 | reverse complement strand
CGCATGGGGGAGGGACGGCACGAGCGCCCCGCCTTGACCCCCTCCCCCGTCCGTCATAAAGAACTCTCGTTCGTTTCAGCGGATGGCGGGCTCTTCCGCCGGTGCCCGGTCCGGCGCTAGAAGACAGGCAAGAGACCACACGCGCGAGCGGGCCGGCGGGCCCGGGAGGATTTCTCGATGACCGATCGTCTGCCTGGCTTCAACACGCGGGCCATCCATGCCGGCGCCGCGCCCGACCCGACCACGGGGGCGCGCGCCACGCCGATCTACCAGACCGCCTCGTTCGTGTTCGACGATGCCGAGCACGCCGCCTCGCTGTTCGGGCTCCAGGCCTTCGGCAACATCTACTCGCGCATCACCAACCCCACCAACGCGGTGCTGGAGGAGCGCGTCGCGGCCCTGGAGGGCGGCACCGCCGCGGTGGCGGTGGCCTCGGGCCACGCCGCCGAGTTCCTGGTGATGCACGCCCTGATGCAGCCCGGCGACGAGTTCATCGCGGCCGACCGCCTCTACGGCGGCTCGATCAACCAGTTCAACCATTCCTACAAGAACTTCGGCTGGAACGTGGTCTGGGCGCAGACCGACGACCCCGCCTCCTTCGAGCGCGCGATCACGCCGCGCACCAAGGCGATCTTCTGCGAGTCGATCGCCAATCCGGGCGGGATCATCACGGACATCGCGGCGCTCTCGGAGATCGCCAGGCGCCACAACATCCCGCTCATCGTCGACAACACGATGGCGAGCCCCTACCTGATCCGCCCCTTCGAGCACGGCGCCGACATCGTCGTGCACTCGGCGACGAAGTTCCTCGGCGGCCACGGCAATTCCATCGGCGGCCTCGTGGTCGACGGCGGCACCTTCCCGTGGGCGGGCGACGCGCGCTACCCGATGCTGTCGGCGCCGCGGCCGGAATATGCCGGGATGGTGCTGGGCGAGACCTTCGGCAACTTCGCCTTCGCCATCGCGGTGCGGGTTCTGGGCCTGCGCGACCTCGGGCCGGCGCTCTCGCCCTTCAACGCCTTCCTGCTGCTCTCGGGCATCGAGACCCTGCCCCTGCGCATGCAGCGCCACTGCGACAACGCGCTGGCCGTGGCGAGCTTCCTGCAGAGCCACCCGGCGGTGGCCTGGGTCAGCTATCCGGGGCTGGAGACGGACAGGTACCACCAGCTCGCCCGGCGCTACACGCCGCACGGCGCCGGCGCGGTGTTCACCCTCGGCCTGAAGGGCGGCTACGAGGCGGGGGTCGAGCTCGTCTCGAACCTGACCCTGTTCTCGCATCTGGCCAATATCGGCGACACCCGCTCGCTGATCATCCACCCGGCCTCCACCACCCACCGCCAGCTCACCGACCCGCAGCGGGTCGCCGCCGGGGCCGGCCCGGAGGTGGTGCGGCTCTCGGTCGGCCTGGAGGATCCACAGGATTTGATCGCCGACCTCGACGCGGCCCTGAGCGCCTGAGGGGAGCCGTGTTAACCTTCCCTTTACCAAGTTGGGCCGAGGCTGGGGCCGCGATCACCGGAGGTGGCGATGTCGGCCTGGGCATTCGTGGAACAGATCAACGACGGACTGGCGTTCCTGGCCATCCTGGCGGCCCTCGTCGTCCTCGCGGTGGCCTTCGCCCCGGAGATGCCGGCGCGGCGCCTGCCGGCCCCGGCGAAACGGATGCGCGACACCGGCCGTTATTGACGACACCGCCGGCTGGGCCTAGGCCCCCGTCTCACCCCTGTCGCGAGATCGTCCGGCCGCCGATGCAGCAAGACCCGCCAGACCTCCCCGTCGTGCTCCTCGTCGAAGATGACGGCCTGCTCCTGATGGAAGCCGCCGACACCCTCGCGGAGGCCGGGTTCGAGGTGCTGGAGGCCAGCCACGCCGACAACGCCCTCTCGGTGCTGGAGAGCCGCGGCGACGTCGGCGTGCTGATGACCGACGTCGACATGCCGCGCGGCTCCATGGACGGCTTCGCCCTGGCCCGCCTGGTGGCGCATCGCTGGCCCGCGATCCCGGTGCTCGTCGTCTCCGGCATGGGCACCCCCGGCCCGCACGACATGCCCGACGGGGCGCGCTTCATCCCGAAGCCCTACGAGCCCTCGACCCTGGTCCGGACCCTGCGCGCCTTCGCCCGCCGCGCCGCCTGACCGCTCCCCCGACCTTCACAGACGGGAGGCCCCGATGGCCACCGAGACCCAGACCCATCGCTTCGCGACCCAGGCGATCCATGCCGGCGCCGCGCCCGACCCGGCCACCGGCGCCCGGGCCCAGCCGATCTACTTCACCAACGGCTTCGTCTTCGAGGACACCCAGCAGGCGGCGGACATCTTCGCCATGCGCCGCACCGGGTTCTCCTACTCGCGCGGCTCGAACCCGACCGTGGCCGCCCTGGAGCGCCGCGTCGCCGCGCTGGAAGGCGCCAAGGCCGCCGTGGCGGTGGCCTCGGGCCAGTCGGCCGTGCTCATGGTGCTGATGACCCTGATGAGGAGCGGCGAGGCCTACGTCGCCTCCTCGCGCCTCTTCGGCGGCTCGCTCGGCCTGATGAACCGCCTCGACGGGCGCTACGACCTCAAGCCCCAGTTCACCAAGGGCCTGACCCCGGCCGATTTCGAGGCCGAGATCACCCCGGAGACCCGGGCGATCGTCTGCGAATCCATCGTCAATCCCTGCGCCACCGTGATGGATCTCGCCGGCATCGCCGAGGTGGCGCGCCGGCACGGCCTGCCGCTCGTCGTCGACAACACCCTCGCGTCGCCGGCCCTGATCCGGCCGATCGAGCACGGCGCCGACATCGTCATCCACTCGACCTCGAAGTTCCTCGGTGGCTCGGGCCAGACCATCGGCGGCGTGATCTGCGACGCGGGCAAGTTCGACTGGGCCGCGATCCCCGGCCGCTACAACCTGATGAGCGAGCCCTGGGCCGATTACGACGGCCTCGTGCTCACCGAGCGCTTCCCGGACTTCGCCTTCGCCTCGGCCTGCCGCGTCTTCGGCATGCGCGAGCTCGGCCCCGGCCTGTCGCCCATGAACGCCTTCCTGACGCTGACCGGCATCGAGACCCTGCCGCTGCGGATGGAGCGGCACTGTTCGAACGCCAAGGCCGTGGCGGCCTTCCTGAAGGACCATCCGGCCGTGGCCTGGGTGAGCTATCCGGCGCTGCCCGGCCAGGAGGGCGAGGCGATGGCCGCGCGCTACGTGCCGCAGGGGCCGGGCTCGATCTTCACCGTCGCGCTGAAGGGCGGCGAGGCGGCGGCGGTCAGGTTCATCATGAGCCTGAAGCTGATCTCGCACCTCGTGAACATCGGCGAGATCAAGTCCCTGGCGATCCACCCGGCCACCACGACCCACCGCCAGCTCGACCCCGCCGACAAGGCCGCCGCCAAGGTCGGCCCCGAGACGGTGCGCCTCTCGATCGGCCTGGAGAGCGTCGAGGACCTCATCGCCGACGTCGAGCAGGCCCTGGCCCAGCTGGGCTGACCCGGCCCCGGTCGCGGCGTCGCCGGGACCGGAACCCGCGCCGGGTCAGCGCCCGCTTTCCTGGGACACCTCCATCACCAGGCGGGTCGCGAGGTAGAGCCGCGGCGTGATGCTGGCGAGCACGGCGAACTCGTCGGCGCTGTGATAGTGGCCGCCGACGATGCCGAGGGACTCGAGCAGGGCGGGCTTCGCCGGGCTGTCGGGCTGGAAGGCGTAGCCCGCATCGGTGCCGCCGCCGATCTCGGCCAAGGCGAGCGGGGCGCCCAGCTCGCCATAGATCGCTCGGGCCCGTTCGCCGAGCGCCTGCGTCGCCGGGTTCTGCGGCAGCGGCGGCCGGCCCCGGGCGAGATCGAAGCTGACCTGCGTGTCGGGCACGCGATGGCTTTCGACGATCCGGCGGCCTTGCGTCAGCACCCTTTCGTACTCGCCGGGCACGAAGTAGCGCATGTCGCCCTCCGCCCGGGCCGCCTCCGGGATGATGTTCGGCTTGGTCCCGCCCTGGACCACGGTCCAGTGCAGGCTGGTCCCCTTGCCGGGGTCTCCGAGGTCCTGCAGCTGCAGGATCTGGTGGGCGAGTTCCACCACGGCGTTGCGCCCGGCCTCCGGGGCGCCGCCGGCATGGGAGGCGCGGCCCTTCACGGTCAGGCTCGCGTAGTTGATCCCCTTGGTGGCCACCGTGACGGCATCGACGCCGGCATCCGCGAAGGACGGCTCGAAGGACAGCACCACGTCCTGCTCGCGGGCGACCCGGGCGATCTCGTCGCGCGACCCCCGCGAGCCGCGCTCCTCGTCGGGATTGAACACCACCGTGAGGGTGCCGTAGCGGTCGAAGTGCAGGGTCTCGAGAGCCGCCATCAGGTGCACGATCATCGCGATCCCGCCCTTGGCATCGGCGACGCCGGGGCCGTAGGCGCGGCCGTCGCGCTCGGTATAGGGGCGCTTGGCGGCGTCGCCGCTCCCGAAGACGGTGTCGTAATGGACCAGCAGCATGATCTTGCGCGTGCCCGCGCCGGATCGCGTGCCGATCAGGGTGTTGCCGCCGAAGGCGGCGGCGGCCCGGCTCTCCACCGTGAGCCCCGCCGCCTCCAGGCGCGATCTCAGGATCGCCTCGACCTTGGCGAGACCGGGGACGTCGCCGGTGCCGGTATCGACGTCCACCAGACCCTTCAGGGTCTCGCGATAGGGGCCGTCCTGGGCCTTGACCGCCGCGAGCACGGCCTCGTCCGGCGCGGCCCACGCGGCGACGGGCGACAGGATGACGAGCAGCGCGAGGGCGAGGGCAGCTTTCGGGCGCATGGCGATCCTGATCGGCGAAGGGCGAGGCCGGGCTCGCCTTCTCGGAGCATGGGGCAGCCATGCTCCGAAAACGCCGGGGCATCAACTCGGCGGGGAGCGCCGCGCCTTCGAGGCCCGGTCGCCTCAGGCGATGCGCAGGATCGGGCTTTTAGCCAGGGTCTCCGCGTGGTTGCCCAGGAACCAGGGCACGCGGCCTTCCGGCATCGGCTTGCCGTAGAGGTATCCCTGCACGTGGGTGCAGCCGTTCTCGCGCAGGAAGGAGGCCTGCTCCGGGGTCTCGACCCCCTCGGCGGTGACGTCGAGGCCCAGGCTGCGGCCGAGCTGGAGCACCGCCGTGACGATGGCGGCGTCGTTGGCGTCGCGCTCCAGGTCGCGGATGAAGCTGCGGTCGACCTTGATCTCGTGCACCGGGAATTGCTTCAGGTGGGTGAGCGAGGCGTAGCCGGTGCCGAAATCGTCCAGCGCCACCTGGATGCCGCTGCCGTGCAGTTCGGCCAGCACGTCGCTGACCCGGTCGACGTGGCTGCCGAGGAGGACGGTCTCGGTCACCTCGACCCCGATCCGGCTGCGCGCAAGTCCGGCGGTGTCGACGTCGTTCAGGAAGGTGCGGGCGAGGTCGCCCTGCGCGAACTGCACCGAGGAGAGGTTGAGGAAGACGCGGCCGGGATCGAGTCCGAGGCTGGTCCAGTGCAGGATGTCGGCGATGATCCGGCCGCGGAGGGCATCGCCCACCGCGACGCCGATCTCGGGATCGTCGAACACCGCCGAGAAGGCACCGGGCATCAGCAGCCCCCGGGTCGGGTGCTGCCACCGCGCCAGGGCCTCGAAGCCGATCACCGCCCCGGAGGCCAGGTTGATCTTCGGCTGGTAGTGGGGCACGAGCCCGCCGCCCGCGTCGAGGGCGGCGCGCATCTCGCGCGTCACCGTCACCCGGTCCTCGATGCTGGCGCGCAGGGCCGGGACGAACAGGGTCGCGCGGTTCCGCCCCGAGGCCTTGGCGGCGTAGAGGGCGAGGTCGGCATTGGTGAACAGGTCGGCCGAATTTCCGGCATGATCGGGATAGAGGGCGAGGCCGAGGCTGGCCCGGGGCGCCACGACGCGCCCGCTGATCGACATCGGCGGGTGCAGGGCGTCGAGGATGTCCGTCGCGAGGCCGTGGATGCTCGACCGGCCGGAGGCGTCGCCTCCGGTGGAGAGCACGACGAACTCGTCGCCGCCGAGGCGGGCGACGAGGTCGTCGGGGCCGATGACGCCGCACAGGCGACGGGCGACCTCTTTCAGGAGCGCGTCGCCGGAATCGTGCCCGAGGGTGTCGTTGACCTCCTTGAACGCGTCGAGGTCGAGCAGGATCAGCCCGACCGGGGCGGATTCCGCCTCGGCCCGCACCAGGGCGGCATCGAGGGTCGCCTGGAACAGGGCCCGGTTGGGCAAGCCGGTGAGCACGTCGTGATGGGCGGCCGTGCGGATCTGCGCCTCGGCGGCCTTCCGGCTGGTGATGTCGACGAGGCTGGACACGTGGCAGGGCGTCCCGTCGATCTGAACGCGTTCGATCGACAGGAGGACGTCCCGGCGCTCGCCCGTGAGCGTGACGATGCTCGTCTCCCGGTCCCGGACGACGGCCTGGCGGTCGAGCACGGCCTGCATCTCGCGGCGATCGGCGGAGGCGATGAAGGTCCGGTTGGCGTAGTTCGACAGGGCGTCCCCGGGGGCGAGCCCGAAGAACGCGATGCCGGCATCGTTGGTGCTGATGATCTGCCCGTTGGCCGCCAGCGAGACGACGATCGGAACCGGTACGGCCCGGAACATCGTCTCGAACAGCGCGCGGCTCTCCGCGAGCGCCCCGTTCGTCCGGCGCCGGGCCTCGGTCGCCGACCATTCGAGGCGCCGCAGCCGGTTCGACCACGTCACGAACAGCAGGATCGTCAGGTTCGCGAGGACGACCTCGAGAGTCAGGCCGATCACCGACACCGGCAGGGCCCGCGGCACCAGGTAGCCCGCCAGGAGCACGATCGCCGAGAAGCTGCCGGCCGCCACCGTCCAGGCGAAGCGCAGCGGAAGCACCAGCATGAAGGCGGCCGGGATCGTCAGGGTGGCCGCCAGGGCGACGTCCGACTGCGAGGCGCACAGGACGGAGGCCGCCACGCTGAGCACGGCCTGCCAGGTGACGAGCAGCCATTGCAGGCCGGAGAAGTGCCGGATGCGCGGCAGGACGAGGAGGCTCGCCAGCGTCGCCGCGACGATGCCGAGGCGTGCGGCCAGCATCGGGCCGAAGGCGTCATGGGCGCCGGTCAGGGTGCCGTCGCCGGCCAGCAGCAGCACCTCGATGGCGATGCAGACGAGGAAGATCAGCTGCGTGTGGCGCAGGGTCTCCGGCAGCCGCTCCGCCCGGAACGCCGCTTCGCGGGATCGGCAGGCGAACTCGCCCCCGAAGGTCGTGAGACGTTCGTTCTGCATGGTGGTGTATTGTGCCATGCAAATATAGCGCGTGGGTTAAGAGCGCCTGCGCAGTCTCTCCTCACTGCGGCCGGCGGCTTATCAGGGCGCGAAGCGCCCCCCGCATCGTGCGCACGTCCTGTTCGGTCATGGCCATGCGGTGGAGCATGTCGCGCATGTTTCGGGCGATGATGTCCCGCTTCTCCGGCGGATAGAACCCGGCCGCCGCGAGGCTGTCCTCCAGGGTTCCGAACAGCGAGGCCATCGCCTCGCGGGTGGCGGGGGGCGACAGCATCTCGCCGCTGAAGGGCAGCGCCGAGAGGCCGGCCGCCCGGCGCCACTCGTAGCCCATCAGCAGCACGCCCTGGGCGAGGTTGAGCGAGGAGAAGCGGGGATCGACCGGGAAGGTGACGATGGCGTCGGCCAGCGACACCTCGTCGTTGTCGAGGCCGGACCGCTCGCGGCCGAACAGGATGCCGACCCGCTGGCCGGCCCGGGCCGCGACGTCGCGCATCGCCTCGTCCGGGGGAAAGACCCGCTTCATCTGCCCGCGCTCGCGGGCCGTGGTCGCCAGCACGTAGTGCAGGTCTGCGATCGCCGCGCCGAGGGTGTCGTACACCACGGCGCCGTCGAGGATGTGGGTGGCGCCCGAGGCCGCCTCGCGCACGCCCTTCTTGGGCCAGCCGTTCTTCGGCGCCACCAGGCGCAGCTCCGACAGGCCGAAATTCGCCATCGCCCGCGCCGTCATGCCGATGTTCTCGGCGAGCTGGGGCTGGACCAGGATGATGACGGGGCCGGCGGGTGAGTCGGGCGGATTCATCGGGTCGGACGTCATCGCATCGGAAGCTTCGGGATCGGCCGTGGCGGGTCCGGCGGCGCGTACCCGGCCCTCTCGCACGGGCCGGCCGCGAGGGCAAAGCGCCCCCGGCCGGCCCCGGGCCGCCGCGGCCTCAGATCTTCCCGTCGAGACCCATCTGATAATACTTGTGGATGATCTTGTCCTGGTTCTCCAGGAGCCAGTCGATGGACGGCTCGTTGGTCATCGCCTTGCGGATCGCCTCGGTCATGCCCCGGCGCTGGATGTCGAACAGGGCCTTGTGGTCGACGCTCTGCGCCTCGATCACGCCCGGGCTGAGCCAGACCGAGCAGATGATGCCGAGGTCGTTCGCCTTCTCCTTCGGAATGTAGCCGGCGCGGACCGCGTCGAGCACGCCGTTGGCGATGGCGAACTGCACCGTGCCCATCAGGATCGAGGTGTACTTGCTCTCCGTGACGCTCACCTTCGAGACGCACAGCGTCACCGGCCGCACCATGATGTCGGTGTTCAGGAGCGCGAAGACCCGGCTGTGGCCCACCACCTGGTCGCCCGTGAGGGTGGCGAGCGCGGTGCCTACCGGCCCGTCGAGTTCGCCGATGATCACCTCGGGCTCGGCCGCCGTGTTCGGCGGCCCGCCGGCGACCAGGGCCTCGCCGGCCCGGAGGATGATGCGTTCGCTCATGGTGATCTCTCGAGAGGGGGTGCGGAGCCGCCGGAGGCGCGCAGGTATGCCGTCCGGCCGGTTCCGCGGGGACGGCAGAATCCGGGTGTGGCGCCCAATGTCCACCCCCGCCCCCGCATGGCGCGCCGTCGCGGCGCATCCACAGCCCGGTGAGGCGGCGCGCGACCTTGAGGGAACCGGGTAATCCGACCTTAAGGCTTGCCGTGCATCGCTGATCGATACGGGACATGGGCATCGGCTGTTCGAGACGACGGTAGTGGAACCTTCGGGTCGGACCGTGACGGCAAGGCCAGGCGACCCGCGTCACCAGACAACGATCGATTCCGGCACCGGCATGTCCTGCGCGCTCAAGAAGAAAGGCTGGTTGCGCCGCTTTCGCCGAGCTTCGGGCGGAGCGACCGCGGTCGAGTTCGCGCTCGTGATGCCGCTCTTCATCATGGTCTTCGTCGAGATCCTCCAGGGCGGCCTGTACGTGTTCTGCTACGCGGCCCTGGAGAAGGCGACGGCCGATACGAGCCGGACGATCATGATCGGCGCGCTGACCGACACCGCCTCCACCGCGAACGGCTTCCGCACCTCGGTGGTCTGCACCAAGCTGATCGCCGGCCTCTCCTGCGACAACATCGTCACCAGCCTGCAGACCACGACCCTGTCGGGCTCGGGCAGCGGCTACTCGGTGTTCGTGAGCCCGGACGAGCGTAGCCTCGTGCCCGTCGCCATGGATAACAGCCAGACCTCGTACTGCACCGGGGCGCCGGGCACCTACGGCTACATCCAGGTCTTCTACGCGGTCCCGGTGTTCAGCCCGCTCTGGATCACCCTGAAGCTGAGCTCCCCCTGGAAGGGCGGCTCGGCGGTGTTCGCCCGCGCGGCGGTGGCGTTCCGCAACGAGCCCTTCACCACCGCCAGCGTCTCGACCGGGTGCTGACGCCGCGATGAGCCGCTCCCTTCTCAGACGCTTCGGACGGGACGGGCGCGGCATCGCCCTCGTCGAGTTCGCGCTGATCATGCCTCTGCTGATCACGCTCTCGGCGGTGACCTTCGATCTCGTCCGCTACGTCATCTACTTGCGCAAGATCGAGCTCGCCGCCAGCACTCTGGCCGACCTCGTGGCCCGCAACGACACGGGCAAGATCTCACAGACCGACATCCTGGCGATCTCGCGCGCGCAGCTGGTCATGTTCCCGGAGGCGATGTCGGCGGCCAAGGACGCCAACGTCTCGGTCTGGACGCTGCTGAAATGGTCGATCTCGGGCGTGAAGTTCACCCAGACGGTGGCGACCTGCAACGCCAACTGCACCTACACGCCGAAGGTGGCCTGGACCTCGGGCCAGAAGCGCTCCTGCACGACGCCTCCGGTGGCCGCTCCCAACACGGCCGGTCCGAGCCCGAAGACGCTGCCCAGCGACACCTTCGGCCCCGGCTTCCTCGTCGTGGCCGACGTCGTGTTCAGCTACAAGCCCCTCATCCTCCAGTCCGTCGTCGGTTCGATCGACATCGCGAAGTCCTTCTACTTCGCGCCGCGCTACGTCGCGGCGATCACCTTCGATCCGAGCGGCGGAACGACCTCCGCCAATGCCTGCCCCTGATTCCGAGGCATCTCCCATGCGCGCCGAACCCGTCCCCCCGATGTCCCGCACCCGGACCCTGCTGCGGCGCCTGCGCGACGACCGGGGCGGAAACGTCCTCATGGTGTTCGCCCTCGCCCTGGTGCCGCTCATCGGGCTCACCGGCCTCGGCGTCGACTACGTCCGCGGCATCAACTACCGCACCCATTTCGACCGCGCCGCCGACGCCGCCACGATCACGGCGATCGCCGCGGCGCGGGACTACATCTCGACCAATCCCAACAACGAGGCCAACCCGACCGCCTCCGCCCTGGCGCTGGGCAAGACCCGCGGCCTGGCGGCCTTCCGGGTCAATGCCGGTCCGATGCTCAACAGCATGCCCCTGGAGCCGAACCTGACGGTGACCCGGACCGGCGGCGTCGTCTCGGCGACCGCGACCTACGCATCGAGCTACGAATCCCCGTTCAGCCGGGCGCTGGGCAACCTGACCTCCATCGCGGTCTCGGGCGCCTCGACCTCGAGCCTGACGCTGGGCAGCTTCGCCGACTTCTACCTGCTCCTCGACACTTCGGGCTCGATGGGCTTTCCCACCTCAAGCGCCGCGCAGGTGGCGTTCGCCAAGCTCAACCCCGACATGGCCGATGCGAAGGGCAACAACTGCGCCTTCGCCTGCCATTTCTCCGGCTACAAGGGCTTCAACCTCGCCAAGTCGAACAACATCGAGCTGCGCATCGCCACGGTCAGCAACGCCGTCCAGGCGCTGATCGCCAAGGCCCAGTCGAACCAGACGCTGACCAACCAGTACCGGATCGGCCTCTATCCGTTCGTGAGCTTCCTGGAGACCGCCGCCGACATCACGACCAACCTCGGGTCGCTCACGAGCGTCAACCTCGAGAACTACATGGATATCGGCGATTCCAATGTCCCGCGCGGTAGCGGCGGGACGCATTTCGAGAACGTTTTCTCCACGATCTCCAGCAAGATCACCGCCGTGGGCGATGGCTCGACCGCTGCCCGACCGATCCCGTTCGTCTTCCTGATCACCGACGGCATGGGAAACAACCAGTATTGGTACAACAAGACGGGCTGGACCGGTTCCCAGGCCAAGCTGCTCGATCCGAGCCTGTGCAAGTCGCTCAAGGACAAGGGCGTGACCGTCTCGGTGCTCTACATCCCCTACGTGCCGCTGGCCCTGCCGTTCAACACCAATGTCGGTTACGAGAACGTCATCGTGAACGGACTGATCCCCAGCGTCCCGGCCACGCTGCAGAACTGCGCCTCCTCGGGCTACTTCCGCACCGCCAGTTCGGCGAGCGAGATCCAGGAGGCGCTGAACGCCATGTTCGACCAGGCGACCAAGAAGGCGCGTCTCGTCGCCAATCCCTGACAGGCCAAAAGTTTTGTCATGGGCGCGGGGCGGCCAGCCTGCTTCCGCCCCGGAAGCGCGCGGGCTAAGAGCGGCGCGAGTTCGGCATCCGCCTTGCGTGGCGCCGGACATCCTGGCTCAGGAAGGCGTGCTGCAGATGGACAAGATCAAGGTTGCGAACCCGGTCGTCGAACTCGACGGCGACGAGATGACCCGGATCATCTGGAGCGAGATCAAGAACAAGCTGATCCACCCCTACCTCGACCTGAACCTGGAATATTACGACCTCGGCGTCGAGCACCGCGACGCCACCAACGATCAGGTCACCGTGCAGGCGGCCGAGGCGATCAAGCGCCACGGGGTCGGCGTGAAGTGCGCCACCATCACCCCCGACGAGGCGCGGGTGAAGGAATTCAACCTCAAGGAGATGTGGAAGTCGCCCAACGGCACCATCCGCAACATCCTCGGCGGCGTCATCTTCCGTGAGCCGATCATCTGCAAGAACGTGCCCCGCCTCGTGCCGGGCTGGACCCAGCCCATCGTCGTCGGCCGCCACGCCTACGGCGACCAGTACAAGGCCACCGACTTCAAGGTGCCGGGCAAGGGCCGCCTGACCATCAAGTTCGAGGGCGAGGACGGCACCGTCATCGAGAAGGAAGTCTTCAAGTTCCCGAGCTCCGGCGTCGCCCAGGCGATGTACAACCTCGACGACTCGATCCGCGACTTCGCCCGCGCCTCGATGAACTACGGCCTGAACCGCAAGTACCCGGTCTATCTCTCGACCAAGAACACCATCCTCAAGGCCTATGACGGCCGCTTCAAGGACCTGTTCGAGGAGGTCTTCCAGAACGAGTTCAAGGCGAAGTTCGACGCCGCCGGCATCACCTACGAGCACCGCCTGATCGACGACATGGTGGCCTCGGCCCTCAAGTGGTCGGGCGGCTACGTCTGGGCCTGCAAGAACTACGACGGCGACGTGCAGTCCGACACCGTCGCGCAGGGCTTCGGCTCGCTCGGCCTGATGACCTCCGTGCTCCTCACCCCCGACGGCCGCACCGTCGAGGCCGAGGCCGCGCACGGCACGGTGACCCGCCACTACCGCGAGCACCAGAAGGGCAAGGAGACCTCGACCAACTCCATCGCGTCGATCTTCGCCTGGAGCCGTGGCCTCGCCCACCGCGCCAAGCTCGACGACAACGCGGCGCTCGCCAAGTTCGCCACCACCCTGGAGACCGTCTGCGTCGACACCGTCGAGGCCGGGTTCATGACGAAGGACCTCGCCCTGCTCGTCGGTCCCGACCAGAAGTGGCTCTCGACCACGGGCTTCCTCGACAAGGTCGATCAGCACCTGAAGACCGCGATGGCCTGAGAGGGCTCGGCGGCCGCATTCTCTTCGATTGGTCGCGGGGGCGCATTGTATTCGACGGGCGCTGGATCGTGAGATCCGGTGCCCTTCGATGGCTGCGCCCCCGTTCCCTTTTTGGAGGGTCCGCACCGGTCCCCTCTTCGGGTCGGCGAAGCGTCTGCCCGGCGAAGCGTCTGCCGGGACACGTCATCCGGTGACGATCCGCGTCTAGCACCACATCATCCCCCGGGCCGCGCAGCGGAGCCCGGGATCTAGAGGCTGTTGTGGACCCGTGGCGTGGGGATTCCAGACGAAAGGGCATGATCTCTTCACGCAGATCCGACCCGTCCGACGTCTCCGATGAAGAATGGGCGCTGGTCGCCCCCTATCTGGCGCTGCTGCGCGAGGATGCGGGACAGCGCGAGCACAGTCTGCGCGAGGTGATCAACGGGCTGCGCTACGTGGTGAAGACGGGGGTTACCGTGGCGCTGGATGCCCACCGACCTGCCGCCCTGGGAGGCCGTCTACCAGCAGGCGCAGCGCTGGAGGCGGCCGGCTGCTTCGAGCGATTGGCCGACGATCTGCTGGCGTTGCTGCGTCCGGCCTCCGGACGTTCGCCCGAGCCGAGCGCGGCCATCCGCGACAGCCGGACCCTGCGCTCGACGCCCGAGAGCGGCGAGCGGGCCGGCTATGACGGCGCCAAGCGCAAGAAGGGTTCGAAGGTCCATCTGGCCGTCGACACCCTCGGCCACCTCCTGGCCCTGCACGTCACCCCCGCCGATGCCGACGACCGCGCCCAGGTCGGGCGCCTGGCGCAAGCCGTGCAGGCTGCCACCGGGAACAGCGTCGATCTCGCCTATGTCGACCAGGGCTATACGGGCGAGAAGCCGGCCAAGGCGGCCCGCACCCACGGCATCGAACTGGAGGTCGTCGAACTGTAGGAAGTCAAGCGCGGCTTCGTCCTGCTGCCGCGGCGTTGGGTGGTGGAGCGCTCCTTTGCCTGGGCCACGCGCTTTCGTCGCCTCGTCAAGGATTACGAGCGCTATCCCAGTACCCTCGCCGACCTCCACATCGTCGCCTTCGTCTGCCTCATACTCAAACAGGCCGCTCAACTCGTGGCCGGTTCATAACAGTCTCTAGCAGGATACTATTGCCGCGCGACTGCTCGCAAAACGACGCCGAGCGGCAACAGATTAGTCTAGGAAGAAATTTGCACAAGCTTCGATCTGGGTTGGCCGAAATTAACCTTTGACCCAAGATCCATTGGTGCAGGTATAGGCAATGCCGCTTTCGTTATGAACGCCGCCCTCAGAATAGGCCTTCCCTGCCCATACGCAGCCAGTGGCCGCGAGTGGACCGTCAACATCCTTGAATTGCTCATTGTATGTGGGAACAGCTGCCTGCTGGCTATCTGGCGGTTTAATATCAGCAGGGATTTTTGGATCATTGCTCATATTTTTTCTCCGGCGACGAGTTGTGAGAAAGCAAAAGCCTGAGCGAGATCGACTTTCATACTTACACTTCGAATGGATTCCATACTTAGTATCAATAAACCACCGACTGTTTCTCGACTCGGGCTGCAGCCAAGATTGCATTTCACCACTCGGTCGATCAATCGTTCAAACCTCTGATGACAAGGCAAAATTCCCTGTCTGGAACTCTCGGAGGCCCGTGCCTTCAGCTCCCATCCAGGCGCAGTTTGAGCGCCCGCTATCGCTATCGGCCACTTAACCGCCGGCAAACTAAGGCTGTTATGCAGGTGGTGCAGGACCTGACGCCGTCAGCGGCTCTGGATCGCACGCCTCCGCTGCGCCCCGTCGGGTCCGGGCTCGCCTTCGGCGCTTCGGAATGACGGAGCGATGCCATCGGCAATCGCCCGGAACGTCGTTGGACAGCGCGTCAGGATCCCGCATGCTCGACCCGCCGGTCTGACCCCTGAGACCCATCGGATCAGCCGATCGTCTGCACCCAAGATCCCTCGACCGAGACGACCGTCAGGATGCGTGGCGTGCGGCCTCCGCGTTGCGCTTGCGGGTGGCGGCGGCCTTCTTGGCGGAGGCGGAGCGCTCTTCCGCCGTGCGGCCGGCCGAGGCCTTGCCGCCGACCGCTCCGCCGCGATGGGCCGCAGGCTGGCCGCTCGCCTTCCCTCGCCCGGACTCGCCGCGCCCGGACCCGCCGGGCTTCTTGCCGCCGCCATCGTCCTTGTTGACGGTGGCCCAGGCCCGCGCCTCGGCTTCCTTCTCCGGCACCCCGCGCGACTCGTAGGACTCGGCGATGTGCTCGGCCTTGCGGACCTGCTTGTCGGTGTATTTCGACTTGTCGCCCTGGGCCATGCCTACGCACTCCGATGGGGCGGACCCGGGCGGAAGCGTCAGCCGGCCGCGGCGGGTCCGTCGAGGATCGCCCGGACGCGGCGGACCAGGTCCGTCCGGCGATAGGGCTTGTTCAGGAGATCGAACTCCGAACCCCCGGCATCGGTTCGCTCCAGGCTCGCCTCGGCGTAGCCGGTGGTGAGCAGGACCTTGAGGTCCGGGCGCCGGCGCTTGGCCTCGCGCCCGAGGACGATGCCGTTCATGCCGCCCGGCATGATGAGGTCGGTGAACAGCAGGTCGACGGGGCCGCCGCTCTCCAGCACGTCGAGGGCCTCGCGCCCGTTCTGCGCCATCAGGGTGCTGTAGCCGAAATCGCGCAGGATCGTCCGGGCCAGTTCCGCCACGTCCTCGCGGTCGTCGACGATGAGGATGGTCTCCGTGCCGGATCCCTCCTGCTCGCCGACCGCGGCCGGGGCCGATTCGAGCACCGCGTTCTCGGTCGCCGGGAAGGACAGGCGCACCACGGTCCCCTCCCCCAGCACGGATTCGATGCGGGCCGCGCCGCCCGACTGCTTGGCGAAGCCGTAGACCATCGACAGGCCGAGGCCGGTGCCCTTGCCCTCCTCCTTCGTCGTGAAGAACGGGTCCATCACCCGGGCGAGGACATGGACCGGGATGCCGCTTCCGGTATCGCTCACGCTGATGGTGACGTATCGGCCCGGTGCCAGGGGGCCGGCCAGCTCGCCGGTGATGAGCTGATTCTCGGTCCTGACCGTGAGGCGGCCCCCCTCCGGCATCGCGTCGCGGGCGTTGATGAAGACGTTGAGGAGCGCGACCTCGGCCTGGTTCGGGTCGACCCGGCAGTTCCAGAGGTCCGGGCTCAGCGCGAAGCCGAGGCTGACCGTCTCGCCGAGCGTGCGGCCGGCCATGTCGGCCATGCCCTCGACCAGGGCGTTGAGGTTCACCGAGCGGCCCTCGAGACGCTGCTTGCGCGCGAAGGCCAGCAGCTGCTGCGTCAGCGTGGTGGCACGCTCGGCCGCGGTGCGGATGTTGTCGGTGGCACGGCGCAGGCGGTTGCGGTCGGCCGCCGGGTCGTCGAGGCCGGCGCCGAGGATGTCGACGTAGCCGACGATGACCTGGAGGAGGTTGTTGAAATCGTGGGCGATGCCCCCGGTGAGCTGGCCGAGCGCCTCCATCTTCTGGGCCTGGCCCAGGGCCTCCTCGGCATCGCGCCGGCGCGAGACGTCGAGCTGCGAGGCGAAGAAGTACACGAGGGTCCCGCTCGCGTCGTAGATCGGCGAGACGAACAGCGCGTTCCAGAACGGCGTGCCGTCCTTGCGGTAGTTGATGATCTCGGTGGCGAGGTTCTCGCGGGCGGCGATCGCCCGGGCGAGTTCGCGAACGGCCGCGCGGTCCGTCTCCGGCCCCTGCAGGAAGCGGCAGTTGCGGTCCATCACCTCGTCGCGGCGGTAGCCCGTCATCTCCAGGAAGGCGTCGTTCGTGAAGATGATCGGGTTGTCGGGCCGGCGCGGGTCGCTCACCACCATGGGCATGCGCGAGGCGGCCACCGCGGCGAAGAAGTAGGCCGCTTCCGGCTTGGTCTGCGCCTCGTCCGTGGCGAGGATGGGGTCCTGCGCGGGCGCCCCGGTGGGCGGCGTCTTGGGCGTGTCGATCATCGTCGCGCAATCACATCGGCGGGGCGTCGCAGGCGGGATTTGCCGCGCGGGACTGGCCGAGCGGGATTCGGCAGGCGGAGCCTGACAGCCCGCCCCTAACATGGGTCAAACGACCGGCGCCATCATCGTTCCCCGCGGTACGCTTCGCCGGCCACCACGCCGCATGACGATTCGGCGAGGACCGCTGCGCGCGTCGCGCCCAGCGGTCCTCCGGCCGTCAGCGCTGCTCGGTCTCGAAGCGCACGCTGTTGACGTTGGCGCGCTCGAAGGCCTGCATCACGTGCTGGTAGGAGCGCTCCATGTCGGTGGCGTCGACGCCGTCGACCTCCTCGGGCTTCAGCACGAACATCAGCATCGAGCGCCCGGTGACGTCGTAGGTCGCCCCGATCGGCTTGCTCACCACGTCCTGGCTGTCGGGCAGGTTGGTGTCGAGGAGCCGGGTCCAGCCGACGCCGCCGACCGATTCCGGCAGGGTGAACGACACGAGGTCGTGATAGGCGTTGTAGAGCAGCAGCAAGGTGGCGTCGCCGCCGCGCTGATGGATGCCCGAGGCCTGGGCTCGGCCGTCGAGCAGCACCGCGATGGCGCGGGCATCCCCCTGGGACCAGTTCTCGGGCGACATCTCCCCGCCGTCGGGGCGCAGCCAGGTCACGTCCTTGACGCCGAACTCCTCGTCGTAGGCGCCCGTGAGGAAGCGCCCGCGGGTCAGGATCGGCAGGGCCTCGCGCAGCAGGGTCAGGCGCTGCGTGAACTCGGCCAGATCCCGCTCCTCCGGGCCGATGGCCTCCCAGTCGAGCCAGGAGATCTCGTTGTCCTGGCAATAGGCGTTGTTGTTGCCGTTCTGGGTGCGGGCGAACTCGTCGCCGGCCAGCAGCATCGGGGTGCCGCGGGACAGGAACAGGGTCGCCAGCATGTTGCGCATCTGGCGCAGGCGCACGGCCCGGATCTCGGGATCGTCGGTCGGTCCCTCGGCGCCGTAATTGTTCGACAGGTTGTGCGAGTGGCCGTCGCGGTTGTCCTCGCCGTTGGCCATGTTGTGCTTCTCGTTGTACGACACGGTGTCGTTCAGCGTGAAGCCGTCATGGGCGGTGAGGAAGTTCACCGAGGCCCAGGGCTTGCGCCCGCGCTTGTTGAACTTGTCGGCCGAGCCGGTGAGGCGGGCGGCGAGATCCGGCAACATGCCCTCGTCGCCGCGCCAGTAGCCGCGCACGTCGTCGCGGAAGCGGTCGTTCCACTCGGCCCAGCCCGGCGGGAAGCCGCCGACCTGGTAGCCGCCCGGACCGCAATCCCACGGTTCGGCGATGAGCTTGACGCTGTTCAGCACCGGGTCCTGACGGCAGGTGTCGAGGAAGCCGCCACCCTCGTCGAAGCCGTGCGGCTCGCGTCCCAGGATGGTGGCGAGGTCGAAGCGGAAGCCGTCGACCCGCATCTCGGTGGCCCAGTAGCGCAGGGAATCCGTCACGAGCTGCAGCACCCTTGGATGCGAGAGGTTGAAGGTGTTCCCGGTGCCGGTGTCGTTGATGTAGTAGCGCGGCTCCTTGGGCATCAGCCGGTAGTAGGACGCGTTGTCGACGCCCTTGTACGACAGGGTCGGACCCTTCTCGTTGCCCTCGGCAGTGTGGTTGTAGACCACGTCGAGGATCACCTCGAGGCCGGCGCCGTGCATGCGCGCGACCATCTCCTTGAACTCGGAGAAGGCGAAGTCCGGCACCGCGGCGTAGCGCCGGGCGGGGGTGAAGAACGAGATGGTGTTGTAGCCCCAGTAGTTCACCAGCCCCTTCTCCTGCAGGTAGTCGTCCTGCACGAAGGCGTGGACCGGCAGGAGCTCCACCGAGGTGACGCCGAGGCTCTTGATGTAATCGAGCACGGCCGGGGTGCTCAGGCCCGCATAGGTGCCGCGCAGCTTCTCCGGCACGGCCGGGTGCAGCTTGGTGAAGCCCTTCACGTGGGTCTCGTAGAAGATCGTCTTCTCCCACGGCACGTGCGGCTTGCGGTCCCGGCCCCAGGTGAAGGCCGGGTCGATGACGCGGCTGCGCCGGGTGAAGGGCGCGGAATCGCGCTCGTCGAAGGTCAGGTCGTCGCCCGTCTCCATCTGGTAGCCGAACAGGGCCGGGTTCCAGGTGATCGAGCCGACGAGGCCCTTGGCGTAGGGGTCGATGAGCAGCTTGTTCGGGTTGAAGCGGTGGCCGGCCTTCGGATCGTAGGGGCCGTGCACCCGGTAGCCGTAGATCGTCCCGGGGCGCGCGTCGGGCAGGTAGCCGTGCCAAATCTCGTCGGTGTACTCGGGCAGCTCGATGCGCTCGATCTCGTCGATGCCGTCGTCGTCGAACAGGCACAGCTCGACCTTGGTGGCGTTGGCCGAGAACAGGGCGAAGTTGACGCCGAGGCCGTCCCAGTTGGCGCCGAGGGGATAGGGCGACCCTTCCTTGATGCGCGAACGTTTGGCGCGGCCCTGCGGGCTCGAGCGGTCCGCGGGATTCGTCGTGTCGGCCATGTTCGCTCCGGGCGGTATCGATGCGTGCGTCGGGACGGGGCGCCGCGCGACGCCCCGTCCTGGAAACCTCGACAGGAACGCTCACGCTTCGCCGGAAGGTCCGCCTCCGGAGAAATCTTTTTGCATCGCACGGTCGGACCGCCCGCGGCGGCTTCCACGCCGCCCGCGCTTGCGGCAAGACTGTCGCGACGAGACCTGGACGACGGCGCGGCCGGGCCGCGCGCGAGGAGAGCGGCGCATGACGGATCAGCCCAACGGCCTGCAGGCGATCGCCGACCGCTACCGGGTCAGCCTCGACGCCGTGCGCCACCTCGTGCACGCACTGGAGGCCGGCAACGGCCGGATGGCGCAGTTCAACCATCCCGACCTCGGCGGCTTCGGCCAATGGTCGGGCGCCGGCATGACCATGATCGGCGACATGTTCAACGCCGACCTCAAGGCCCGCGTCGACGCCCTGTGCACCACCCTCGCCGCGGCGCTCCCCGCCGGCGCCTTCGCGGAGGCGCCCCGCGCCGGCGGATCGCCCTGGCCCGCCGAGTGGGGCGCGCCGGCGACTTCCGGCTCTCAGAACGGCATGCGCTACGCCTACTTCCCGGCCCACCGGCGCCTGGTGGTCGAGGCGGACGGGCGGGCCGCGGTCTACGACACCGGCGATCACGCGATCAGCGGCGTCTCGCAGCAGCAGGGCGGGAGCACGAACCTGCGCTTCTCCGGCCCCGGCGGCCCCGTGGACCTCGCCAGCCTGAGGCGCCTCGACGAGGCCGAGCGCGGCGAGGCCCGCCCCTTCGCGCCCGAGCCGTTCGAGGCCGGCGCCCCGGGGGCCGAACCGCCGCCCGCGCCCGGTGCCGCCCCGGTCCCGGGCAGCGACGTGCTGACGACGATCGAGCGCCTGTCGGAGATGCGCCGCAAGGGCATCCTCACCGAGGGCGAGTTCACCGCCAAGAAGGCCGAGCTGCTCGCCCGCCTCTGATCGCCACACCGCGGATCGCCCGCTCCCCCGGGGCGTTGGCCCCGGGCCGGATGCGCGCGCAGGACGCGCATCCCGGTCGATGTCCCAAGGCAGATGGCCCGACCCCGCGACCTCCTCGACGTCTCGACGATCTACCACGAGCCCGCCGTGCCGGACTTCTCGCGCGGGCGGGAGATCCTGGACCGGTTTCCGCAGGCCGAGCGCATCGTCGTGCCCTCGCACTGGAACATCCCGAGCCTGCACGGCAATGCGGGCTCGGTGGAGGACTGGGTGCGGATCAAGCGCTCCACCCTGGTGCTCGGGGTGAAGAAGGGCCTCGCCATGCGTCCGAACGGGCGCAGCGCCCACTTCATCGCGCCCTCGACCTCGAACGGCTGCGCCATGGCCTGCGCCTATTGCTACGTGCCGAGGCGCAAGGGCTTCGCCAACCCGATCTCGCTCTTCGTCAACGTCGAGGCGGTCTCCGCCGCCATCGCCCGCCACGCCGCCCGCCAGGGTCCGCTGCCCGAGCCCGACACGATCGACCCCGCCCTCTGGGTCTACGATCTCGGCGAGAACGGCGACCTCTCGGTGGACGCCATGGTCAGCGACACCGTGCGCGACCTCGTGGCCCTGTTCCGGGACATCCCGAACGCCAAGGCCTCCTTCGCCACCAAGGCGGTGAACCGCGACCTCCTCGCCTACGACCCCCGGGGCAAGACCCGGATCCGCTTCTCGCTGATGCCCGAGCGCATCGCCCGCATCGTCGACGTGCGCACCGCGCCGATCCCCGAGCGCATCGCCGCGATCGACGATTTCGTCGCCGCCGGCTACGAGGTCCACGTCAATTTCTCGCCGGTGATCCTCTACGAGGGCTGGGAAGCCGACTGGGCGGCGCTGTTCGAGGCCATCGACGGGACGATCGGCCCGGCGGCCCGCGCCCAGCTCAAGGCGGAGATCATCCTGCTGACCCACAACGCCGACCTGCACGCGGTCAATCTCGGCTGGCACCCCAGGGCCGAGGACCTGCTCTGGCGCCCGGACATCCAGGAAGCGAAGATTTCCGAAGGCGGCGGCGCCAACCTGCGCTACCGCACCGGGTGGAAGGGGACGTGGCTCGGCCGCTTCAAGGCGCTGCTGGCCGAGCGCATGCCGTATTGCACGGTGCGCTACGCGTTCTGAGGGGGCCTTTCCCGGCTCGCGCGGGAGCAGGCGCCCGCCGGTGCTTCCCCTGCCCTATCCGGGCGGTCTCGGGGCGTCGCGGACATCCCAGGCCAGCTTGAGCCAGCGCCGGGCGAGGTGATCGATCACCCGGTGGATCCCCGAGCCGATCAGGCCGCCGAGCAGGACCTCGCCGCAGCGCTGGCTGGCCGTGTGCAGAAGGCTGTGTTCGGCCGTCGCCGTGAGGATCACCAGGGGGGCCGTCCACAGGCAGACCCTCAGGCGCGGCCAGCGCCGGGCGATGGCCGCGGCGACCGGCACCGCCAGGGCGATGGCGGCCAGGGGCCGCGCCGGGTCGGGCATCAGCCACAAAGCCGCCGGCACCGCAACGCCGGCGCCGAGCAGGGTCCCGGCGCACCGCCACAGGAAGGAGCGATGCGTCTCCGAAGCCGTCTCCTGCGAGACGATCAGCGTCGAGACGACGGCCCAGAGCAGATGCCCCAGCCCGATTCCGCTGGCTGCGGCGTAGGACAGGATCGACGCCGCCGTGCACCGGCCCACGAACGCGATCGACCGGATCGCCGCAGGATCGAGGGTTCGCGTGCGGTTCATCGTGCCTCTCCACCGGCGGCCGACCCGCGCGTTCGCACCGCCTGGCGTCGAATTGACCGCACGAGCGCTGCCCTGGTCCTGCATGCCGTGCCGGTCGCCGCCATCGGACGGTCACGGCCTCCCGTAGCGCTCGCGCAAACACGTGGACACCGCAACCTGTCGCACAACGCCATGTTGTGCGGCGCAATACGGTTTCGGAGGCATGGTGCTCGGCGAGCGGCCGTCGGCAGGACGTTGCGGTACGGGCCATCCGGGACGATCGAACCCGGGGAAGCGCCACCACGCGCGGTCCGCGAAGGCTATCGGCCGGCGGGTCCATTTCAGGCAACGTTCTCGAAGGCGTCCGTTCCGGGGGGCATCGGAGGGAACAAGATCGAGGACAGTACCGAGGATCGGTCCCGGAACGGCGTATTTTCGCTAGATGAGATAACGAAGGAAACACTTGGCGGAGGGAGCGGGACCATCCGCCTGATGGGCTCTAAGCCACTGATCCATTGAGATCGTTGAGTTTTTTAGCCTTGATTTGGGGGACAGAATGGGGGACTGCGTGGGGGACAACCCACTTCCAAGGCCCCTGCCCCATGCCCTCCAAGAAGCTCGGTATGCATCTCGAATGGCACGGCAACCGCATCCGTGCGGTGATCCGCGTGCCCCCTTCGATGGTCGCCAAGGTCGGCAAGGGGAAGCTCAAGGAGACCCTTCAGACCACTGATCCGTTGGAGGCCGAGCGGGAGAAGGTTGATGTGATCCACCGCCTTCGAGCGTCCCTCAAGGGCACCAAGGCAGTGGCGATCCGATCCTCACTGGTGACGCAGGCGCTGCAGGTGAAACGCCTACGGGATGCCGGTGAGTTTCACCTTGGGGGCGGTGACGTTGACGGGTCTGAGTACGATCCAGAGGACGCTGCGCTGGAAGTTACGGTCGATGCAGTTGAGCGGGAGCACGGTGCAGAAGCCGCGCAGGAGTTCGCTGCCATCGCCTTGGGAGAGGCGACCCCTCTACCCTCGCTTCTGGATCGTTGGTTCGCGGAGAAAGACCTATCCATCGGGTACAAGGACGACATCCGCCGATCCGTAGCGAAGCTGGAAGCGTGGTGTGACAGCACCCGAACACGGAAGACGGTAGAAGCCATCACGAAGCGCGTGGCGGGTCGCTTCATCCATGACCAGTTCGTCAGCCAAGGCGTGGACGTGAAGACGGCCAACAAAGACCTGTCCTGCCTTCGGTCCTACTGGCGGTGGCTGGGTAAGCGCCACGGCACGAAGGAGAACCCCTGGATCGAGCAGTCGCTGGAGAAGCCGAAGCAGCGGCGTGAGCAGGGAGCCGCCAAAAAGAGGCCGTTCACAGACAAGGAGGCAACTTTACTCCTGACTGGCATCCGGTCTCAGCGGGAGCGTGAGTTCTCTTTGATGAGCGCCTTGAGCGGTCTGAGGCTGGAGGAAGTGGCCGGTCTCCGCGTGCGAGACTGTGCCAACGGATGTCTGCGGGTGACAGACGCGAAGACACCCAGCGGGCTGAGGACGATCCCTGCACATCCCGGCCTTGCCGAACTCATCACGACCCGATGCGCCGGAAAGCCTGCCAATGCCTTCTTATTCCATGATCTTGAGGAGCAACGGGAAGGCTCGAAGCGGGATCGTTCAGCGCCCGTCAGCCAAGCCTTCACACGCGAGCGGCGTCGCTTGGGTGTGGATGAGCGTGCTTCACTAAGCCAGCGTCAGTCCAACGTCGACTTCCACTCATGGCGGCGTTGGTTCGTTCGGAAGGCCGTAGAGGGCATCGAGCGGGGTGAGAAGGGCTACACAGCTTGGACCATCGCGAACGTGGTCGGGCACAAGGCGGAAGACGGCACCCTGGACGGTGTTGCCCTCCCCCTCGGCATGACGATGGGCCGGTATGCCGGTGCAGCCTCTCTGGAAGCCATGAGAGCGTGTGTGGAGGCTGTGAGCTTGCCGAGTACGAAAGAGACGGAGGAAAAATGGCTGACGGAGGGAGGCGAGAGACGGCCTTCCGGGTCGTCAGCTTCAACCCAGGTATCAAGGGGATGAGACGGAGCTTCCGCATCAGGCTCACCAACTGGCAGGGGCAACTCTGGATCGTTGCCAAGGACGCGGGAGCAGCCATTGGCTGGCATCCAGACACATGGCGACACCGCCGCGAACAGGTGCTGGACGGGCACCAGTGGGGATACGCCAGCACACCGACCGCCCGTGGGGAGCATCTGATGGGCCTCGTAACGCGGGAAGCCCTCATCGAACTGGTAAAGGGCTCAACGGCCCGGCAAGCTCGTTCATTCAGACGATGGCTCGCAGTTCTGTAAGACGTGGCGGTACCGTGTGACGCACAGGGATCGTGTAGTGATCGTGTAGACTCCTGAGAAGCAACTCACCCCTGCACACAAGTTGTCACGATAGAACCATTTGGCGTGCGTTAGATCAAGATGGCATCATGCCCTTCACTGATCGGTAGACTGTGCGCCTCATTGCCATGATAAGTGCCGTTGTGCCGTCCTCAACGTGAGGCCGGACGTGTCGAGACAACGACGATGACGTTCAAGGTCGATGGTAACCGCTTCCACCTCCGCATCAGCCGGGGTGACTGTGAGCTGCGGGTGTTGCGGTGGATGACCACCATCCTCTGGAATGGACGCGGAGATGGCGGGGTGTTCCTGCTGACCCGACGCGGCGAGCGCCACTGGCCCTGGCCCACTTGAGGGGGTCGTTCACCAGCGGCCGGGAGTTGCTGTCCGCACCCTGACTACCCGAGAGGGCCTAACGGCCGCTGGCGGTCGCTACCGGTGACACTGGAATGGGCATCCAGAGCGGAGCCTTATCCACATCTTGCGCTGGTGAGCCTGAGTGAACTGGGGATTTCCTGCCCCATCCGCACACAGGAGTTGCGAGTCACGCAACCGATGGACAGAGTAGACGCCGAGGGAAGGACGGGGGTGGAAGCCGCCCTTCGGATGAGTTTGGACCCCATCCTGTCCTCTGGTCGTATCCGGTCTCCGGTGTGGACCCAGTACCTAGACACGGTTGGTTGGGAAGCGGTTTGCCTTCGTAGGGATCGACCGCTTCCCACTCGCGTCTGCCAGCTACCTTGAAGTGAAATGCCAGGGGGTCAACTGTGAGGGCGCAGCTATCCCCGTGACTCTCAGGGTCATGACGGACGCACATGTTCTGTCTTCGTTCTTGTGGCGGGGTGTCGGCAACAACCGGAGCACGTATAGGATCGGCCAAGCCCTTCAGTAGACTGTGAAAATCGTCCTCAGCGGCCATTACCCCGCACACGAGCTAGTAAATGCGAGTTCCGCCCACCCGTGATCGGGCGCTCTGTGGCAGCCGCAAATCCAGGCTCTGGCAGGATCGACTAAACCGCTGTCTGAGCAAACGAAACCGCTCTGAGCGGACATTACCCCGCATACTTGCAGAAAAAAGACGGCCACCTCAGGCCAACCTGTCAGAGACGACGCTCACATAGCGACGACCGACAGAAGGCACTCATCAGGGTGGCATGAGGCCGGACGGGAGGTGATGGACCCCGACACCGCGATGCAGATGGACAGTTTTCTAAAGTTGTCATAACCGATGACATAGACAGTGACTGTAGGATGATACCATTATCATCATATCCCTAAAGTACCCTGTCTAGTAACAACTTAAAGGTTCTCGTTCAGTGGCTCTTATAGGCCCAGAATAGTTTACCGAAAAAGTGTGAGAGGGTATTTTCCCGATTAGTTTCCTGGGTTTCCCCCTCGGCCCCTCCCAAGCCTGTGAAGCAACGTAGTGGGGAGGATGCCCTTTGAGGGGTGGTCTCCCTTGCCCTCACCGTGGTCCGATCCCACGGGCTCCCTACCCCTCCCCAGCCTCACGTTCACCTACCCGGTGTTCGCACCACCGCGCCGCCGATACCGTATCGTCGAGCCTGAACACCCTCATAATCGTGGTTCAGTATGGGTATGCTCGAAGCAGACTGGTTCAACATGCCCTCAAACGTGGTTCACTAAACCCGCTTGACTAACCAAAACAGACTGAGTTTGTATGAACCATCCAAAACAGATCGGATGGCTTCCCATGTTTGTCAGGGCCTACCTTCGTGCCAGCACCACCGAGCAGGATGCAGAGCGTGCTCGGGAGCCGCTTGAAGCCTTCGCTGCCGAGCGTGGGCTGACCATCTCAACCCGCTACATCGAGAACGAGAGCGGATCGAAGCTGGCCCGTCCCGAGCTGTTCAGGCTCCTGAAGGACGCCCACCCAGGCGACATCTTGTTGGTCGAACAGGTGGACCGTCTCTCCCGCCTCACGGCTGGTGACTGGGACAAGCTGAAGGCCGAGATCAAAGCCCGGTCCATCCGTGTAGTCGCTCTGGACCTTCCGACCTCGTGGCAGATGGCGACCACCAACCCCGACGACTTCACCGGGCGCATGTTCGCTGCCATCAACGACATGCTCCTAGACATGCTCGCTGCCGTGGCTCGCAAGGACTACGAGGATCGCCGCAGACGGCAGGCTGAAGGCCAGCTCAAGGCCAAGGAAGCAGGCGTCTACAAGGGCCGTCCTGAGGATACCAAGCGCAACGCTGGCATCGCTGACCTACTCGCCAAGGGCGTGTCGTGGTCTCAGATACAGGCTGCCACCGGATGCAGCCGTGCGACCATCGCTAAGGTCGCCAAACGAGCTGCTTGAAAGGTTTCGCACGTCTTCTTCAGCTGAGGCGTACAGTTTATTTGTCGTTTAGCCTCGTCTACGCACCTTAAAGCGCCCCTCTAACTTAACATCACCCATCCCTGACCGAGCACCCCTGGATCACTCCAGCGGGTGTTTTCTGTCGTTTAGCCTCTAACTCCTCAACCGGAACCCATGAACATCACCATCAGCCCTGCCAAGCGGCCGGACCGCTACTTCGCGCGACTCGATGACGGGCGCATCCTTGGACCCTACGAGACCCCGTTCTACCAAGCGGCCCGTGCCTTGTTGTCGGAAGGCGTACTGCCTCAGACGCCCCTGACCATGACCCATGAAGGCATCTCGACCGTGTGCCTTCAGTCTACCGTGGGGCATGCCGCTGCCCTCTCGTTGGTCGAACACCCTCAGAGAGGCTTCCGCATGGGTCGGTATCAGGCATCCCCGTTCGCACGCCCTGAGTAGGCGTTCCTGACGCCACGGTAGCGACCACCAACGGCCGTTAGCGGCTCCTGGGCACTGACCCACCCGAACCACCTTCCCGGCCGTCTGTGAGCGACACCCGCCCACGGCCTTCATCCCATCCTCTGCCCTGCAAGCACTGCCCTAAGAAGTTCTTAGGGTGGCGACGACGCATGGGCTCAACCCACCCTGAGAGACCATGAAACCGAACCACATCACCCACGCCACCGACCCTGATGGGCGGGCGGTTGTCGGCGTTCGCCTGACCAATGCCCCTGGCAAGACCGCTTGGCTCTATCGTGAGGACTTCGAGCGCATCACCAAGGCACACCCCGGCTCTTGGAGCCTCGTGGATGCCCGCAAGGCCAAGAGCTACGTCCGCGTCCGCAAGAACGACCACAGCGTCTACATCGCTCGACTTGTCGCCTACGCTTTCGAGCGCACCGCCATCTCCTACAAGGACGATGACACCCTGAATTTGAGGGCATCGAACCTGTGCATGGGCACCGGCAATGGTGGTCGCCCGAAGCGTCGCAAGGCGGCTCCCTGGAAGGAAGCCCTGCGCATCCCGGTGGAAGCCGCTTCCGACCCCATCAACCCGACCGTCCACTGACCCCTTATCCCATCACATCGAGACCGTCACCCATGTCGAACTACGCCAGCTATCAAGCCATGCCCGCCCCTGAAGGCGGCACCTCCAACGCAGCCCCGGAAGGATACCGGGGAGCCACCGTCAACGCCCAGCCGGGTGTCGTGTCGGTGACCGAGAACGGCACCATCATCCAACGCCCTCAGGGCCTGAACACGGCCAACTTCGCCAGCGGCTCTGCGGGCATCCTCTCGACCGCTCGCACGCCCTTGGGCGCTCCCTCGATGGGGGGCGTGAAGGGATCGGACATCATCACCGTGGACGGCATGGAGCTATCCGTGGAAACGGCAGAGCACCTGGGCATGGTGACCCGTGACGCCAACGGGCGCTTTATCGAAGTGCAGGGCGGCGTTGAGGCTGCCAAGGCCGAGCCCCAGGAGGACGCGCCTGTAGATGACGCTGAGGCGTTCGCTGACCCGCAGGCAGAGCAGGCGCTCGCCACTCTCTGCCAGGGCGTCTCAGCCAGTATGCAGGTCGCTGCCCTTCAGGACGCGATCTCCACGGGTGAGATCAGCATCATCACCATCGAGCGTGCCGCCGCCGAGAGCGGCCGGGAGCCTCTGGCGGTGGCAGCCGAAGCGTCAGCCATGATGGAGCACTTCCGCACCCAGGCCGTCACAGCCGTACAGTCCTGGGGTGGTGGCGATGCCGAGGACTTCTTCGACTGGGCACGCGCCAACAAGCCCCGTGAGATGAAGGCTGCGATGAACGCTCACGGCATGGAGCGGAGCACCAAGGGCTATCAGCCGCTCTTTCAGGAGTACGTTGCCCAGGTCGGAGATAGCGACCCGGAAGCGGTGCTGAACGCCTCGTTCGGTGGCGGCATCACGGCCCGTAAGGACGGCAAGTCGGTGGTCCTGAACATCCCTGGACGGGGTGAGATGTCGTACCGCTCTGCCCTCAAGGCAGGCTTCATCAGGGTCTCCGGGGCGTGAGACCGATGCTGTTCGCCTACCTGACCGTCTGCATCGCCCTGTTCATGCTGACGCCCTGACCGGCAACCCCTTCCACCCACTTCCGCCCACCTTCAGCGGCTCCCTCACGGGGGCCGTTCGCGTTTCAGAAGCGAGAACCCCCATGCGCGAAGTCACAACAGCACCCACTCCAGGAGACACCCTCGTCCGGTCGCTCATCCACGTGCGGATGGACGACGGCTCCCCGATCCGAACCGAGGTGAAGGTCGACACCATGCTCGACCACCTTGGGGTCAAGGATGCCCCGGCCGAGCTGAAGCGGCTCCTACGCATCGCCGTGAACCACCAGCTCAAGCGGTCCTCTCGGTTCATGAGCAACTATGCTTGAACCTGCTACCGAAACTCACGCTTCGAACGTAGAAACCTAGAGCTTAACGGCTTGCAAGACTAAGCAAAGGCCGATGATAGGTAGTGATGAGAGACTGCATTGTGTCTAAACCGTTAAAAAATGACCCTGAGTCTACACCATCATCACTAGTAAGTTTAGTATTTCTCCTCACGGCTCTTATCGTGTCTTGGTTGACCTGTGCGCCCCAGCGTGGGAACGTAATCTGACATACTCGTTCAGTGACTATTTCAACACCTCCAAAGCCAAAAAAGCGGCGCTTTTCTTTCTTTTTAACAATGTCTACATAGTTTTTAAGAATATTTTCGAAGTAAAAACCATAACGATTAAGTATTGCTTCAAGCTCTCGGTAAGTTATAGCGTACGCTTTTTTGTCTATTTTTCGCATGTTATTACGAAAGAACCAAGAAATGAATCGTACTTCCGGATCAGGATCGCCGCGGCGAACGAGGTCGCGAAATCTTTTGTATTTGTGAAGTTGGCTCTCGGCGACCTCAACCGTGAAATCTTCGAACTCTTTCTCGGAACTGGAAGGGGTCCATCCGGAGAGCTGAAGTTGGAAGAGCGCGCTGAGAAAGGCTGTACGTTTATTTGCGTCATGGAAGGCGTGATTCTTCGTCAAGCCAAAGAACAGAGTTGCTGCGACGTCGAAACGATCCTTCCATTTTAACTCGGGCCCGAACGAGACGGTCTGCCTGCTCACTGCCGAAAGAAGTAGATCGATACTCTTCGGACCAACGCCTCCGATCCCCTCACCTTCCAATAGGAAGTGGTTCGCGATAAAAAAGTGGGCTCGAACAACCTGCTCTGGAGTGAGGTACAAAGGCCCCGCATTTTCCCACTGGGGTAATTCCGCCAGCACGCGCTGATACTCGCGTTCTACGTCAGGCTCCAATGGGATCATGAAGATAGGCGATCTAAAGTGTGGCTCTCCGCGAACTCCCACGCTTCCGCAGGGAGCCGTGCAGCCTGCAGGCTACATCAGAAGGAGCCGGGGTCCGACATAACGACGCAGCGTCGAGGTTTTCGATCCTGCGAAGTTGGCTAATGGGGGACATTTAGAGGGAAAGAATGGGAGACAGCAAGCCAGTGCAGTCCTGTAACTTACTACAGTCCAACACTTTTTTCAGTTTTGAATAAGTTGGCGGAGGGAGCGGGATTCGAACCCGCGATACCGTTTCCGGTATACACACTTTCCAGGCGTGCGCCTTCAACCACTCGGCCACCCCTCCGGTCCCGGCACCGCGTCTCGCAGCCGCCGGGGCGGCCGGGCTTCGCGATCGCGCCGGGAGGCGTCGTGTACAAGCCGCACCGGCGGCGTGCAAGCCTCAGAACGGCAAAGCCGGCGAATCCGTCGCGATTTCGGGTGCGCCGCGGCGACGGCCGCAGCGCGGGTTCTCAGATTCGCCGCTTTTGCCCCCGATGCGCTGGGGGCGGCGTCGCGCCGCCCGAAGGCCCCGGGAGCCGTCCGCCGCCGTGATCCGCTTCGACAACGTGACCAAGGTCTACCGGACGGACGGCCATCGCCGCACGATCCTGGAACGCGTCTCGTTCACCCTGAAGCCGGGGGTCAGCTATGGCATCCTCGGGATCAACGGCGCCGGCAAGTCGACCTCCCTGCGCCTGCTGGCCGGCACCGAGATGCCCACGAAGGGGCGCGTGATCCGCAGCACGCGCGTCTCCTGGCCGCTGGGCTTCGCCGGCGGCTTCCACCCGGCCATGACGGGGCGCGACAACATCATCTTCGTCGCCCGGATCTACGGCGAGGATCCGCGCAAGGTGCTGGAGTTCGTCGAGGATTTCTCGGAGCTCGGCAGCTACCTCGACGTGCCGATCCGGACCTACTCCTCCGGCATGGGCTCGCGCCTCGCCTTCGGGATGAGCATGGCGATCCCGTTCGACTGCTACCTCATCGACGAGGTGACGGCGGTGGGCGACGCGCGCTTCCAGAAGCGCTGCGAGGAGGCCTTCGCCGCCCGCCGCGAGAACGCCGACGTGATCATGGTGTCCCACGCGATGGACACCCTGCGGACCTGGTGCCAGCAGGGCATCGTGATCATCAACGGCCGCGCGATCGTCTACGAGAACATCGACGACGCCATCGAGGTCTATCGCCGCCTCAACGCCTGAGAGGCGCAGTCCGGCCACGGTTTTGCCGCGTCGCGGGTGCAAAGGTTGCATCGTGGCGGCCGGAGGGCCGCACGACATGGAATACCGGGGCGCATGAGCATCGAAATCCGCAACCCGCAGGGCCAGCCGCTGACCACGGCCGACCGCTCCAACGCGGTCGCCGAATCCCTGAGGCAGATCGCCCGGGTCTCGCGCTTCGCCGACCGCAAGAAGGGCATTCGCTCCTACCAGAGCCACGTGAAGACGGACCCGCTGATTCCGCTTCTGTTCGTGGTCTGCTTCCTGATCCCGACCCTGGCGGCCGTCGCCTATTACGGCCTCATCGCCTCCGACCGCTTCGTCGTCGAGTCGCGCTTCGCCCTGCGCCCCGCCCTGGGCAATGTCGAGAAGGCCTCGCCCGACCAGGTCGGCACCAATTCCGGCACGCCGATGCGCCAGATGGTGGCGCAGGACAGCCTGATCGCGACGAACTACATCACCAGCCGGCCGATGATCGAGGCGATCGAGAAGGCCTATCCCCTGCGGGAGATGTTCTCCCGCCCGGGGATCGACTTCCTGTCGCGCTTCGATCCCGGGAAGCCGATCGAGAAGCTGTTGAAGTACTGGCACGACCGGGTCCATACCAAGGTCGAGGCGGGCTCCGGCATCATCGAGCTGACGGTCAACGCCTTCGACCCGCAGGAGGCGCTCGACCTCTCCAACGCGATCCTGGCCGAGAGCGAGCGCATGGTGAACGCCCTCAGCGGCCGCGCCCGCGAGGATGCCGTGGCCGAGAGCCAGCGCGAGCTCAAGCGCGCCGAGGAGCGGATGGTGAAGATCCGCACCGAGGTCGCCGCCCTGCGCAACCGCGACGGCGTCCTCGACGCCCAGAAGACCAACGAGAGCAACCTCAAGGTGCTGGGCGAACTCAGGACCGCGCGCATCAACCTGGCGGTCCAGCTCATCCAGGGGCAGCGCGACCTCTCGCCGGAGACCCGGCGCATCCAGGACATGAAGGCCCAGCTCAAGGACCTCGACGACAACATCGCCCGGATCGAGCGCCAGTCGGCGAGCGAGGACCCGGAGCAGCGCCGGATCCTGGCCAACGCGCTGACCCGGTTCGAGGCCTTCGACACCGAGCGGACCGATGCGGAGAAGTACTTCGCCAAGGTGCTGGCCTCGCATGAGCGCGCGCGCATCATCGCGGAGCGCCAGATCGAGTTCTTCAGCATGATCGTCCAGCCGGTGAAGCCCGAATCCTCGCAGCAGCCCCGCCGCCTCCTGATGATCTGCCTCATCTCCGGCGGCGCCGCGATGGTGTTCGCCCTGGCGGTGGTCACCCGCAAGTACCTGGCCTGACCAAGTACCTGGCCTGACCAAGTACCTGGCCTGACGCAGGGCCGGCCTCCCGGCCGGCGGCGATCGGCGGGGCATTAACCCTTCGCTAACCCTGCACCCGGCAAATCTTGCCGGGCTCCCCAACCTCGGGAGCAGTGAGGGTGACGATGAGCGAGACGGCCGCCGCCGCGCCGGCTCCGGCGGGGGGCTCCAGCGGGAGCCTCGCACAGTTCGCGAGCTTCGCGATCCCGAACCGGGCGAACCTGAACGCGCTGTCGAAGCGCACCGACCTGTTCTTCGCCACCGCCGTGATGGGCATCCTCACGGTGCTCATCTTCCCGCTGCCGGCCTTCCTGCTCGACCTGCTGCTCGCGGTCTCGATCATCATCTCGGTGCTGATCATGATGACCGGGTTGTTCATCGACAATCCGCTCGAGTTCACGGTCTTCCCGACCCTGCTCCTCGTGGCGACCCTGCTGCGCCTGGCCCTCAACCTCGCCTCCACCCGCCTGATCCTCGGCCACGGGCACGAGGGCACGGCGGCGGCCGGCCACGTCATCGAGGCCTTCGGCAACTTCGTGATGGGCGGCAACTTCGTCATCGGGATCATCGTCTTCGCGATCTTGATCATCGTGAACTTCGTCGTCATCACCAAGGGCTCGGGCCGCATCGCCGAGGTGGCGGCGCGCTTCACCCTCGACGCCATGCCCGGCAAGCAGATGGCCATCGACGCCGACCTCTCGGCGGGGCTCATCGACGAGAAGGTCGCCAAGGCCCGCCGCGCCGCCCTGGAGGAGGAATCCTCCTTCTTCGGCGCCATGGACGGTGCCTCGAAGTTCGTCCGCGGCGACGCCATCGCCGCCCTGCTCATCACCTTCATCAACGTCATCGGCGGCATCATCATCGGCGTGGCCCAGCAGGGCATGCCGTTCATGGGGGCGGCCAAGTCCTACACCCTGCTCACCATCGGCGACGGCCTCGCCTCCCAGGTGCCCGCCCTCATCGTCTCGACGGCGGCCGGCATCCTGGTCTCCAAGGCCGGCGTGAAGGGCTCGGCCGACAAGGCGCTGGGCAAGCAGCTCGCGAACTACCCGAAGGCTCTGGGCATGTCGTCGGGCGTCATGGTGCTGATCGCGCTCCTGCCCGGCATGCCGATGCTGCCGTTCCTGGCGCTCGCCGGCGCCTCCGGCTACGCCGCCTGGCACTTCGCCAGGGTCGCCCGCAACGCGCCGCCGCTGGATGCCGACGGCAGCCCGATGGATGCCACCGCGGTCGCTGCCGCCGCGGCCGCCAAGGAGGAGACCGTCACGGATCTCCTCAAGCTCGACGACCTCAAGCTGGAGATGGGCTACGCCCTGCTCGCCCTCGTCAACGGGCCGGAGGGGCAGGACCGCCTCACCGACCAGATCAAGGCCCTGCGCCGCCAGCTCGCCGCGGAGCTCGGCTTCGTCATGCCCTCGGTGCGCATCCTCGACAACGTCCAGCTCGACGCCAACGCCTACGTGGTGCGCGTCAAGGAGATCGAGGCCGGCACCGGGCAGATCTTCCCCGGCCAGTTCATGGCCATGGACCCGATGGGCGGACAGGTGCAGCTGCCCGGCCAGCACATGCTGGAGCCGACCTTCGGCCTGCCCGCCACCTGGATCGACGCCTCCCTGCGCGACCAGGCCCAGCTCAAGGGCTACACCGTGGTGGACGCCGCCACCGTCGTGTCGACGCACCTCACCGAGATCATCAAGGCCCACGTCTCCGAGCTCCTGAACCACGTCGAGGTCCAGAAGCTCCTGCGCGAGGTCTCGAAGGACCATGCCGAGCTGCTCAAGGAGGTCATGCCGAGCCAGATCGGCACCACCGGCATCCAGCGGGTGCTGCAGTTCCTGCTGGCCGAGCGGGTCTCGATCCGCGATCTCGGGGCGATCATCGAGGGCATCGCCGAGGTGGCCGGCCACGTGAAGAACCCGCGCGACATCGTCGAACACGTCCGCGCGCGCCTCGGGCGCCAGATCTGCGCCCAGTACCAGGGGCCGGACGGCATGCTGCCGATCATCACCCTGTCGCCGGCCTGGGAGCAGGCCTTCCTCGAATCGATCGCGGGCGAGCGCGACGAGCGCTACCTGGCGATGCAGCCCTCCAAGCTCTCGGAATTCGTCAACACGGTCCGCGACCGCTTCGAGACCGCCGCGCGCATGGGCGAGATGCCGGTGCTGGTCACTTCGGTCCAGGCCCGGCCCTTCGTGCGCTCGATCATCGAGCGCTTCCGGCGCGAGACCCCGGTGATGAGCCAGGCGGAGATCCATCCCCGCGCCCGGCTCCGGACCGTGGGCTCGGTCTGACGCGTCCCGGCCCGCTCAACGAGAAGGGCCCGTCGCCGAGACCCGGTCGGGATCGGCGACGGGCCCTCTTCGTCGTTCGGGCGATCCCGCGTCGCGGCGATCAGACCGGCTTCTTCTCCATGCGGCGCTCGATGGCGTGCGCGTCGAGGCCCGGCGCCGTGAAGGGGGGCTCCGGCGCCGACGGGTCGTGGGGCTTGTCGCGCAGGGCCGAGGCGAGGCGGTTGCGCTCGTAGAGGAGCACCACCACCACCGAGATCAGGAACGGGATCCAGAAGTAGAACAGCCGGAAGACGAGCAGGGCGGCGATCACCGACGGGCGGGCGATGTCGGGCATCGCCACCACGAAGACCAGTTCGAACACGCCGAGGCCGCCCGGCGCGTTCGACACGAGCGCGGCCGAGAACGAGGCGAGGAAGACCGCGAGCACGACGAGGAAGCCCGGGTTCCCGGCCTCCGGCAGGGCGAAGTAGATGATGCCGGCGGCCCCGAGCAGCTCCAGCGGCGCGGCGATGAGCTGGCGGCCCATGATGCGTGGGCGGGGGTATTCGAGCTTGAACTTGCGGATCGTCAGCGGCTTGAGGTGCAGCAGCGAACCCGCGACGTAGAGGGCGACGAAGCCGAGCAGGCCGGCGCCGAGGATGCGGGCAGTGGCGGGGTCGGTCAGGATCGGCGGCAGGTACCCGTTCAGGCGCGTCAGGGTGTCGGGCAGCACGGTGAGGACGAAGCCGCCGAGCAGGATCGTCCCGAGGCCGAAGGTGAAGGAGCAGAGGGCCACCAGCACGGCGACCTGGGCCGCCGACAGGCCCTTGGCGGTGTAGGCGCGGTAGCGCACCACCGCGCCGGAGAACACCGAGGCGCCGATATTGTGGGAGAGCGCGTAGGTGGTGAAGGAGCAGACGGAGACGAAGAACCACGAGATGTGGCGCACGCCGAGGTGCAGGAGCGCGATCCGGTCGTACCAGGCCAGGGCCGCGTAGGCGACGAGGGTCGCGAGGCCGGCGAGGAGGAAGCGGTGGACCGGGATCGCGGCGAAGCTGCCCTTGATCTCCGCCACCGAGATGCCCGCCAACTCCTTGTAGAGCAGGTAGCCCGAACCGATCACGGCGGCGAGGCCGATGATCGGCCAGATGAAATCGCTGATCTTCTTCATTGTGGTCTGGACGAGCCCCTTCTCCGGAGCCCTCCCTGCACGACGCCGCACGGCATCGCAAGCAAGGTTCCACGCGGCCCCGGCAGGGACGGCTCTTCCCACGGGATCATGACGGTTTCGTGCCGGCCGCCCCCGGGGCCGGCACGCGGGGCGTGGTCAGGCCCGGATGCGCGAGAGGCCGATTCCGTCCATGGCCGCCTGGTCCCGGGCCGCCTCGGCGACGCGTTCCGCCGTGCGCTCGCGGTCGTCCAGGATCTCGATCTTCTTCAGGTCCTCGAAGGCCTCGCCGAGCTCGGCCTTGGCCTCCGCGAGCTGCCCCTCGAGGGCGGCGGCCGACTGGCGCATGTTGTCCCGGCGGGTGGCGGCCGCCCGCGCGTAGGTCGGGTAGGCGAAGTGGGCGGGATCGGAGATGCCGGCGCGGCTCTCCTCATGGGTCACCTCGCGGTCGAGCTCCATCGCCATGCGGGTGAAGTCCGCCTTCATCATCTCGATCTGGGTCACGCGCCGACGCTTCTCGTCGACCTGGAAGCGCCGCAGCCGGATCAACGTGTCACGGGATTTCATGGGCGGTCTCACTCCACGCAACGCACGGCTCGCCGGTGCGCGACGGGCCGCGCTCCGGGCCCGGCATCGGGAGATGGGGTCGGGGCGTCCCCTCACGGGGCGCCGACGATCTCTGCCAGGCGACGATAACCCTCGCCGATCGAAGTTGCTTCTTCCTTACCCTGACCCAGAAAAGCCTCCATTTCGGGCATCAGCGCGATCGCCTCGTCCACTTCGGGAGAGGCGCCGGCCCGATAGGCGCCGAGCCGGATCAGCTCCTCCATGTCGGCGTAGGTCGAGAGCAGGCGCCGGGCGCGCCGGACGGTGGGCAGGTGCTCCGGGTCGCAGGCCCGCGGCATGGTGCGGGAGACGGAGCGCAGGACGTTGATCGCCGGGTAGCGTCCGCGCTCCGCGATGCCGCGCTCCATGACGATGTGCCCGTCGAGGATGCCGCGGACCGCGTCGGCCACGGGCTCGTTGTGGTCGTCGCCCTCGACCAAGACGGTGAACAGGCCGGAGATCGCCCCCTGCCCCGTCCCGGGTCCGGCGCGCTCGAGCAGGCGCGGCAGCTCGCTGAACACGGTGGGCGTGTAGCCCTTGGCGGTGGGCGGCTCGCCGGCCGCGAGGCCGATGTCGCGCTGGGCCATGGCGAAGCGGGTGATCGAATCGATCATGCACAGCACCTGCGCGCCCTGGTCGCGGAAGTACTCCGCCATCGCCAGGGTGACGTAGGCGGCGTTGCGGCGCATCAGGGCCGGCTCGTCGGAGGTGGCCACCACCACCACCGAGCGGGCGAGGCCCGCGGCCCCGAGGTCGTCCTGCAGGAATTCCTGCACCTCGCGGCCGCGCTCGCCGACGAGGCCGATCACCGCCACGTCGGCGGCGGTGTAGCGGGCGAGCATCGAGAGCAGCACCGACTTGCCGACGCCCGAGCCGGCGAAGATGCCCATGCGCTGGCCGGCGCACATCGTCAGGAAGGTGTTGATGCAGCGGATGCCGAGATCGAGGGGCGGCCCGACCCGCTGGCGCGCATGGGCCGGGGGCGGATCGGCCCGCAGGGGATAGATCGCCGGCCCGGGGGGCAGCGGCCCGAGGCCGTCGATGGGCCGGCCGAGGGCGTCGATCGTCCGCCCCAGCCAGGCCGCGGAGGGGCGCACGGCACCCGCGGCCTCGTCCCGCACCATCGCGGGGCAGCCGCGCCGGACCCCCTCGAGGGAGCCGAACGGCATGGCGAGCGCCCGGTCGCCCTGGAAGCCGATAATCTCGCAGGGCACCGCCCCGAGGCCGTTCTCCACGGCGATGTCGAGGCGGCCGCCGAGGCGCATCGCCGCCACGGGACCCGCCACCTCGATGAGCAGGCCGCGAATCGCCACCACCCGCCCGTAGGTCTCCAGGACCTGGACCGCGTCGATGGCGCCGCGTGCGTCAGCCAGGCGCAAGCGCGCGCCGCTAGGGTCGCGGTCCGTCATCGGCGGTTCTCTCAACCATTCGTTTACCTCCCTCCTTAACACTGTGTGCATCGGGCTTGTAGCGCGCCGCCGGTTCAGGCCGGGACGAAAAAACTTCTGTCCGGTCGACGACATCTCGATGCCGTTGTACCGGAGAGACAGCACGCGACAAGTCCTTGCGGACAAGGCACTTGAGAGGACATGCGAAGGTTTCGTCTGAAGCCCGGCGACGATCGAACGAGAACAGATCGTCAACGGTTCGAAGCGTGGCCGGACCTCCGTTTCAATTGTGTGCTTGCGTCCGTGAATCAGGGTTTGTTAACGATTAACGAATAGCGTTTCACGTCATTGACGAGGGAGCGTTCGCCACGGGCCGGTGGCGAACGAACGGCGGGGGCTTGCCCGTACGCTGCACACGGCCGGCTGGGCTGGGGACCGACGATGCGGGTACTTCTGATCGAGGACGACAGCGCAACCGCGCAGAGCATCGAGCTGATGCTCAAGTCCGAGAGCTTCAACACCTACACCACCGACCTCGGTGAGGAAGGGATCGACCTCGGCAAGCTGTATGATTACGACATCATCCTGCTCGACCTGAACCTGCCCGACATGTCGGGCTACGAGGTGCTGCGGAACCTCCGCGTCGCCAAGGTGAAGACCCCGATCCTGATCCTCTCCGGCATGGCCGGCATCGAGGACAAGGTGAAGGGCCTCGGCTTCGGCGCCGACGACTACCTCACCAAGCCCTTCCACAAGGACGAGCTCGTCGCCCGCATCCACGCGATCGTCCGCCGCTCGAAGGGTCACGCCCAGTCGGTGATCACCACCGGCGACCTGATCGTGAACCTCGATCAGAAGACCGTCGAGGTCTCCGGCAGCCGCGTGCACCTGACCGGCAAGGAATACCAGATGCTGGAGCTCCTCTCGCTCCGGAAGGGCACGACGCTGACCAAGGAGATGTTCCTGAACCATCTCTACGGCGGCATGGACGAGCCCGAGCTGAAGATCATCGACGTCTTCATCTGCAAGCTGCGCAAGAAGCTCGCCAACGCCTCCTCCGGCAAGAACTACATCGAGACCGTCTGGGGCCGCGGCTACGTGCTGCGCGAGCCCAACGAGGGCGAAGAGCGGATCGCCGTCTGATCCACCGGTCGGACGACGAAACGGCCCCGCGCGAGCGGGGCCTTTTTTATTGGCCCCGTCCGTCTGTGCCGCCGCCGTCCCCTCCCCCTCCCGGGCGATGCCGGCCCTCGAACGCGAATGGCGCGGGCTCGCGCCCGCGCCACGATCCGTCCGGCCTCGCGTCGATTCGGGCTCAGAGGCCGACGGCCCGGCGCAGTGCCGGGGCGGCGGGGGCGAGCCCCGGCGCCGGCCGGCCCTGCGGCAGGGACGACGCTCCGGCCTGGTTGTACAGGCCCCGGTGCTTGGTGTTGGGGACGAGCTTCTCGGTCAGGCCGATCACGGTCTCGGCGGCGCCGAGCAGGAGCGCACCGTCGGCCGCCAGGCTGTTGCTCAGGCGGGCCAGCACGTCGCCCTTCGTCGGCGCGTCGAAGTAGATCAGCACGTTGCGACAATAGATGATGTCGAAGGTGCCGAGGCCGTCGAAGGGCTGCAGCAGGTTGAGGGGGCGGTAATCCACCATCTGGCGGAGCGTGGCGGAGATGCGCCACTGCTCGCCGACCTGCTCGAAATGCTTGATCAGCGACTGCACCGGCAGGCCGCGCTGCACCTCGAAATGGCTGTAGAGCCCGGCCTTGGCCTTCTCCAGCACCTCGGTCGAGAGGTCGGTGCCGATGAGGTCGACGGTCCAGCCCGCGAGTCGGGGGGCGGCGTCCTGGAGCATCATCGCCAGGGAATAGGGTTCCTGGCCGGTGGAGGCGGCGGCACACCAGATGCGCAGGCGGCGCTGGGTGGCCCGGCGGGCCATGGCCTCCGGCAGCAGCACGTCGCGGAACAGGTCGAAGGGCGTGCGGTCGCGGAAGAAGAAGGTCTCGTTGGTGGTCATCGCCTCGACCACCGCCTTCTCCATGGCGAGGTCGCGGCCGCCCTTGAGGGCGTTCACGAGCGCGCCGAGATCGGCGAGGTTGAAGCGTCGGCAGACCGGCCCGAGGCGGCTCTCCACCAGGTATCGCTTCTCTCCGCTGAGGGCGAGGCCGGAGCGGGTCTTGAGGTAGGCGCGCAGGAAATCGAATTCGACGTCGGTCATGCGCCCTGTCCCGTCAGAAGATTGCGCAGCGCCGGGCCGATCTCGCCGAGCGGCAGGATCGCCTGGGCGAGCCCCGCCTTGGCGATGCTGCCGGGCATGCCCCAGACCGTGCTGGTCGCCTCGTCCTGGGCGAGCACCGCGGCGCCGGCCTCGGTGAGGGCGCGGGCGCCGCCGGTCCCGTCCGAGCCCATGCCGGTGAGCACCACGGCCAGGGAGGCGGCGCCGAAGATCGCGGCGGCATCCAGGAACAGGACGTCGACGGCGGGACGGCAGAAATTCACCACCGGGCCGTCGTGCAGGCGGATGGTCACGTCCTGGCGCGATCCGGCGAGGCCCATGTGGCGCCCGCCGGGGGCGACGTAGATCCGGCCCGGCTGCAGGCGCTCGTCGGCCTTGCCCTCCGCCGCCGGCAGTCCGGTACGGACGCCGAGATGCTCGGCGAACACCGCGGTGAAGACCGGGGGCATATGCTGCACGATGAGGACGGGGAACTGGCGCAGGGTGGCGCTGCCGATCTTCTCCAGGACCTCGCCGACCGCGCGCGGTCCGCCGGTGGAGGCACCGATGAGGAGGACGCGCGGGGCGACGCCGTTGCGGGCCTTGGGGCGCAGCACCAGGGGCGACGTCGGCCGCAGGGCCGAGACCGGGGCGGGCGCCGGCATGCCGGGCGAGACCGGGATCGGGGCGCCGGAGGCGCCGCGCTTGCGCGCCCGGGCCGAGCCGAACAGGCGCACCCGCTCGATCAGGTCGGTGCGGAAGGCGTCCGAGGTGGTGACGCCGCGGTTGCTCTCGGGCTTGGGGATGTAGTCGACGGCGCCGAGGGCGAGGCAGCGCAGGGAGATGTCCGCGTTGCGCGTCGTCAGGGTCGACATCATGATGACCTGGACGCCGGGGCTCTTGGCGAGCAGCAGCGGCAGGGCCTGGGTGCCGTCGAGTTCCGGCATGTCGATGTCGAGGAGGATCACGTCGGGGTCGTGGCGCGACATCGCCTCCAGGGCGATCCGGCCGTTGGCGGCCGTGGCGACGACCTCGTAGCCGGCCTCGCCGATCCAGCGGGCCACGAGCCCGCGCACCACGGCCGAATCGTCGGCGATCAGGACCCTAACCCGCTGCCCCGCCAGGGGCGGCGGCGCGGAATGGGTCGACGCGAAGGTCGGTGCGGGAGCGGCCATCATGGATTTCACGCTGTAAGCGACGCGGGAATGCGGTCGAATGGGGAACCTCGGCCGGACGGGGCGGGGCGCCCGGTCCGTGTCCGCGTCAGGCTGCGTCGGCGTCCGTGGCGAAGCCGACCTGGGCCAGCTTCGCCGTGACGATGTCGCGGTCGAAGGGCTTCATGATGTACTCGTCGGCGCCCGCATGCAGGGCGCGGGCGATGGCGCCGACGTCGTTCTCCGTGGTGCAGAACAGGACCTTCGGCTTCTCGCCGCCGGGGGTCTTCCGCAGGGCCCGCAGGAAGTCGTAGCCGTCCATGGTCGGCATGTTCCAGTCGAGCAGGATCGCATCCGGCATCGTCTTGCCGCAGGCGCTGAGCGCCTTCTCGCCGTCCTCGGCCTCGCCGACCTCGAAGTTCATGGTCTCGAAGATGCGGCGCGCCACCTTCCGGATGACGGCGGAGTCGTCGACGATGAGACAGGTTTTCATCGGTCCCTTCTCCTGGGCTGGGGTTCAGGCGGCGCCGGCGGTGCGGGCGTTCGTCCCGAAGGCGAGGAGCGCATCGACGTCGAGGATGACGAGGAGGCGCCCGTCGAGGCGGTGGACGCCGAGCGTGAGGTCGCGCCAGCGGGCATCGAGGTTGATCGGCACCGGCTCGTGGGTCTCAGCCCCGAGCTTGAGCACCTCGCCGACGCCGTCGACGATGAGGGCGAAGGTCTCTCCGCCCTGCTCCAGGCCGATCGCCATCTGGGCGCCGTCCCCGGTGCGGGGCGCCATGCTGAGGCGCCGGCGCAGGCAGAGGGCGGTGACCACGCGGCCGCGCAGGTTGAGGAGCCCGACGATCTCCGGCGGGGCGAGCGGCACCGGCGTGACGCCGGCCGGGATGAAGACGTCGTGCACCCGGTCGATGGCGAGACCGAACATGGTCTCGCCGACGAAGACGGTGACGAAGTCGTGGGTGCCGACGGTTTCCGCGGCGTTGGTGTTGGCGGCCTGCATCATGGGCGTGGACTCCGAAGGGGCTTCGCCGGTCAGGCGGCGGCGGCGAGGCTGGAGACGTCGAGCTCGGCCAGGGCCGAGATCAGGCCGCTGCGGTCGAACTTCGCCACGAGGTCGGCGATGCCGAGCGTCCGCGCCCGCTCGATGGCCTCGGCGCCGATGGTGCCGGAGAGGCCGATGACGGGAAGTCCGGCGACGCGGCCCTCCACCTTGCGCATGGCGCCGACGAGGTCGAAGCCGTTGCGGCCCGGCATCTCGAGGTCGCACACCACGACGTCGATCCGGCCGTTGGAGAGCAGGGCCGCCACCGCCTCGTCGGCGCTGGCAGCGGTGATCACGCTGTAGCCGGCGGCCTTGAGGACCGGGCTAAGCATCTCGCGGAAGAAGGCGGAATCGTCGACGAGGAGGAGGGTCGAGCTCTTCTTGACCGTCTTCTTGGGACCCCGTGCCCAGTCGTCGTAGGCGAGCGGCAGGAAGTGGGCGATGTTGATGATCTCGGTGGCGCGGCCGCGCAGGACGGCGGAGCCGATGAGGTCCGAGCGATCCGCCGAGATCTCGACGTCGAGGCGCTCCTCGACGATGTCGACGATCTCGTCGACCACGAGGCCCATGGCCCGCTCGCCGTCGGAGAACACCACGAGGGCCTGGGTGCCGGAAGTGCGGATCTCGATCGACGGATCGGCGGGCACCAGCGGCATCAGGCGGCCGCGGTACTGGATCAGCGGACGCCCGCCGACCCACTCGACCTTGGCCGATTCGATCTCCTCCAGGCGGGTGACCAGGGAGAGCGGCACCGCCTTGTAGCTGCCCGCGCCGCCCTTGAAGACGAGGAGCGTGGCCTTGGCGTCGGCAGCCTCTATCTCCTCGACCTCGGCCTCGACCGGGATGGCGCCGGACTGCGAGCCCTGGCTGACCTGCTGGGCGATGCCGTTCGGGTCGACGATGAGCACCACGGCGCCGTCGCCCAGGATGGTGTTGCCGGCGAACAGCGGCAGGTGGCGCAGCTTGGAGGACATCGGCTTCACGACGATCTCCTCCGTGTGGAAGACCTCGTCGACGAGGATGCCGAAGCGCTGGCGCCCGACCTGGGCCACCACCACGAAGCCGGAATCCACGGCGTCAGCGGCCTGGTCCTGGCCGAGGACGCCCGTGAGGGTGACGATCGGCAGGAGGCGCTCGCGCAGGCGCAGGACCGGCGAGCCGTTGATGCGCTCGACCTTCTGGGCGGTCGCCTTGTCGACGCGCACCAGTTCCAGCACCGCCACCTGGGGCACCGCGAAGCGCTGCTCGCCGGCCTTCACGATGAGGGCGGCGATGATCGCGAGGGTCAGCGGGATCTTGATCGTGAAGGTGGTGCCGCGGCCGAGCTGCGTGTTGATGTCGATGACGCCGCCGATGAGCTCGATGTTCGTCTTGACCACGTCCATGCCGACGCCGCGGCCGGAGACCGAGGTGATGGCGGCGGCCGTCGAGAAGCCCGGATGGAAGATGAACTTCGCCACCTGGGCGTCGGTCATCCGCTCGACCTCGGCCTGGCTCGCGATCTTGCGCTCCACGGCCTTGCGGCGGATGGCGGCGAGGTCGAGGCCCTTGCCGTCGTCGGCGATCTCGATCGTGATCGTGCCGCCCTCGTGATAGGCGGAGAGGCGGATGGTGCCGCGCAGCGGCTTGCCGGAGGCCTTGCGGTCGGCGGCCGACTCGATGCCGTGATCGGCCGAGTTGCGCACCATGTGGGTGAGCGGGTCCTTGATGACCTCGAGGACCTGGCGGTCGAGCTCGGTCTCGGCGCCGCTCATCACGAGCTCGATCTGCTTGCCGAGTTCCGAGGACAGGTCGCGGACCACGCGCGGCAGCTTCTGCCAGGCGTTGCCGATCGGCTGCATGCGCGTCTTCATGACGCCTTCCTGCAACTCGGCCGTCACGTGGCTGAGGCGCTGCAGCGGAACCTTGTAGGTCGAGTCGTCGTGGCGGCGGGCGATCTCGAGGAGCTGGTTGCGGGTCAGTACCAGCTCGGACACCATCGTCATGAGGTGTTCGAGGGTGTCGACGTTGACGCGAATGGTCTGGACCTTCGCGATGCCGCCTTCGCCCTCGGGGGCGGCGGGCGCATCGGCGGATTTCGCGGGCGCCTCGGCGGCCTTCGCGGGCATCGGGGCCGGAGCCTCGCGCACCGGCTCGGGAGCGGCGGCGACCGGCGCCGGCGCGGGGGCGACGGCGACGTCGAACGGATCGGGCCCCTCGGCTTCCATGAAGGCGCGCTCGAGATCCTCCAGGCTGACCTCGCCGGGCTTCAGCTCGCGCACGACCGGATCGGGCAGCTTGATGTCCGCGACAGGCGCGGGAGCGGCCGGGGCGATCGGGGCGGAGGCCATCACCTCCAGGGCGCCGATGAGATCGTCGTCGCTGCCGGCCGGCTCGGCGCCGGTGGCCTCGAGATCGCCGAGGATCGCCTTGAGGCGGTCGAGGGTAACGAGGATTAGGCTGACCGCGGGGCCGGTGACCGGCATGCCGTCGCGGAACTGGCCCATGAGGGTCTCGGCGGCGTGGGCCAGCGCTTCGAGGCGCGGCAGGCCGAGGAATCCGCAGGTGCCCTTGATGGTATGGACGAGGCGGAAGATGTTCCGCAGGATCGTCTGATTGTTCGGATCCTGCTCGAACCGGACGAGCTCGGCATCGACGGTGTCGAGGTGCTCCGCGCTCTCGGTCAGGAACTCACGCAACAAGTCGTCCATGAGAGGTACTCGGTCCATACGCGCACTACAGTCTGTGCAGGACCGACTTTGAACCCGAACCGGTTAGGGAAGGGTTTCATCCCCGAGGACAAAGCGGGAGATCGCTATAATATTTGTCGATCTCCCGATGAACCGCCCTAAGCTCGGTTCGCGTCAGGCCAGCGCAGTGTCCGGCGGCTCGGAATCCGACGGCCGGTCGGCCTCCGGCTCGGCATGCGGCGCCGCGGGCGCCTCCGGCCGCGCGGCGGCGGTCGGCGTCGCCGCGATGGTCACGGTGTCGCCCTCGATCGAGAAGCGCACGTCCATGGCCGCGGCGCGGGCGACGAGCCCGGCATAGAACGGCAGGATGCCGTGCGCGTCGACGGTGCCGTTCTCCGGCGTGCCGGCGATCATGTCCTCGACATGGGCCGGGATGCGGGCATGCGAGCCCTTGCTCGTCAGGGTCAGGGTCGGGGCCTCGCCGTCGCCGCGCACCACCACGTCGATGAGGCCGCCGCGGGGGATCGCGCTCTGCGCGATCATCACGAGGTTGAGGAGGAGCTTGACCTTGTTCTTCGGGTAGAGCGCCTGGGGCGCGCTCCAGGCGAGCTGCGTCTTGTCGTCGGCGAACATCCCGCGAGACACCTTCTCGGCGTCGGCGAGGTCGATCGAGGCTCCGGCGGAGCCGGCGGCGCCGAAGGCGATGCGGGCGAATTGCAGGCGCGCCGAGGCCTGGCGCGCGCTCTTGGCGATGAGCTCCAGGGCGAATTCCCGCATGGAGGTGTCGCTCTCGTCCTCCAGGACCTCCAGCCCGTTCACGATGGCTCCCACCGGGCTGATCACGTCGTGGCAGACGCGTGAGCACAGGAGGGCGGACAGGTCGAGGGCGTCGAGATTGAGGGGGGTCATGGTGCGCTCCGCGCAGGCGTTTCAGGGCCGCGTCCGGTCTTGAAGGGCACCGATAGACGGCGCCGGATACTTTGAAAAGCACCCGGACCTCTCGCGATCCGGGTCGACAAGGGTCCGTGGCGCGGGCATCATGCCTCGCATCATGTCGATCGATGCGCCGACGCGCGACCGTATTGCGGCCACCCTGATGGAAATCGCCTGCCGGGCGGGCGAGATCCTGAGGCGGCACCATGGCGGCGATTGTCCGCACGTTCTCAAGCCCGACGGCTCGCCGGCCAGCCAGGCGGACGCGGAATCCGAGACCTTCATCATCGGGGAGCTCGCCCGGCACTGGCCCGGCATCCCGGTGATCGCCGAGGAATCCTCCTACGACCATCCGCCGGCGCCGCTTTTCTTCCTCGTCGACCCCCTCGACGGAACCCGCGACTTCCTGGCCGGCAACGCCGAGTACAGCGTCAATATCGGCCTGGTCGCCGGCAACCGGCCGATCGCCGCCGCCCTCGCGGCTCCCGGCCTGCGCCGGGTCTGGGGCGCCGGTGCCCACGCCTTCGGGGCGGAGATCCGCGACGGGCATCTCGGCGAGCGGCAGCCGATCGCGGTGCGGCCGCGGCCGGACCAGGGCCTCGTCGCCCTGCGCAGCAACCGGCACGGGGACAGCGAGACGGAGGCCTGCCTCGGCTCCCTTCGGCTCGGGGCGACCCGTTCGGCCGCGTCCGCCCTGAAATTCTGCCTCATCGCCTCCGGCGAGGCCGACATCTACGTCCGCTGCGGGCCTACCATGGAGTGGGACACGGCGGCGGGCGACCACATCCTCACGGTCGCGGGCGGTTGCGTCGTCGTCCCCGCCGGCCGGCCGATGACCTACGGGCACTACACCCGCAGTTACCGCAACGGCCCCTTCGCGGCCCTGGGCGACGCGAGCTACGCGGACAACCTCGTGCTGCCCGAGCGCAGCCCGGTCGGGCGCGGCCCGGACCGGCACGCGCCGCAGGGCGAGGGCCGAATCTGACCGGGACGGATGTTCAGTCCGGGAAATCGCTGTCGATCTGGTCGCGCAGGCTCGGCCAGCGCGCCTCCGCCTCGGCGCCGAGGCGCGGTTCGGCGATGACGCGCAGGCGGTGCTCGGCGTTGCGGAAGAGGTAGAGCCGCTCGGTGCCGTCCGGACCCGGCAGGCGGGCATAGACCAGCGGATCGGTATCGACGAGGCGCCCGGCGAGGACGCCGACCGGGTCGAATCCGCCCAGCCGGGGGGCATAGGCGGCGGGCGCGGCCCGGAACGCCTCCCGGTTCGCGGCCCGCCCGAAGCGCCACGTCCGTCCCGCCCAGGACAGCTCGTAGGCCGGTCGGCCCGGCTCCGGGCCGTCGAGGAAGTAGCTCACCACGTCGAAGCCCGCGAGGGCGATGCGGCCGGCCGGAAGCTGCGGCAGCGGAGACGCCCGGACCCCGGTGCCGACCGGCAGCAGACCGCCGATGGCGGCGACGCGAACCAGGTGACGGCGCGTTAACCACATGTTGCTTTGTTTCGCATCATGATCGCCGCGTATCGAGGCGCACCGGCTCCGGGCCGCGGCGTCCCTAGGATGAGATGATCGTCCATAGCGCGGTCTCGGTTAGCGAGACGATAGCGCCTCCGGGCGGGTGTCGGTAGACAGGAGGGACGAGGCATGACGTCGAACCATCGGGCCGGCCACGCCCTGCCATCGCGCGAGCCCGCCACCCGGCGCGCCTTCGTCGGCGCCCTCGCGGGCGCGCTCCTCTTCGGCGTCTCGCCCCGCGCCCTCGCTGCGGCCGACGGCGCGCCGGGCAAGTTTCGCCCCGAGGAACTGGTCGATAACGGCCACCGCTTCTTCGGCTCGATGTCGCGCGGCCTCGCCCAGCTGGTCGAGGAGGCGACGCGCCGCTGGGGCGAGCCCAACGGCTACATCCTCGGCCAGGAGGCTTCGGGCGCCATCGTCGGCGGCGTCCGCTACGGCGAGGGCACGCTCTACACCCGCAATGCCGGCCAGCGCCGGATCTACTGGCAGGGGCCGTCGATCGGCTTCGACGTCGGCGGCGACGGCGACCGCACCATGATGCTGGTCTACAACCTGCCGGCGGTGGCGGGCCTGTATCGCCGCTTCGGCGGCGTGGACGGTTCGGCCTACCTCGTGGGCGGATTCGGCATGACGGCGGTGACGGCGGACGACATCGTGGTGGTGCCGATCCGCACCGGCGTCGGCGCCCGCCTCGGCATCAACATCGGCTACCTCAAGTTCACGGCCAAGCCGACCTGGAATCCGTTCTGAGTCGCGCGAGCGCGGGGGTGTGTCCCCGCACGTCTTGCCCATCCCGGGGGGACATGGGCTAAACAGGCCGGCGAGGGTCGACGGGTCACCCCGTCGTCATTGTCGTCAACGGCGTGTTGAGCGAGCGTTTCCGCGTGATCGAAACCGTGATGATCTTCACGCTCGGCTTCCTGGCCGCGAGCCTGTGCGCGCTGTTGCTTCTGCCCGCCGTGAACGCCCGGGCGGCGCGCCTGTCGAAGCGCCGCGTCGAGGCCCGCCTCCCCCTGTCGATCTCCGAAGTCGCCGCCGAGAAGGACTATCTCCGGGCGCAGTTCGCCGTCGCCCAGCGCCGCCTCGAGCGCCGGGTCGAGGCGGTGAAGGCCCACCGCCACGGTGACCTCGCCGCCATCGGCGCGCGGACGATGGAGGCGGCCGCCCTCACGCGGACGGTCGAGGAGCGGGAGGCCACCCTGGGCGAGCGCGAGGCGGTGATCGCGGCGACCCGCGCCACCCTGAGCGACGTCGAGCGCGACCTCGAGGCGGCGCGCCAGGACACGGCCCTGGGTCTCGCGACCCTGCAGGTGCTCGAACTCGCCCACCAGGAGATCCTCGACGACCTCATCGCCGCCCGCGCCGGGCAAAGCGGGCCGGGCGCGGCCGAAACCGGGGTTCCGTCGGGGTCCGAGGTCCCGGACCTCACCGCCACCCTGGTGGCCGAGCGCGAGACCCTGCGCGCCAGCCTCGCGGCGGCCGAGGAGGCCCTGGCCGAGGTGATGGCCCGGCGCGAGGGCGAGGCGGCCGACCTGCGGCGGAGGATCTCCGACGTCGCCGACAGCCTGATGCAGCGCGAGCGGCTTCCGCCCGTCTCGGCCTACCCGATGCCGGCACGGACGAACTGATCCGCGATCCGGCCGCATTCGCATTTCGTCATGTGCGGCGGAAAACGCCGCGGACGTTGCGCGGACGGGAAATCGCGGCGTAGAAAGCGGCCTGACCACGCGGCGACCATCCGCGCGCCATGTTTCGACCATGTCGGCGCTTCATCGGATCGCCCATTCCCTGTTTTCTGAGACGGACCGCGCCCCCCATGGCCCTTAAGCTCACGTCGCTTGCCCTCCTCCTCGCCGCCACGGCCGCGGTCGCACCGGCGCTCGCCCAGCCCGCCGCGCAGCCGCAGGGAGCCGCCGCTCCGCAGACGAAGCGCGGCAACGAGACCTTGAAGAAGTATTGCACCGGCGATTACCTGACCTATTGCGGCAATCTCGCTACCGATGATCCGGCTCTCGACAAGTGCTTCCAGACCAACTGGACGAAGCTCTCGGAGAACTGCCGTCGCGCCATCGACGTCTACCAGAAGACCGACGGCAAGAAGAAGAGCTGAGCCGCGCCCGGTTCCGCGCGGGACGCCATCGCCGCGCGGGACAGCGTCGCCGTTTCCCTCGCGTCGCGCGGCCGCAACGGCTATGCTGACCGCCACCGCGTCCCGGACCGCAAGCGTCGATGTTCCTCCGTTCCCGCCCTCTGACGACGATCGCCGCGCTCGGCCTCATCGCGCTGTCCGCCTCGGCCTGCGGCCGCCGCGGGGCGCTGGAGCCGCCGCCGGGCACCTCCGCCGCACGCTCCGTGGCGCGCCCGGGCCTGCCCGGCGTCGCGAGCCCGCGCGCGCTGCCGCAGAGCGTCGGCCTCGGCGGCGGGACCGCGACGCCGGAGCCGGACGCGGTGCGTGCCGGTGACGAACTCGACACCCTGGCGGTGCCGGGCTCGGGCGCCGAGGCGCCGGTGAAGACGACGCGCGGCGCCAAGCGCGGCTACGTCATCCCCAAGGAGCCTTTCCTGCTCGACCCGCTGCTGTAGAAGCGGGTCACCACAGACCTTCCCCGGCCTCGTGCGGGAAGACGCGCCCGCCCGGACGCGCCGCGCGCAGGCCCGAATCCCCCGGGCGGATGCCCGCAGGCAGGCCGATGCACCACTTTCACTACCGCGACGGCCGCCTCCAGGCCGAGGATGTCGACCTGACCGCCCTCGCGGACACGGTCGGGACGCCGTTCTACTGCTACGCCACCGCCACCCTGGAGCGCCATTACGGCGTCTTCGCCAAGGCCTTCGGCGCGGACGACGCCCTCGTGTGCTTCGCCATGAAGGCGAACTCGAACCAGGCCGTACTCGCCACCCTGGCCCGCCTCGGGGCCGGCATGGACATCGTCTCGGAGGGGGAGCTGCGCCGGGCGCTGGCGGCCGGCGTCGATCCGCAGCGCATCGTCTTCTCCGGCGTCGGCAAGACGCAGGGCGAGATGGCCGCCGCCCTGCAGGCCGGCATCTTCTGCTTCAACGTCGAGAGCGAGCCGGAACTGGCCCAGCTCTCCGCCGTGGCGTCCAGCCTCGGCCTGACGGCACCGGTCTCGATCCGGGTCAATCCGGACGTCGATGCCGGCACCCACGCCAAGATCTCCACCGGCAAGTCCGAGAACAAGTTCGGCATCCCGATCGGCCGGGCCCGGGCGGTCTACGCCCACGCGGCGACCCTGCCGGGCCTCGCGATCGCCGGTGTGGACATGCATATCGGCAGCCAGATCACCGATCTCGCGCCCTTCGACCACGCCGCCGGCCTGCTCGCCGGGCTCGCCCGCGACCTGATGGCGGAGGGGCACGACCTCCACCACATCGATTTCGGCGGCGGCCTCGGCATCCCCTATCGCGACGACAACGCGCCGCCGCCGGAGCCCGCGGCCCTGTCGGCGATCCTGCGCCCGCATTTCGCGCCGCTGGGCCTGCGCCCGGTCTTCGAGATCGGCCGGATGATCGCCGGCAATGCCGGCATCCTGGTGACCCGCGTGATCTACGTGAAGCGCACCGAGGGCCGGACCTTCGTCATCGTCGACGCGGCGATGAACGACCTGATCCGTCCGACCCTGTACGAGGCCTATCACGGGCTGCGGCCGGTCAAGGAGCCCGCGGCCGAGACGCCGAGGATGGTCGCCGACGTGGTCGGTCCGGTCTGCGAGAGCGGCGACTACATCGCGCTGGGCCGCGAGATGCCGGAGGTCGCCCCCGGCGACCTCATCGCCGTGATGAGCGCCGGGGCCTACGGGGCGGTGCAGGCCGGCACCTACAATTCCCGCCTGCTCGTGCCGGAGGTGCTGGTGCGCGGCGCGGACGCCGCCATCGTGCGCCCGCGCCAGACCTACGAGGACCTGATCGCCCTCGACCGGATGCCGGACTGGCTCGAGCCGCAGGCCTGAACCTCAGGCGGCGAGTTCGCCCTCGATCCGGGCGACGGCCTCCTCCGGAACGTCGAGGGCTTCGGCGAGCCGCTTGAGGAATTCCCGCTCCTGAAGCGTGTCAGCCAGGACGGAGAGGCGCACCGCCGAGTAGATCCGCGTCGCCTGCTCGGGCGTGTTCACCGCATCCGCGATGGTGTCGAGGTCGACCGGATCGGCGACCTCGGCCTCCAGCCAGGCCGCCCCGTCCCTCGCGACCCCCGAGGCCTGGACCGCCGCGTCGAGGCGCTGGCGCTCGTCCTTGTCGATCATGCCGTCGGCCAGGGTCGCCGCCACCATCGCGCGCAGCATCCAGCGCGCCTCGTCCTCGTCGACGCCGGGGGCCGCCGGTGCCTCCTCGGGCTCCGGCAGGGTCGATCCGCGCAACGCCCGCGCGGCGAGGCCCGCCACCAGGGCGAGGCCGCCGAGGGCGGCGGTGGCCGCGAGGCGGCCGCGGCGCGCGCGCACCAGGGCATCGACGACAGGCTTCACATCGACCATGGCGGGCATCCTTCCGAACCGCTGAAATCGAGGCAGCAACCCGCGAGGGACGCGGCGGGTTCAGATCGGCTCGTCGCCGAGGGCCAGACGCCGGGGCATGCGGCGAGGCACCCTGGGATGATTTGACCCCGTCGCGCGGTGCCGCCACCATGCTAGCCTTGCGGGGAAGGCGCGGCGGCCATGCGACGCGCGAGGAGCCAGACACGATGGGCGAGGCCGACCCGGCGACCTCCACACGCGGCGGACAGGCGTCGGATTCGCGCGCGACGGCCCCCGAGGCACGGGGACCCGCCCTGCGCCAGCGGCTCGACCGGCTGGTCGCCCGCTCGCAGGCCGCCGGGCTTTGGGAGCGGGCCTGGCCGATCCTGTGGCGCGGCATCGGCCTGGTCCTGGCCTTCCTCACCCTGTCCTGGCTCGGGCTCTGGCTCGACCTGCCGCCGCTCGCCCGGATCGCCGGCATCGCGCTCTTCGCCCTGGCCCTCGTCGCCGTGCTCCTGCCCCTGGCGCGCCTGCGGCGCGACAGCCGGCGCGCGGCCCTGGCCCGGATCGACCGCGCGGCCGCCGCCAAGGGCGGTCCCCTCTCCCACAACCCCGCCTCCTCGATCGAGGACACCCTCGCGGTCGGCACCGCCGATCCGGCGACCCGCGCCCTCTGGGCCCTGCACCAGGCCCGGGCAGCCGAGGCCGTGGCCGGGCTGGCGCCGCCGCCGCCGCGGCCCGGCATGGCGCGGCGCGATCCCTTCGCGCTCCGGGCGGGCCTGATCGTGGCGGCGGTGGCGAGCCTGTTCGTGGCCGGTGCCGAGTGGCGCCCCCGCATCCTCGGCGCCTTCGACTGGCGGGCGCCGCCGGCGCCGGGGCCGACCTTCCGGGTGGACGGCTGGATCGATCCGCCGCTCTACACCCGCCTGCCGCCCCTGGTCGTGACCATGAACGGCGAGCGGCAGCGCCTGCGCGCGCCGGTGAACTCCACCCTGATCGTGCGGATCGCCGGCCAGGGCGAGGCGGTGCTGGCGCCGAAGGCCGGGCTGAAGGCATTGCCGGGCAAGCCGCCCCATGCGGACCTGCGCGAGGACCGCTTCCAGCTCACCGGCGGCGTCGCCGACCTCACCGTCGCGGCGGGCGGCACGACGCAGCACCTCCTCGTCGAGACGATCCCCGACACGCCCCCCGAGGTGGAGCGCATCGGCGCCCTCGAGGTCAATGCGCGCGGGACCTTCAACCTGACCTACCGGGCCAAGGACGATTACGGCATCGCCTCGGCCGAGGGTCTGGTCGAGCCCCTGGCCAATACCCGCGCCCTGGTGCCGCCGCCCAAGATCGCGCTGGCCCTGCCGGCCGATGCGACCGGCGAGCACGAGACCAAGACCCTGGTCGACCTCACCGACAATCCGTGGTCCGGAGCCCGCGTGCGCCTGACGCTGGTGGTGAAGGACGAGGCCGGGCAGGAGGGCCGCACGCCCACCGCCGAGGTGACGCTGCCGGCCCGGATCTTCGCCCAGCCGCTGGCCCGCGCCCTGGCCGAGGAGCGCCGGCGCCTGATCACCGCGCCGGACGAGAGCCGCGGCCGGGTGCAGACCGCCCTCGACGCGCTCCTGATCGCCCCAGACACGTTCACGCCGCAGCCGAGCGTCTTCCTCGGGCTGAAGACCGCCGCCCGCCGCCTGCGCGCCGCCCGCAGCGACGAGGCCCTGATGGAGGTGGCCGACCTCCTCTGGGAGATGGCCCTGAAGATCGAGGACGGCGACCTGTCGGACGCCGAGAAGAGCCTGCGCGCGGCCCAGGACAACCTGAAGCAGGCGATCGAGCGCAATGCGCCGGATGAGGAGATCAAGAAGCTCACCGAAGACCTGAAGCAGGCCCTCGACAAGTTCATGAAGGGCATGGCCGAGCGCCAGCGCAAGGACCAGAAGCCCCAGGCCGAGAAGAGCCAGCCCAACCCGAACGCCAAGACGGTGACGCCGGACGATCTCAACAAGATGCTCAACGACATGGCCGAGGCCATGAAGCGCGGCGACACCGCGGAGGCGCAGCGCCTGCTCGACCAGCTGCGCGAGATCCTGGAGAACCTCCAGACCGCGGAGCCGGGCGGCAAGTCCGACCCGAACGGCCGCGAGATGAGCAAGCAGGCCGACGAACTCGACAAGCTCTCCCGCGAGCAGCAGGACCTGCGCGACGAGACCTTCAAGGACGGCCAGGACAAGCGCGGCCAGCAGGGGCAGGGTCAGCGCGGCCAGCGTCCGCAGCGTGGGCAACAGGGCCAGCAGGGCGAGGGCCAGAAGGGCCAGCCCGGGCAGCAGGGTCAGGGTCAGCAGGGCCAGGGTCAGCAGGGCCAGGGTCAGCAGGGCCAAGGTCAGCAGGGGCAGAAGGGCGAGGGCCAGAAGGGCGGCGCCGGCCAGCGCCAGCAGGCCCTGCGCGAGCGCCTGGAGGACCTTCAGCGCCGCATGAAGGATCTCGGCATGCAGGGCGAGGAAGGCCTGTCGGAAGCCGAGGAGGCCATGCGCGAGGCCGAGGGCGCCCTCGGCCAGGGCAAGGACGGCGAGGCGGTCGACGCCCAGGGCCGGGCGCTGGATGGCCTGAAGCGCGGCGCCGAGGGTATGCAGAAGCAGATGCAGGAGATGGCCGAGGGCGAGGGCGAGGGCAAAGGCGAGGGCGAAGGGGGCGAACAGCCGAGCCAGCAGGGCCAGGCCGGCAACCGCGACGACGATCCCCTCGGCCGCCCCACCAAGGGCCGCGACATGACCAACGGCAATGCCCGCGTGCCCACGGCGGACGAATCCGCCGTTCAGCGCACCCGCCGCATTATGGAGGAACTGCGCCGCAAGCTCGGCGACCCGAACCGCCCGCGCGAGGAGCTCGACTACTTCGAGCGCCTGCTGCGCCGGAACTGACGCGATGAACCCGCCCCCTGGGCTCCTCCCCTCGAGGAGTCCATATGGGGGGCCATATTCCCCGACCCGACAGAACCGAGACTGACGCCGTGATCTCCTCCAACACTCTCGTGCTCCTCGCCTGCGTCGCGGTGGCGGTGGTCCTGGTCCTCGGCCTGTTCAACATGATGCGCGGGGGCAGCGCCAACCTCTCGCAGAAGCTGATGCGCCTGCGCGTGCTGCTGCAGTTCCTGGCGATCATCTTCATCATGGGCGTGGTCTGGTGGCGCTCGGCCTGATCGCGCGCCGATGGCCGCCGCATCGTTCCTGAGTTCGGTCCTCGACCGACGGGTCGCGGCGATGCTGGGCCTGGGCTTCAGCTCGGGCATCCCCTTCCTCCTCGTCTACGTCACGCAATCGGCGTGGCTGTCGGAGGCGAAGGTGCCGATCGGCATCCTCGGGCTGATGAGCGAGCTCACCCTCGCCTACAAGTTCAAGTTCCTTTGGGCACCCTTCCTCGACCGCTACGATGCGCCCCTCCTCAGTCGGTTCGTGGGGCGGCGGCGCGGCTGGATCATCGTCTCGCAGCTCGGCGTGATGCTGGCGCTCGCCGGCATCGCCTTCGGCGACCCGGGCCACTGGCTCGCCTGGACCATCGCATTCTCCCTGGCGCTCGGCTTTGCCGGCGCGACGCAGGACGTGGTCATCGACGGATGGCGCATCACCGCGGCGCCGGTCGAGCGCCAGTCGCTGATGTCGTCCTGGGCCGAGATCGGCTGGCGCATCGGCAACCTCGTCGCCGGGGCCGGCGCCCTCTATCTCGCCGACGCCTATGGCTGGCGGGCGGCCTACCTCTTCATGGTGGCCGCGATGGCGCCGGGAGTGGTCGCCGCCCTGCTCGCCCCCGAGCCCGAGTCCGACCGGACCGCGACGCACGACCATCCGGGCTTCGTCGAGACCATCGTGGCGCCGATCCGCGACCTCGTCCGCCGCCTGGGTCCGCTGGCGGTCCCGATCTTGCTCATGGTCGCCGGCTTCCGCATGCCCGGCTACGTCGCCAGCGCGATGGCGATGCCGCTCTTCAAGAGCCTGCACTACTCCAACACCGACATCGCCACGGTGACCAAGCTGTTCGGCTTCGGCGTCGCCCTCGCGGGCACCTTACTGGCCGGCTACGTCGTCCCGCGGATCGGCATGATGGCGAGCCTCCTGGCCGGGACCGTGTTCGGCTCCGCTTCGCATCTCAGCCTCGCCTACCTGGCGCTGCACGGCGGCGATGGCGGGACCGCGTTCTGGACCTTCGCCATCGCGGTGAGCATCGACAGCTTCGCCTATGCCTTCGCGTCCATCGTGCTGATCACCTTCATGTCGTCGCTCGCCGCCTCCGAGCATGCGGCGAGCCAGTACGCACTCCTCACGTCCCTCTGCGCCCTCCCCGGCAGCCTGCTGGCCGGCGCCTCCGGCTTCGTCATCGAGACGACGGGCTTCGCCTGGTTCTTCGTGGCGACCTCCATCATCGGCGTGCCGGTCGCCTTCCTGTGCTGGTACGTCTGGCACCGCCAGGGCGAGACCGGGGCGATGGCGCCCGCCGCGGCGGCCTGAGGCTCCCGGCACCGGGGCCGGTGTTGCCCGGAGGTCTCACCGCACAGCTATCGCCGCCGCGAGGCCCCCGATGCCTGCCGGTGTCGCGGGCGGCCATGCTAGACACGTTCGGTCAAACCGGAACCGTCTCGATGCATTCCCACACGTTCCGCCTCGCCGTTGCTGCCGCCGTACTTGCCACGGCCATGCCGGTCCAGGCCGCCGACTTCCCGTCCGCGCCGCCGGCCGCCTATGTCAGCCCGGTGAAGCCCCTGAGCATTGTGTCCGAGGTCCGCATCGGCGGCGCCGTGCAGGATCCCGGCAGCGCCGAGCACAACACCAACAACATCAACGGCGAGATCCTGTTCTCCAAGCCGCTCGTGAGCATCGACCCGTTCTGGCAGGCCTTCGTGCCCCGGGCGACCGTCGGCGGCAGCTACAACTTCGGCGGCCGTACCAGCTACGCCTATATCGGCGCGACCTGGACCGTGGACCTCTTCCCGCAGACGCTGAACAACATCGTCTTCCTCGAAGGCTTCTTCGGCGCCGGCGCCCATAACGGCTATACCGGTCCCAAGCCCACGGCCCCGGCCGGGTTCAACACGCTGGGCTGCAACCCGCTGTTCCGCGAGGCGGCCGCCCTCGGCTTCCGGCTCACCGAGCACTGGAGCATCATGGCGACCGTCGAGCACATGTCGAATGCCGGCCTCTGCGCGAACAACCGCGGCCTGACCAATTTCGGCGGCAAGCTCGGCTACACCTTCTGAGCGCGCTGCAGTCCAGCACGCCGTGAGCCCTCGGGGCCGGTTCCGCCGAGGCGGGACCGGCCCTTCCGCTTTTTGCGCGACTCCATCTCGGGCGACTCCCACCGGCGGCGAACTGCGCTAGGTTCCCGCTCCTGCCAGCCCCGCTCAGGATCGGACGCCATCGTGGTCACCCTCAACCGCATCTACACCCGCACCGGCGATAAGGGATCGACCGCGCTCGCCAGCGGCGAGCGGCGCTCGAAGGCGGACCTGCGCATCGAGACCTACGGCACCGTCGACGAGACCAATGCCTGCATCGGGCTGGTGCGGCTGCATGCCGATCCGCGCCTCGACGCCATGCTCGGCGCGATCCAGAACGACCTCTTCGACCTGGGCGCCGACCTCGCGACCCCGGAGAGCGCCGAGCCGCCGAAATACGAGCCCCTGCGGATCGTCGCCGCGCAGGTGCAGCGGGTCGAGCGCGACATCGACGCCCTGAACGCCGACCTGTCGCCCCTGAAGTCCTTCGTGCTGCCCGGCGGGTCGCCGGCCTCGGCCGCCCTGCACCTCGCCCGGACGGTGTGCCGGCGGGCCGAGCGTCTGGCCGTGGCGCTCGCGGCCACCGAGGGCGAGATCGTCTCGCCGGAGGCCCTGCAGTACCTCAACCGGCTCTCGGATTTCCTGTTCGTGGCGAGCCGGACCGCCAATTCCAACGGCGCCGACGACGTGCTCTGGGTTCCCGGCAAGAATCGCTGAGAGCGGGCAGCGCGGAAAACCCGCCTCGCCGAGACCCAGGCATCTTGAATACCAACCGGACCGCGAACCGGCGGGTGCGTGCCCGGTCGGCGCCCTCGGCGGCCCTCCCCCCGGTGGGCGGCCGCGGGGCGCGTTGACAAGGCGGAAATGAGGCCGTTACGGTCCGCCGCCTCAATGACCAGGGTTCTGGACCTCCGGTTGTCCCGGAGTTCCTTTGCGCGCCGCGCCGGCCTGGTCGAAGAACATCATCCGCGCGGAGGATTGTGAACGCCATGAAGGTTCTGGTGCCCGTCAAGCGGGTCGTCGACTACAACGTCAAGATCCGGGTCAAGGCCGACGGTTCGGGCGTGGACCTCGCCAACGTCAAGATGTCGATGAACCCCTTCGACGAGATCGCCGTCGAGGAGGCGATTCGCCTCAAGGAGAAGGGCAAGGTCACCGAGATCGTCGCCGTCTCCATCGGACCGCAGCAGGCGCAGGAGACGCTCCGCACCGCGCTCGCCATGGGCGCCGACCGGGCGATCCTGGTGAAGACCGATGGCGTGGTCGAGCCGCTGGCGGTGGCCAAGATCCTGAAGGCCCTGGTCGAGAAGGAGGCCCCCGGCCTCGTCATCCTCGGCAAGCAGGCCATCGACGACGATTCGAACCAGACCGGCCAGATGCTGGCGGCGCTCCTCGACTGGCCCCAGGGCACCTTCGCCTTCAAGGTGGAGTTCGGCGAGGGCTCGATCGACGTCACCCGCGAGATCGACGGCGGCCTCCAGACCGTGACGCTGACCCTGCCGGCCATCGTCACCACCGACCTGCGCCTCAACGAGCCGCGCTACGCCTCACTGCCCAACATCATGAAGGCCAAGAAGAAGCCCCTCGAGGAACTGGCTCCCGATGCCCTGGGCGTCGACGTCACCCCGCGGGTCACCGTGCTCAAGACGGTGGAGCCCGCCGGGCGCAAGGCCGGCATCAAGGTCGGGTCCCCGGCCGAACTCGTACAGAAGCTGAAGGGCGAGGCCGGCATCCTCTGAGGCGCCGCCGCTTCCACGGTTTCAAGAGCCCGCCGCCTCGCCGCGGCGGGTGAGACGGGGTCCGGGACCCTCCCGCTGATCGATTTCGAGGTTCGCACACCATGGCCACCCTTCTTCTCATCGAGCACGACAACGGCGCGGTCCGCGACGCGAGCCTCAAGGCTCTGACGGCCGCCGTTTCCCTCGGCGGTCCGGTCCACGCGCTCGTGGCCGGCGCCGGCAGCCGCCCCGCCGCGGAGGCCGCCGCCAGGCTCGACGGCGTCGAGAAGGTGCTGCTGGCCGAGGACGCCGCCTACGACCATCTCCTCGCCGAGCCCACCGCCGCCCTGCTGGTCTCCCTGGCCGAGCCCTACGACGTCATCGTCGCGGCGGCCTCGACCACCGGCAAGAACGTGCTGCCGCGGGTGGCCGCCCTCCTCGACGTGGCGCAGATCTCCGACATCATCAGCGTGGTCTCCGCCGACACCTTCGAACGCCCGATCTACGCCGGCAACGCGATCCAGACCGTGCAGGCCGGGGCGGGCAAGAAGGTGATCACCGTCCGCATGGCGGCCTTCAAGCCGGCAGCCGAGGGCGGCGCCGCGGCGGCGATCGAGCCGGTCCAGGCGGCCGCCTCGTCGGGCAAGTCGAGCTTCAAGGGCGAGGAAATCGCCAAGTCCGACCGTCCGGAACTGGCCGCGGCCAGGATCATCGTCTCCGGCGGCCGCTCCCTCGGCTCGTCGGACAAGTTCAAGGAGCTGATCGAGCCGCTGGCCGACAGCCTGGGCGCCGCCGTGGGCGCCTCGCGCGCCGCCGTGGATGCCGGCTACGCCCCGAACGACTGGCAGGTCGGCCAGACCGGCAAGGTCGTGGCGCCGGAGCTCTACGTCGCCGTCGGCATCTCGGGCGCGATCCAGCATCTCGCCGGCATGAAGGACTCCAAGGTCATCGTCGCCATCAACAAGGACGAGGATGCGCCGATCTTCCAGGTGGCGGATTACGGCCTCGTCGGCGACCTGTTCCAGATCGTGCCCGAGCTGCAATCCGAGATCGCCAAGGCCAAGGGCTGATCCGGAACACCGGTTCGAGGGTCGGGCGGCGACCGGTGCGCTCCCGGGCGCATCGGTCCACCCGCGCGAACGGCGTCTCCGGCATGGAATTGCTCTAGGACGCTGCCGCCGCGGGACGTTATAAGCGAGGCGGGCGCCCTCGGCGGCCGGGCGGGGGGCCCGGAGCGCGACGGAGGCATGCCCCAGGGGTGCGAGTGCAGACGATGGGCATCGATATCAGGACGGTCGGCATCATCGGCGCCGGGCAGATGGGAAGCGGCATCGCCCATGTCTGCGCGATGGCAGGGCTCGACGTCCGCCTGAACGACCGCGACCCGGCCCGCATCCACAACGGCCTGGCCACCGTCGACGGCAACCTGGCACGTCAGGTCGCCAAGGGCAGCATCGCCGACGAGCAGCGCCGCAACGCCGTCTCCCGCATCGTGGCGGCCGAGACCTTCGACGACCTCGCGCCCTGCGACCTTGTGATCGAGGCGGCCACCGAGGACGAATCGACCAAGCGCCAGATCTTCAGCACGCTCTGCGCGTCCCTGAGGCCGGACGCCCTAATCGCCACCAACACCTCGTCGATCTCGATCACGCGCCTGGCGGCCTCGACCGATCGGCCGGAGCGCTTCATCGGCATCCACTTCATGAATCCGGTGCCGGTGATGCAGCTCGTCGAGCTGATCCGCGGCATCGCGACGGAGGATCCGACCTACGAGTCGGCGAAGGCCTTCATCGCCAAGCTCGGCAAGATCTCGACGATGTCGGAGGATTTCCCGGCCTTCATCGTGAACCGCATCCTGCTGCCGATGATCAACGAGGCGATCTACACTCTCTACGAGGGCGTCGGCTCGGTGGAATCGATCGACACGGCGATGCGCCTCGGGGCGAACCACCCGATGGGTCCGCTGCAGCTGGCCGATTTCATCGGTCTCGATACCTGCCTGTCGGTGATGCAGGTGCTCTATGAGGGGCTGGCCGACTCGAAGTACCGGCCGTGTCCGCTGCTGGTGAAGTATGTCGAGGCCGGCTGGCTCGGACGCAAGTCCAAGCGCGGCTTCTACGACTATCGCGGCGAGACGCCCGTGCCGACCCGCTGAGGCGGACCGGCACGCACGATCCGTCCTACTGCTTGTTGCCGTTGGCGGCAGGCTGGGCCGGGCTCGGATAGGCCGGGTTCGCGGTCGGCACCGAACCGGTGTTCGACGACGACGTGGCGTTCGAGCTGCCCTTCACGGAGCCGGTGACTTCCTGGCGCGAGGCGTCCTGGCTCTGGCTGGCATAGTCCTTCGGCGAGTTGGCGCCCTGCCAGGTCATCAGGCCCGTGATCGCGATCGCGAGCAGCACGAGGCTGGCGACGAGGACGTAGAGCACTGGCTTGCCGCGCTTGCCCTGCCGGGCTTCCTGACCGTGTAACTTCTCGACCATGCGATCCTCGCTTGAACGGTCCTGAAGACCGATGTTTCGACCCGAGCGTCGATTCCCGTGAATCCCGCTCGTGATTCTGGCTCGGGTCTGAAACGCGACGGTCGAGAGCGGAGTTCCGCCCGGGTCCGGTCTTAGCGGCCGGTCACCAGCATGATCTTGCCGAGATGGGCGCTCGATTCCATCAGCGCGTGGGCCTTGCGCGCCTCCTCCAGCGGGAAGGTGGCGTGGATCACCGGGCGAATGGTCCCGGCCTCGAGCAGCGGCCAGACATCGCGGGCGAGGCCTTCGGCGATCGCCGCCTTCTCGGCCTTGGGCCTGGCCCGCAGCGTCGCGCCGGTGAAGGTCAGGCGCTTCATCATGATCGGCGTCATGCTGAAGGCGTCGACCTTGTAGCCCTGCATGAATGCGATCTGCACGAGGCGGCCCTCGATCGCCAGGGCCGAGAGGTTCTTGGCGAGGTAGGGCGCCCCGACCATGTCCAGGATGACGTCGACTCCGTTGCCGTCGGTCAGCCGCTTCACCGCCTCGACGAAATCGTCCTCACGGTAGTTGATCGCGGCCTCGGCGCCGAGCTCGCGGCAGAAGTCGCATTTCTCGGCCGAGCCGGCGGTGGCGAAGACGCGGGCGCCGTGGTGCTTGGCGATCTGGATCGCGGTCGAGCCGATGCCGCTCGATCCGCCATGGACGAGGAAGGACTCGCCGGCCTTGAGGCGGCCGCGCTCGATCACGGTGCTGTAGACGGTGAAGTAGTTCTCCGGCAGGCCGCCGGCCTCGACCAGCGAGAGCGACGACGGCTTCGGCAGGCACTGGCCGACCTCCGCCACGGCGAACTCGGCATAGCCGCCGCTGATCACCAGGGCGCAGACCTCGTCGCCGATGGCGAATCCGGAGACGCCCTCGCCCAGGGCGACGATGCGGCCGGCGACCTCGAGGCCGGGGATCTCGGTGGCGCCCTTCGGTGGCGGATACTTGCCCTCGCGCTGCTGGATGTCGGGCCGGTTGATGCCGGCGGCCACGACCTCGATCAGGACCTGGCCGGCACCGGGCTGCGGCAGCGGCACCGTCTCCAGGGCTAGCACGTCGGGCCCGCCGGCACCGTCGAAGCGGATCTGTCGCATGGTCTCGGGCAGGCTGGCTGTCATCGGGATCTCCTCCTCGGAGCCCCGTCATGTGCCGCCGGAGCCGCGCTTGGCAAGATCGCGCCCGTTCCGGGCCTCAGCGGGTCCCGTACATCCGGTCGCCGGCATCGCCGAGGCCCGGCACGATGTAGCCGTGGTCGTTGAGATGGCTGTCGATGGCGGCCGTCCAGACCGGCACGTCGGGATGGGCCGCCTGGAGCCGGGCGATGCCTTCCGGAGCGGCGAGCAGGCAGACGAAGCGCAGGTCCTGCGCCCCGCGCTGCTTCAGGAGATTGATCGCCGCCACCGCCGAATTCGCCGTGGCCAGCATCGGGTCGAGGACCAGCACTGTCCGGTCGACGAGGTCCGAGGGGGCCTTGAAGTAGTATTCCACCGCCTCCAGGGTCTCGGGATCGCGGTAGAGGCCCACATGCGCCACCCGGGCCGAGGGCACCAGGGACAGCATGCCGTCGAGGAAGCCGACGCCGGCGCGCAGGATCGGCGCCAGCACGAGCTTCTTGCCGGCGATCTGGGGCGCCTCCATCGCCTGGATCGGCGTCTCGATCGTCACGGATTCCAGGGGCAGGTCGCGGGTGACCTCGTAGGCCAGCAGCATGCCGATCTCGTTGAGGATCTGGCGGAAGCCCTTGGTCGAGCGCTCGCGCTGGCGCAGCAGGGTCAGCTTGTGCTGCACCAGGGGGTGATCCACCACCCGGACGGTCGCGGCTTCTGCCTGCATCGCTGATCTCCAAGAAGCCGAGGTCTGAGGCGGCCGAGCTCGGATCCACGGCACGGCGGGTCCGAGGCAAGACCGGGACCGTTCCTAGAGCATCGCGGCAGCGCGAGCGAGGGTGTTCGATTCGGCCGCGCGCACGAAAAAGGGCTTCCGGCCTGCGCCGGAAGCCCTCGTGTTGCAGGGAGATGAACTCGTGCGTCAGACCGAGCGGGTGGTGTCCGCGCTGCGGCGCTTCTGCATGAAGGCGTCGAACTGCTCGCGGTCCTTGGCCCGCTTCAGCTCTTCGACGAACTCGGCGAAGGCGCGGCTCTCCTCCTGAAGGGCGCGGCGCTGGGCCTCGAGGCGCTCGATCTCGCTCCGGCGATAATCGTCGAAGGCACGGTTGCCCGTGCTGCCGCCATTGGCGGCCTCGAACGCGGCGGCGAAGCGCGAGCGCGTGGCGCCCGCGTTCCACGAGAGACCGCGGCCGGCCAGGCCCCGCAATTCGCCGAGCGCAGGATACCCCGCCACCTTCCAGGCGACGTAGGCGGCGGCCAGGGGCCACCAGTAGACGAAGGCGACGACGATCGCGCCGATTTCGAGGGACCGCTTGGGGAAGGGGCCGCTACGGCAGACCTTCCCGGTGGTGAAGGGGGAGGAAGAGAAGCTCACGGCTCACGGCTCCAATGTAAATGTGAACGACATTCACTTGCGGATGGTCCCGTGCGCTTTCAAGGGGCGGTCAGGTTCCAGCGGCCCTTATTCCCGGGACCGGTTGCCGGCCGCCGCACCGTGGACGAGGGCGAGGACGCCGGCTCGCAGGAGTTCGTACTTGTCCGGCATGCCGGACGCCTTCGGCAGGTGCCCGGAGGCCGAGAGCGTCGCGAGGCCGTGCGCGAGGGCCCAGACCTCCAGGGCGATGAAGCGCGGCGGGGCACCGCCGAACCCCTCGGGAAACGTCGATTGCAGCGCCTCGACCAAGAGATCGAAGGGGCTCGGCCGGGTCGACGCGGCCTCGTTGGGGATCGCGGCGGCGAGGCCGCGTGTCTCGAAGATCGCCGCGTAGTAGCCCGGCTCCTCCTCCGCGAAGGCGAGGTAGGCCTCGCCCATCCGGGTGAAGCGCTCCAGGGGCGTACCCTTCGCGCTGAGCGCCCGGGCGAGGCGCTCGGCCAGATCGGCAAAGCCGCGGCCCGCCACCTCTTCGAGGAGCGCTTCCCGGCCGCGGAAGTGGCGGTAGAGGGCCGCGGGCGTGACGCCGACGAGGCGCGCGGCATCCACCAGCGTGAAGCCGCCGATCCCACGCTCGGCGATGAAGCGGCGCGCAGCCTCGATCAGCGCCTCCTTGAGGTTGCCGTGGTGGTAGCTTCGCCGGTCGCCCGGTCCTTCTCGCCAGTGCCGCACGCCAAACTCCCCGCCCCCGCTCCGAATCGACATGACCGGTCGGATGGGCTCAAGGTTCCCCCTGATCCCCTCCCCTAACACGAAGGGCGCAGCTTTCGAGCCCTGCCGAGGCCGGGCGGTTCCGAATCGCCCTCGGTTTCCGTTATCCCATGGGCGGAACACGGGATTTTGCCGGCGACCCAGCTTGCCGCGAGCCGCGCTTTGACCGCATGGTGTTTACGATTCAGACACATGTGGGTGCAGGGGGCCGTGCAGGATCGATCGGGACGGGACGACTTCGAGACCCTGACGGACCTCATCTACGAGGCTGCGGTCCTGCCCGAACTGTGGCCGGCGGTGCTCGACCGGCTCGCCGAGATCGCCGGCGCCCAGGGCACGGTGCTGATCGCGGCCGACCTCGAGTCGCATCGGTGGATCAATTCCGCGTCGCTCGACCAGGTCATGGCGGATTTCGCCGCCGGGGGCTGGAGCGGCGCCGGCCAGCGCACGGCGCGGCTCCTCGGTGCCCGGCATGCCGGCTTCATCCGCGAGGAGGACGTCTACACCCAGGCGGAACTGGAGCAGGACGTCCTGATCCAGCAGTTCCTGCGCCCGCGCGGCCTGGGCTGGGGCGTCGCCACCGCCTGCCCGCTCACCACCGGCGACACGCTGATCTTCAGCGTCGAGCGGCGCTACGTCGACGGCCCGGTGCCCCATGCCGTGATCAAGGTCCTCGACACCCTGCGGCCGCATCTGGGGCGGGCCGCCCTGGTCTCGGCCCGGCTGAAGCTGGAGCGTGCGCGGGCGGCAGTGAGCGCCCTGGAGGTGATGGGCCTGCCCGCCGCGGTGCTGGGTTCCAGCGGGCGCCTGCACGACCGCAACGAGGGCTTCGCCGGCCTCGTCCCGCGGGTGGTGCGGGATCACCGCGAGCGGATCACCCTCGCCCATCCGGGAGCGGATGCGCTGCTGGCCGACGTCCTCGCGGGACGGCGGGCGCAGACGGCGCGGTCGATCCCGATCCCGGCCGGCGACGATGACCCGGCCATGGTCCTGCACCTGCTGCCCATGCGCGGCCTGGCCCAGGATGTCTTCGGCGGCGGCACCCTGCTGATGGTCGCCGCACCGGTCCTGCCGCGTCCGGTCCCCGGCACCGAGCTTCTCGCCGGGTTGTTCGACCTCACGGCCGCCGAGGCGCGCATCGCGCGCGGCATCGCCGACGGCGCCACCATCTCGCTCCTCGCCACGCAACAGAGCGTCGGTGAGGGCACGATCCGCAGTCAGGTCAAGGCGATCTTCGCCAAGACCGGTGTCACCCGTCAGGTCGATCTCGCCCGGCTGATCTCCGGGTTCAGTCTGGTCCGGTGATCGCCCGCGGTCACCGGGCGTCGCGACCGTCGGCCCGATCGAAGGCCAGGGCGCGGAACAGGATGACGTTCGAGAGATCGTACGGGGTGGCCGGATCGGGGCTCATGCCGGCCTGCCGGATCTCGCGTGCGGGAATTTCGCTCGGCCGAAGCTCCGCGGACGGGCCTGCGTCGTTCAGGGTCTGGCTCGGCTGGGCCGCCGTCGCGGGATTGATCAGCAACGCGATCACCCGATCGCTCGTGCCGCGCTGAACGTGCCGTGCAAGCCGCCGGCGCATCCAGGGCGCCCTCGTCCATTTCTCAAGCATGACCGCCCTCGCTCGTGGTTACGGGCGACAGTGAAGCCCGCAGGCAGCGGCCCTTCATCCCCCATTTGGGGGAGGTTGAAAATTCCTTCCTCGAAGATGGAAGTTTGTCACAAAACTCAAAGATGGAAGTTTGTCACAAATCCTTCGGCCACATGGCTTTTACAGGCGGAACAGCGAGCTCGCCCGTTCGAGGGCCACCTTCTTGGCGAGGCGCGCCGCCTCGAGGCGCTCCACCTCAGAGCGCAGGAGCGCGATTCGCTCTTCCAGATCTTCGACGGACAACGTGTCGAGGGGTTCGCCGACCCGGTGCGCGATGGTCTGTCCGGCGGCTCGGTCGTCCTCGTCCCTCATGATGGTCTCCCAATCGTGCGTCAGAGCCAGGATGTTCCCGCATCCAGCCGGGTCGTTCCGAGATGATGCGCCAGGGTCGCGCCGATATCGGCGAAGCTCTCGCGTCGTCCGATCGATCCCGGCGCGATCCCCGGTCCGAAGGCCAGCACGGGAACCTGTTCGCGGGTATGCTCGGTCCCGGCCCAGGTCGGGTCGTTGCCGTGGTCTGCGGTGATCACGCAGAGGTCGCCGGGGCGAAGGACGCGCTGGATCTCCGGCAGGCGCGCGTCGAAGCGTTCGAGCTCGGCGGCGTAACCCGGCACGTCGCGGCGGTGGCCGTACTCGGTGTCGAAATCCACGAGGTTGAGGAAGACGAGCCCGCCCTCCGGCAGCGCCGCGAAGGCCGCGAGCGCCGCGTCGAGGCAGGCGGCGTTGCCGCCGGGCTTGATCTCCCGGCCCGTCGCCCGGTGGGCGTAGATGTCGCCGATCTTACCGACGCTGACGACGCTCCGGCCCGCGGCGTCCAGCACGTCCAGCAGGGTGCGGCCGGGCGGCTCGACGGCGTAGTCCTTGCGGTTGGCGGTGCGCCGGAATCCCTCCGCGGTGCTGCCGACGAAGGGACGGGCGATGACGCGGCCGACCCGGTAGGGATCGCAGAGATCGCGGGCGATCCGGCAGGTGGCGTAGAGGCGCTCCAGCCCGAAGCTGTCCTCGTGCGCCGCGATCTGGAAGACGCTGTCGGCGGAGGTGTAGCAGATCGGCTTGCCCGTCCGGACGTGCTCGGCGCCCAGGCCGTCGATGATCGCGACCCCGGCGGCGTGGCAATCGCCGAGGATGCCCGGCAGGCCGGCCTGCGCGATCAGCGCCTCGGTCAGGGCGGCCGGGAAGGTCGGGACCGCGACGGGAAAGTAGCCCCAGGGATCGCGGACCGGTACGCCGGTGATCTCCCAGTGGCCCGAGGGCGTGTCCTTGCCGGCGGCGGTCTCGACCGCGTGGCCGTAGACCCCCGCCGGATCACCGGAGAGGTCGAGGCCCGGCGGCACCGCACCGGTCGCGCCCTTCGCGGCGAGGCCGAGGCCGAGGCGGGTCAGGTTCGGAAGTGCCAGAGGCCCCGCGCGCAGACCGGCCCGGTCCCCGCGCCCCTCGGCGCAGGCGCGGGCGATGTGCCCGACCGTGTCGGACCCGGCATCGCCGTAGCGGTCGGCGTCCGGGGCGCCGCCGATGCCGACGGAATCGAGCACGATGAGGAAGGCGCGGGCCATCGGGCTTCCCTCAGGCCGGGATCGGGTCGGCGACGGCGTCGCTCTGAAGATCGAAGGCGGCGGCGAACAGCGCCTGGGTGTAGGCGGTCTGGGGCGCGGCGAAGATCGCCTCGGCCGGACCCTCCTCGACGACGTGGCCGTTCTGCATCACCAGCACGTAGTTCGCGAGCGCCCGCACCACCTTGAGGTCGTGGCTGATGAAGAGGTAGGCGAGGCCGCGCTCGCGCTGGAGGTCGCGCAGGAGGGTGACGATCTGGGCCTGGACCGAACGGTCGAGGGCCGAGGTCGGCTCGTCGAGCACCACGAATTTCGGCTTGAGCACGATGGCGCGGGCGATGGCGATGCGCTGGCGCTGGCCGCCGGAGAACTCGTGCGGGTAGCGGTTCATGGTCGCCGGATCGAGCCCGACATCGGTCAGCGCCTTGGCGACGACCGCCTGGCGCTCGGCCCGCGTCTTCACCGCGCCCTGGACCACGAGCCCCTCGGCGACGATGTCGGCCACCGTCATGCGCGGCGAGAGCGAGCCGTAGGGGTCCTGGAAGACCACCTGCATGTCGCGGCGGACCGGGCGCATGGCGGCGGGCGGCAGGCCCGCGATGGAGCGGCCGAGGAAGACGATCGGCCCCTCGCAGCCGGTGAGGCGCAGGAGCGCCAGGCCGAGGGTGGTCTTGCCCGAGCCGGATTCGCCGACGACGCCGACGGTCTCGCCGGCCCGGACGCGCAGGGAGACACCGTCCACCGCCTTCACGTGGCTGGTCGTCCGGCGCAGCAGGCCCTCCCGGATCGGGAACCAGACCTTGAGGGGGCCGGCTTCCAGCAGGGGCGCTGCGTCCTCCGGTATCGGGTTGGCCCGGCCCTTCGGCTCCGAGGCGAGCAGGCGCCGGGTGTACTCGTGCTGCGGGCGGGCGAAGATCTCCGCCACCGGGCCGGCCTCGACGATGCGGCCGGCGAGCATGACGCAGACGTTGTCGGCGATGCGCTGCACGATGCCGAGGTCGTGGGTGATGAACAGCATCGCCATGCCGAGGCGCTTCTGCAGGTCCGCCAGCAGGGTGAGGATCTGCGCCTGCACCGTCACGTCGAGGGCGGTGGTCGGCTCGTCGGCCACCAGCAGGTCGGGCTCGCAGGCGAGCGCCATGGCGATCATCACGCGCTGGCGCTGGCCGCCCGAGAGCTCGTGCGGATAGGCGTTGAGGCGGCGCTCGGCGTCGCGCAGGCCGACGAGTTCGAGGAGTTCGAGGATGCGCGCCCGCGCCTTGCGGCCCGACAGGCCGCGATGCACCTCCAGCACCTCGCCGATCTGCCGCTGGATCGTGTGCAGCGGGTTCAGGGAGGTCATCGGTTCCTGGAACACCATGGTGATGTCGGCGCCGCGGATGCCGCGCAGCCGCTTCTCCGGCAGGCTCAACAGGTCCTCGCCCTTGAACAGGATGCGGCCGCCGGGATGATAGGCGCTGCCGTCGAGGAGGCGCAGGATCGAGAGGGCGGTGACCGATTTGCCCGAGCCGGATTCGCCGACGAGGGCCAGGGTCTCGCCGGCCGTGATCGTGAAGCTGACACGGTCCACGGCGCGGGTCTCGCGCTCCCGCGAGCGGAAGGCGACCGACAGGTCCTGAACGTCGAGGAGCGTTTCGGGCATCGAGGCCTGTTCTGCAGCGCGGCGGAGGTCGTCGCCCCTTCCGTTATAGCGTGGGCATCCCGGATCGGCGAACGCGGATGCGCCGCGGTCGGCGCCCTTTGTAATTGATCGGCGCCGCGCACGCTCTACAACCCGCCGGTGACCTCGTTCCTCCGCCGCCTCGCCGCAGCCCTCCTCGCCCTGCTCCTCGTTCTCCCCCTCGCGGCCCGGCCGGCGAATGCCGCCGCCGAGGCGGCGACCGAGACGGTCGAGCAGGCCCTGTGCCGCCTCATCGAGGGCTCGGCCAAGGCACGCGGCCTGCCCGTGCCGTTCCTGACGCGGCTGATCTGGCGCGAGAGCGCCTTCCGCGTCGGCGCGGTGAGCCCCGTGGGTGCGCAGGGGGTGGCGCAGTTCATGCCCGGCACGGCCCGCGAGCGCGGGCTGACCGACCCGTTCGACCCCGAGCAGGCGATCCCGCACGCGGCCCACCTCCTCGCCGATCTCAACCGGCAATTCGGCAATCTCGGCCTCGCGGCGGCGGCCTATAACGGTGGGCCGGGCCGGGTCTCGGCCTGGCTCGCGGGGACCGGGGGCCTTCCGGCGGAGACCCGCAACTACGTGCTGGCGATCACCGGCTCGCCCGCCGAAGCGTGGCGCCCCGGTGCCGCGGTCGAGATGCCGGAGGGCGACGAGCCGAAGGCGAAGGACCCGGCGGCCAAGGGCTCGGAAACCAAGGGTTCCGAAACGAAGAGTTCCGAGGCAAAGGCCGAGACCGAGACGAGTTGCCTGAAGGTGACGGCGGCCCTGCGGATCCCGTCGCGCGGCGACCGCTTCGCCCTCGGCGGCAACGAGGGACCGGCGGCGCCCTGGGGCATCCAGCTCGCCGGAAACTTCTCGAAGTCCCTGGCCCTGCAGAGCTTCGCGCGGACACGGAAGCTCTATACAAGCGTCATCGGCGATGTTCGTCCGATGATCATCGGAACCCGCCTGCGCAGCCGCGGCACGCGTGCCTTCTACCGCGTCCGCATTCCGGCCCAAAGCCGCGAGGCCGCCGACGGGCTTTGCGGAAAAATCCGGCAGGTCGGCGGTGCCTGCCTCGTTCTGAGAACCTGACTGTGACATCGGACCGCGACGCCGTCGGGGGCGCGCCGGGACGGTCCGGAACGCCATGAATCCGCCGCGCCAGCCCTGTCACAGGGGGGACACGCCCCAACAGAGAGTTGCATGAACCGGGTTCTCGCCGTCCTTGGAAGCCTCGCCGGACTCGCGCTCGTCGCGCTCGGCATCACGGCCTGCTCGCCCCTCGCCTTCTTCGATGCGATCGGTCCCCGCGACCAGGGCGGACGGCTCAGCCTGAAGGACGCGGCCTTCGGCGCGCATCCGCGCCAGCGGCTCGACGTGTTCACGCCCGTGGCCGGCCCCACCGGGGCGCCCGTGCTGGTGTTCTTCTACGGCGGCTCCTGGAAGAACGGCGCCAAGGAAGATTATGCCTTCGTCGGCCAGGCCCTGGCCGCCCAAGGCTTCGTGACGGTGCTGCCGGATTACCGGCTCTACCCGGAGGTCCGCTTCCCAGACTTCCTCGACGACGGCGCGCAGGCCCTGGCCTGGGTCGAGCGGAACATCGCCGCCTATGGCGGCGACCCGAGCCGGATCGTCCTCGCCGGGCACTCGGCGGGCGCCTACAGCGCGGTGATGCTCGGGCTGAACCCCGCCTACCTGCGCCGGGCGGGCGTCGACCCGCGGGTGATCCGCGCGGTGGCCGGCCTGTCCGGTCCCTACGACTTCCTGCCCCTCGATGCCGGCACCGCCACGGAGCTGTTCGGCGAGGCTCCCGACAAGGCCGCGACCCAGCCAATCACCTTCGCGGGGCCGCACTCGCCGCCGGCCTTCCTCGCCTCGGGCGACGGCGACACCACGGTACGGCCGTCCAACACCCGCAATCTCGCCGCCCGCCTGCGCGCCGTCCGCGTGCCGGTACAGGAGCGGATCTATGCCGGCCTCGACCATGCCGACACGCTGCTGGCGCTGTCCGTGACCTTCCGCTCCAAGGCGCCCGAACTCGCCGAGATGGCGGCGTTCCTGCGCCAGCATGCCGGCGACCGGCCGCAGCAGGCGCGGATGATCGCCCGCTAGGGGCTCAGGCGCCGCGCAGGCCCTCCCGTGCCCTGCGGTGGTCCGGCGCCTCCGAGAAGGCCCGGTGCATCGCCGACCAGAGCGGCGTGCGCGCCAGCCGCTCGTCGAGCGGCAGGGCGCGCTGGGTCAGGCCGTCGGCGCGCCGGCGTTCCGGGTTGGTGTTCAGCCAGGTGTTGCGGTTGGTGATGTCCCAGGTGAGGACGTTGAGCACGGCCGCCTCGTCCAGCACCACGTCGAGGAAGCGGCGGGCGAGGTCGGACACCGCCCGGTCGCGGGCGCCGAGCGCGGCCGGATAGGTCCGGTCGTTGACGTCGAACTCCGTGACCTCGATGGCTAGACCCAGGCCGGCGACCTCCTTCAGGAAGCGGCGGAGCTTGTCCTGGTTCAGCGGGTGCCTCGCGTAGAGGTGGCCCTGCAGGCCGAGGCGGCGGATCGGCACGCCGCGCCGCCGCATCCCCTCGAGGGTCCGCAGCACCATCGCGCGGCGCTGGTCGATCCAGTCCGCGTCGAGTTCGAGGTCGTTCTCGTTCCAGACCCCGGCCGCGCCCGGTGCGACCGCCTGCTGGATGCGGAACGCGAGATCGACGTAGCCGGGGCCGAGCGCCTCCAGCCACGGCGTGCGTCGCAGCCCGTCCGCGCGCCCGTCCTGGGGACCGCAGATCTCGTTGACGACATCCCAGGCCTCGATCCGGCCGCGATAGCGCCCGGCCATGGCGCCGATCCAGCGGCGCAGGAAGGCCTCGCCCTCGCCCGCCGCGAGCCGGGCCGCGACCCAGGCGGGCAGGCCCTCGTGCCAGACCAGGGTGTGGCCGCGCATGCGCTGGCGATTGCCTTCCGCGAAGGCCATGACCTCGTCCGCGTAGGTGAAGTCGAGGGCATCCGGCGCGCGCCAAGCATAGGTCAGCTTCATCGCGTTCTCGGACACGAGGATGCCGGCCTCGCGCGCGAGCGCCCGTCCGTAGGCCGGGTCCTGGCGCAGGGTCACCCCGTTCACCGCCGAACCGTAGACCACGCCCTTGCGCGCCGCCGCCGCCTGCAGACTGTCCGCCGACCACGACGGCGCGGCTGCCGAAGCGGGGCTCGCCGCGAGGCAGAACGCGCCGCCGACGAGAGCCCGACGGGTGGGACCGGGGGGCTTCACGCCCCGGCGGTCTCGCTCTCCGGCGGGATTGCCCGGGGCCGGCGGTCCGGTCCGATCGCCACGAAGGTGAACAGGCCTTCCGTCACCTTCATGGTCTCCTCGCCCTCGCGCTCCCGGCGCCAGACCTCGACCTGGATGCCCATGGATGTGCGGCCGACGCGCACGATCCAGGCATAGATGCTGACCTCGTCGCCGACGATGACGGGGCGGTGGAAGGTCATGGCCTCCACCGAGATCGTCGCGCAGCGGCCCCGGGAGCGGCGGGCGGCGATGTTGCCGGCCGCCAGATCCATCTGCCCCATCAGCCATCCGCCGAAGATGTCGCCCGCCGGGTTGGTGTCGGCGGGCATCGCGATGGTGCGGACCACCGGCGGCCCCCGGTCCTCAGGCTGGCGCGGTTCGGGAGCGTCGGTCGTCATGGAAGATGTGGTCTCTGGCTGCGGTTGGGCGGGGCACGCAAGCCGTGGGCCGCCCGCGCCGTCATGTCACATCAACCCCGCAGCGGCCAGATCCTCAATCCGGCAGGGCGAACACCACGAGCGCATCGCCCGTGCCGAAGCCCGACCCCTTGGTGAAGGAGGCGCCGCCTGCCGCCACCGCAACGTATTGCTTGCCGTCGAGGGCGTAGGTGATGGGCGGGCCGCCGATCCCGGCCCCACACTGGAAGCGCCACAGCACGGCGCCGGTCTCGGCATCGTGGGCGTCGAGGAGGCCGTCCTCCTCGCCGGAGAAGACGAGCCCCGAAGCCGTGGCCAGGGTCCCGCCGGAGAGGCGGCTGCCGCCCTTCACGGTCCACTTGATCGCCCCGCCCTTGGCGAGGTCCACCGCCGTCAGGGTGCTGAAGCTCGGTTCGCCCTTGGCCTCGGTGGTCTCGGTGTAGCGGATTGCCGGGCGGTCGCCCGACGCGGGCACCGTCCGGACCACGTAGGTGGTCGCCCCGTGACGGACCTGGGCATAGGCGGTGCCGGCACGGGGATCGTAGGCCACCGGGTGCCAGGAGATCGCACCGAGGGGGCCGGGGCTCACCACGGTGCCGGCCTCGGTCGGCGGCGCGTAGAGGTTCTTCTGCCGGATCAGCGGCTCGGACTTCGCCAGGAGCTTGCCCGTGCTGCGGTCGTGCACGTAGAGCCAGCCCGTCTTCGAACCCTGCGCCACGGCCTTGACCGGTCCCTGCGGCGTCGGCTGGTCGAGGAGGAAGGGCGGGCTCGCCACGTCGTAGCCCCACTCGTCATGGGGCACCTGCTGGTAGTACCAGCGCAGCTGCCCCGTGCGGACGTCGAGGGCGACGAGGCTCATGGTGTAGAGGTTGTCGCCCGGGCGCGAGAGGCCGAAATTCTGCGGAGCCGGATTGCCGGTGCCGACGTAGATCAGGCCGAGATCCCGGTCGTAGGCCGGCGTCATCCAGAGCGAGCCGCCCCCCACCCGCCAGGCCTTCGGATGGGCCGGGGCGGTGGCCCTCTCGGCGGCGATGTCCCGGTGCAGCGGCACGCCGTCCGGCGTGGTCGCGGAGAAGTCGCCCTCCCAGCCATCCGCCTTGGTCACGTACCAGCGCCAGCGCTCGGCGCCGGTGGCGGCATCGTAGGCGGCGAGCCAGCCCCGGCGGCCATAGCCGCCCTCGATGCCCACCACCGCGCCGCCGTCGAGGCCGCCCTTGGCGTCCTCGACATGGAGGCCGTAGCCGGCGCCGGCCACGCCGACGATGACGAGGCCGTCGGCCACCAGGGGCGGCATCTTGAAGCCGAGGCGGCTCGATCCCTGGACGGCACCGGCCCCGAGCGTGTCGGCCAGGGCCGAGGCGGTCTCGGACTCACCCTCCTCCGGGCGCACCGCCTCGTGGTCCCACAGGACCTTGCCGGTGGCGGCGTCGAGGGCGATCACCCGTCCGTCCATGGTGGCCTCGAAGACCTTGCCGTCGGAGACGGCGACGCCCCGGTTCGAGGGCGGCCCGAAGATCTTCTCCGTGCGCGCCTTGTGGGTGTAGGTCCAGAGCACGCGCCCGCTGCGCGCATCGAGGGCGGCGACGTGGTTCTGGGTGGTCGACACGTAGAGCGTCCCGCCCACCATCACGGGCTCCGCCTGGAAGTAGCCCGTGATTCCGGTCTGGAAGATCCAGGCCGGGCGCAGAGCCTTCACATTGTCCCGATCGATCCCGGTGAGCGGCGAGAAGTGCTGGTTGGTGTGGTCGCGCCCGAACATCGGCCAGTCGTCGGCGGCCAGGGCCGCACAGGGCAGGCACGCGACGAGGAGCGCGGCGAGGCCGCGACGGATTGTGTTCGGCATGGACATTCCTCACCTCGGTCGCCCCGTGGCCTGGCGATCCGCAGCAGATCGTGGGACGGGAACGTTCCGGCTCAGCCGGTGGTGCCCGGGCGCTTCGCCCGGGCAAGCTGCGCGGGCGTGTCGGCCGCCCCCATGGATTCCGCCAGGGCGGCGGCGGTCTGGCCGGCGCCATCCCGAACGTCCGGGTCGGCCCCGTGGTCGAGGAGCAGTGCGACCATCTCGGTGCGGTTGAACATCGCCGCGGTCATCAACGCAGTGCGACTGCCGTGTCCGGTGCCGTCGACCGCGGCGCCGTGGGCGAGGAGCAGGCCGGCGATGTCCATTTCGCCCTTGAAGGCGGCGCCGGCCAGCGGTGTTTGGCCCCGGTCGTTGTGAAGTTCGGGGTCGCCGCCGGCCTCGAGGATCACCCGGGTCGCTTCGGCCTGTCCGTTGTAGGCCGCGAGCATCAGCAGGCTGTCGCCCTTGTCGTTGCGCAGGTTCGCCGGCAGGCCCTGCCCGAACAGCTCCGCGAGCTCCTCCGCGCGGCCCATCCGGGCGTACTGGAAGACCCGGGCGGCGAAGGCCAGGGTGTCGGCGTCGAGCTCGGGCTTCGGCGGCGTCGCGGGATCCATCGGTCCGTCCGGTCTGGGGATGCGGCAGGGGGCTGGCCCGGAACCTAGCTCCGTTCGGCTCGGTGTCGAGCAACGCGCGCGCAATTCTCGCCTGCGCCGCCGCTCAGAACCCGTGCCGGTCGAGGGTCTCGCGCAGGGTTTCGATCGGGATGGTGTAGTCGGATTGCATGCCGAGTTCCGGCGCGATGCTGTCGCCGTGGATCGAGACGTAGCTCCCGCCGACGAGGCCGGCGAGGTCGAGGAAGAAGTCGTCGAGCATGTCCTGGTTGGTGAGCATCAGGCAGCGCACCCCCGGGCGCGGAGAAGGCGAGATTGCTGAGGGCGGCCCCCATGCCGCCGACGACGAAGCGCGCGGCGGCGAAGAGCTGGATCTGACGCGCGAAGGACTCCGTCTCCGGATGCACGGTTCGGTAACCGCGCTCCGCCAGGAGAGCGACCACCTCCGCCTCGTTGACGAGCCGCCGCCGGGCGTTGCGGTTGCGGCTCACATAGATGCGCTCCGGCAAGGGCTCGGGCGGCGGGCCGATCCGTTCGCGCGGATCCCGCGCGGCGTCGATGACGAGGGGCGACTTGGTGATCGGCTGCAGGGTGACCGGGGTGGGATAGACCAGCTCCTCGAACACGACTTCGCGCTGCGTCAGCCAGACGATCCTGTCGGCGCCGATGCCGAGGGCCGAGAGCGACTCCCGGTACAGTGCCTCCATCGACGGGATGGCCTGGACGGTGACCTTGGCGCCGTCGAGGAGGCCGGCCCGGGCGGCCACGTGGAGCCGCGGCAGGCACTCGATGAGCCAGTGCCCGTAATTCTCCGCCCAGAGCTGCCAGAGATGCACGGTGCGACCAGCGATCCGGCGGGGACGCGGGAGGGTATGGTGAATTGTGCCCGTCCCGTCGGGGCCGAGCGACAGCGCGCCGAGGTAGCCGTTGCGGTCGCGGTTGATCAGGCTCTCCTAAACCAGGGTGTCGCCGACCTGCACCAGGGCGATGCCGAAGACGATCGCTTCCGGGAACCGGTAGACCCGGGCCTCCGGCGGAACGGCCTCGGAGCCGGAAAACCGCGCGGCGAAATCCGCGACCGCAGGCTGTGCGCCGATCAGCACGGCCGTCGCCCGGCGATAGCGCGGCGCGTCGATGGCGACGGCCGGAGGCGCCGGGATCTCGGCGGCGGGACGCAGGCGGATCGGTCGGGGCACCGCGTCCGGCTTGCCGGCGATCCGGTCGCCGTCCCGGCGACGAGCCGATCCGCCCGCGGCCGCCAGGCGCCTGTCGAGTGCCCGCGCCGACCGGCTCCAGGCCCGGAGACGGTCCCACGGCCCTCCATGGCCCTGGATCGCGTAGACGCCCCCCTGGGCGAGGACCGGGAAGAGAACGGTGAAGGCCCGGGCCAGCGTCCTTTCGGAGCCGGCGCGCTGATCGACGATCAGGCTCGGTCCGTGCGCGACGGCCAGCGCACGCAGCCATCGGCGGTCTTCGAGGTCGCCGCACGCGACGGTCACGCCGGCCGGTGGGTGCTGCGCAAGGTTCGGATTCCCGGTCGCCAGGCAGATCGGCGCATGGATGAAGCGCCGTGCGAACGCGTCGAGGCCGGGGTCGAGGTGATCGCTCAGGATCAGGATCGCGCTCGGCCGCGTCGCCATCGCGAGGACCGCCGGCAGCGTCGCGAGGCGCGATATATCGCCCCGTGCGGCGCCCTCCGGGCGGGCGGATCGGAGCGCGCGCCACATCCGGCCGGATCGCACCCTTTTCCAAGCGGCCGGTAGAAACCATACTTGCACCATGCCGACTCCGAAGAAGCCACGCGCCGCATCCGACCCAGCTCCCGACGCCGAGGTTCTGGCCAGGAACGTCGAGAATTCCAAGGGTGCGGGATCGAAGGGGGCGGGCTCTAGAGGTGGCGCGAAGGCGTCGAGCCCGCGGACGCCGAACTCCAAGGCCTCGAAGCCGGAGCTTCAGCCCCTCGACGAGCACCTTGCGGCGCTGCTCAGCCCGGCGCTGAACCGGAATCGCCTGCCGCCGGTCGAGCCGCATGCCCCGGCGCGTCCGGGACAGCCGAAGCCGGCGCGCGGACGTGGCAAGAGCCCGGCCACCCCCGACAAGAGCCCGGCCACCCCCGACAAGACGTCCGGGATGGGCTTCGGCGAGGCCGCGCAGGCGACCTTCGCCCATGGCGAGGCGGCCGATGTCGATCCGCGCCTCGCCCAGGCCCTGGGGCTGCGCGCGCCGGAGGACGGCCCGGTGCCCGCCGGCCTCGACCCGGCCGGATCGGCGGATGACGGCGATCCGTCGCTGGCCACGGACGGCGTCTCGGCCACGGTGGACGCGCTCTCGCGCCTGCTCACCGAGGGCAATCCGTTGTTCAGGGACGGCCAGACCTGGGTGCCCCACCGCCCGGACCGGCCGAAGAAGTCCGAGGGCGGCGTCGCCTTCACGCTGAAATCCGAGTTCGAGCCGGCCGGCGACCAGCCGCGCGCCATCGCCGAGCTGGTGGACGGCGTCCGAAAGGCCGAGCGCGATCAGGTGCTTCTCGGCGTCACCGGCTCCGGCAAGACCTTCACCATGGCCAAGATCATCGCCGAGACGCAGCGTCCCGCCCTGATCCTGGCGCCGAACAAGACCCTGGCGGCGCAACTCTACGGCGAGTTCAAGAGCTTCTTCCCAGACAACGCGGTGGAGTATTTCGTCTCGTACTACGACTACTACCAGCCCGAGGCCTACGTGCCGCGCTCGGATACCTTCATCGAGAAGGAATCCTCGATCAACGAGCAGATCGACCGGATGCGCCACTCGGCGACGCGCGCCTTGCTGGAGCGCGACGACGTCATCATCGTCGCCTCGGTCTCGTGCATCTACGGCATCGGCTCGGTGGAGACCTACACCGCGATGTCGTTCACGGTGTCGCTGGAGGAGAAGATCGAGCAGCGCCAGCTCATCGCGGACCTCGTGGCGCTCCAGTACAAGCGCATCCAGTCGGACTTCGCCCGCGGCACCTTCCGGGTGCGCGGCGACGTGATCGAGCTCTGGCCCGCCCACTTGGAGGACCGCGGCTGGCGCATCGGGCTGTTCGGCGACGAGATCGAGTCGATCACCGAGTTCGATCCGCTCACGGGCAAGAAGATCAACGACCTGAAGTTCGTGAAGGTCTACGCCAACTCGCACTACGTCACGCCGCGCCCGACCCTCCAGCAGGCGGTCAAGGGCATCAAGACCGAGCTCAAGCAGCGCGTCGACGAGCTGACGAAGATGGGCCGCCTCATCGAGGCGCAGCGCATCGAGCAGCGCTGCACCTTCGACATCGAGATGATCGAGGCCACCGGCGCCTGCAACGGCATCGAGAACTATTCGCGCTATCTGACCGGGAGAAAGCCCGGCGAGCCGCCGCCGACCCTGTTCGAGTACCTGCCCGACAACGCCCTCGTCTTCACCGACGAGAGCCACGTCACGGTTCCGCAGATCGGCGGCATGTACAAGGGCGACTTCCGCCGCAAGGCGACCCTGGCCGAGTACGGTTTCCGCCTGCCGTCCTGCCTCGACAACCGCCCGCTGCGGTTCGAGGAATGGGACGCGATGCGCCCCCAGTCGATCCACGTCTCGGCGACGCCGGCCAAGTGGGAGATGGAGCAGACCGGCGGCGTCTTCGCCGAGCAGGTCATCCGCCCGACCGGCCTCGTCGACCCGGTGATCGAGGTGCGCCCGGCGCGCTCCCAGGTCGACGACCTCCTCGGCGAGGTGCGCGAGGTCGCGCAGGCCGGCTACCGCACCCTGGTGACGACGCTGACCAAGCGCATGGCCGAGGACCTGACCGAGTACCTGCACGAGAACAGCGTCCGGGTGCGGTACATGCACTCGGACATCGACACCCTGGAGCGCATCGAGATCATCCGCGACCTGCGGCTCGGCGCCTTCGACGTGCTGATCGGCATCAACCTGCTGCGCGAGGGCCTCGACATCCCGGAATGCGCCCTGGTGGCCATCCTCGACGCCGACAAGGAGGGCTTCCTGCGCTCCGAGACCTCGCTGGTGCAGACCATCGGCCGCGCGGCCCGCAACGCCGATGCCCGCTGCATCCTCTATGCCGACCAGATCACCGGCTCGATGGAGCGGGCGATGGCGGAGACCGAGCGCCGGCGCCAGAAGCAGCTGGCCTACAACGCAGAGCACGGCATCACCCCGCAGAGCGTGAAGCGCGGCATCGCCGACATCCTCGACAGCGTCTACGAGCGCGACCACGTCCAGGTCGATACCGGGCTCGCCAAGAACGCCGTCACCATCGGCCACAACCTCAAGGCGGTCATGGCCGACCTGGAGAAGCGGATGCGCAAAGCCGCCGCCGACCTCGACTTCGAGGAAGCGGCCCGGCTGCGCGACGAGCTCAAGCGCCTCCAGGCGACCGAGCTGCTGGTCTCGGACGATCCCATGGCCCGCCAGGGCGACGTCGAGCGCGAGGCCGGGCGCTACGGCGCCAAGCAGAGCCGCATCTCCAAGCCGACCCTCGACAATATGGGGCCGGGCACCGACCGCGAGGTGCCCGTCGGCGCGCCGGTCTGGCAGGAGCGCCCGAAGGCCCGCTCGACCCAGGGGCTCGGCGGCCAGAAGCCGAAATACAAGGGCGGCGGCGGCCGAAAGCGCGGCTGAGCGCCGGGCCCGCCGGCTTTTTGCCCGCGAGCGGGCCGGAACCCATCGGCGGCGGCAAGGCTTGGTTCGGGATCAGACGTCCCCCCGCGCCCGGAGACCGTCCCGTGACTCGCATTCCGACTCTCCGATCCCGATCGTCCCGTCCGGTCTTCCGGCCGCGCGCCGGTGGCGCGGTCACCGCCCTGTTCCTGTCCGGCCTCGCCCTCTCGGGTGCCGCCGGCCTGCTCGTCGGCCCCGCGAGCCTGCGCCCGGCCGCCGCGCAGACGGTGGCCAATCCGAACGACCAGCCGACCCCCGGCACCCTGCCGGGCCGCGACACCGGCGCCGGCGCGGCCGAGCGGCCCACCGGTCAGGTCGCTCCGCCGAAGGCGATCTCGGCCACGACCGCCGTCACCGCCTCGGGCGCCAGGTCGGGCGCACGCACCAATCCGCTCGACCACCTGCCGGCGAAGGACCGCGCGGCCACCGGCGGAACCCGCCGCGACTAGAGCGCTTTCCGGCGACGTCGAAAGAAAGCACGCCAAATCAAAGGTCTCGAGACGTGATCCGATCCGACGCGGTCGGCCACGGCTCTCGCACCACCGCCTTCAGGCGATACAGGGGAGAAGCGCAATGGGTCTGCTCGATCAGGTCATCGGCGGTGTGCTCGGGCAGGTGCTCGGCGGTGGGCGCGAGCCCGGACGGGGCGGCGGCCAGGGCGGTGGTCAGGGCGGCGGCATGCTCGGCGGTGCGATGTCGCCGATCGTCCAGGCGCTGCTCATGCTGCTCATGTCGAAGGGGGCCGGCGGCCTCGGCGATCTCCTCGGCGGCGGCCATCGCGGCGAGGCGCGCGCCCCGCGCGGTGACGATGGCGGCGATCTCGGCGGCTTCGGCCAGGACCGCGGCCAGGACCGCGGCCAAGGCGGCTACGGGCGGGACGAGAACCGCGAGGGTCCGCCCCCGTCCGGCCGGGAGGGCGACTTCAGCGACCTCTCCGGCATGCTCGACGGCCCGGGAGACCGTGGTTCGGCTCCGGAGGATCGCAGCGCCGGCGCCGGCCCCTACGCGCATCTCGACCACGAGGCCCAGGATGGCCGCAGCGGCCTCGACGGGCTGATCGACCGCTTCCAGCGGGGCGGCCTCGGCGACGTCATGGAATCCTGGATCGGGCACGGCGAGAACCGCCCGGTGGCCCCGAACCGCCTCGCCGACGCCCTCGGCTCTGACACGGTGAACGCCCTGCAGCAGCGCACCGGCCTGAACCGCGACGACCTGCTGTCGCAGCTGGCCCAGGCGCTGCCGCAGGTGATCAACGGGCTGACGCCGCAGGGCCGTCGGCCCACGGGCGAGGACGTCCGCGGCTGGTGACCGGCCGTCAGGCCGGGCCGAAGCGCATGCCGGCCTCGTAGAGCCGGAAGGTGTTTCGGCCGGCATCCTTGGCCTGGAACAGGGCGAGGTCGGCATGCCGGCACAGAAGGTCGGGATCCGTCCCGTCCTGCGGCGCCACGGCGACGCCGACGCTGACGCCCACCGTCACGCTGGTGCCGTCGAGGTCGATCGGCTGGGACACCAGTTCGATCAGCCGCTGGGCGAGGGTGCGGATGCTGCTTCCCACCACCGGGCCGGTCTGGATGATCACGAACTCGTCGCCGCCGATCCGGGCCACGGTGTCCTCGGCGCGGACCAGGGTGCGCAGACGATCCGCCACCTTGCGCAGCAGGGCGTCGCCGGCCTGGTGGCCGAGGGTGTCGTTGACGAACTTGAACCGGTCCAGGTCGAGGCACAGCACGGCGAAGCTGGCGCCCCGGCGCTGGCTCACGGCGAGCTCCTGGACCAGACGCTCGTGGAACAGCGTCCGGTTCGCCAGGTCGGTGAGCGCATCGTGGCGGGCCATGTGGGCGATCTGGAACTCGGCCTCCTTGCGGGCGCTGATGTCGCGCGCCGCCGCGACGTAGCCCGTCGCGCGCCCGCCCTCGGCCTCGTAGGTCAGGTTGAAATTGACCTCGACCCAGATCCAGCTGCCGTCCTTGCGTCGATAGCGCTGGGTCGCCACCGCACGCGTCACGCGTCCGTGGCAGAGGTCGTCGAGCAGCCGGCGATAGGCCTCGGCGTCGGCCGGATGGACCTGGTCCAGGGGCTTCGTGCCGATCAGCTCCTCCGCCTCGTAGCCGAGGAGGCTCCGGGAGGCGGGCGAGACGTAGCGGCGCACGGTGTCGAGGGTCGCCCAGATCACCATGTCGGAGCTGTTCTCGGCGAGCAGCCGGTAATGGGCCTCCCGCTCCCGGAGTTCCGCCTTGGCCCGGTGGAGGCTCAGCTGGGCGCAGACGACGGAGGCGAGATCCTGCAGCCGGGCGCAATCCTCCGGCGTGAACCGGCGCGGCACGCGGTCGAGGACGCAGAGGATGCCGACACGCAGGCCGACCTGCGTGACGAGCGGCGCGCCGGCGTAGAAGCGCACGTGCGGCGGCCCGACGACCAGCGGACTGTCCCGAAAGCGCGGATCGGTCCGCGCGTCTTCCACCACGAACACAGCGTCCGACAGGATGGCGTAGTTGCAGAACGCGCCCTCGCGCGCCGTTCCGTCGAGGTCGAAGCCGCACTTGGCGACGAAGCGCTGATGGTCCTGCGCCACCAGCGAGACGTAGGAGATCGGCATGCCGAACAGGGCCGCCGCCGTCCGGCAGAGGGCGTCGAAATGCGGCTCAGGTTCCGCCTCCAGGAGATCGAGATCCTGCAAGGCCCGGAGGCGGTCGGCTTCGTTGCTCGCTTTGGGGTACATGCGTGCCCAGGATTCCAGCGGACCGGCGCACCCGACCGAGCCGACCCGGCGCCTCCCGCGGGCCGGAACCGGCCTGATTGTCTCGGGCCGAAGCTCTCATCGTGTGGTTGAAGGATAGGTTTTCCGAAGAACCGGATTTCCGTTCTTCGGACCTGATCCTCGCACCGAATCATCAAATCAGCTTTAACGGACCGGTCCCGACGATTTCTGGAACGAAACGACCGGCCGTCTTCGGACTCCGTTATTTCGCGGGCTGCGTCTGGCAGGTCGCGCAGAAGAACGTCGACCGTCCGGACTGGACGATCCGCTCGATCACACCAGTACATCCCCTGGCCCCGCAAGCATGGCCGACCCGGTCATAGACCCGAAAGGCGTGCTGGAAGGCGCCGCTGGCGCCGTCGGTCCGGGCATAGTCGCGCAAGGTCGAGCCGCCGGCCGCCACCGCCTCCGTCAGCACCTCGCCGATGACCCTGGCGAGGCGCCGCGCCTTCGGGGTCGGCGTCCCGTCGGGCCTGGCGAGAAGCCCGGCCCGCATCTCGGGATGCAGGCCCGCCCGGTGCAGGGCCTCGCAGACGTAGATGTTGCCGAGGCCGGCGATCAGGCGTTGGTCGAGGAGCGCGGCCTTCAGCGGCGTGATCCTGTTGCGGAACAGGCGGGCGACGGCGTCCGGCGTCAGGGCCTCGCTCAGGGGCTCGATGCCCATGCCGGCGAAGTGCCGGCTCTCGGCCAGGGCGGGGGTCGGAACGAGGTCCATGAAGCCGAAGCGCCGGACGTCGTTGTAGGTCACGGTGCAGCCGTTCGACATCGCCAGGACGACGTGATCGTGCTTGGCGTTGCCCTGCGCGCCCTCCAGGTAGAAATCGCCGGGCGAGAGGTTGCGTCCGTCCGGCAGGGCCACGTCGAAGCGGCCGCTCATGCCCAGGTGCATGATCAGCGACTCGCCGGAATCGAGGCCGGCCACGAGGTACTTCGCCCTGCGGGCGAGGTCCGTCACCGTGCGGCCCTCCAGGCGCTCGGCGAACCGGTCGGGGAACGGGAAGCGCAGGTTCGGGCGTCGCAGGATCACCCGGCTGAAGCGGGCGCCCACCAGGGCGGGTGCGAGGCCGAGCCGTACGGTTTCGACTTCCGGAAGTTCGGGCATGCGTTCGATCGGGGTCTTCGGTGCGGCGTCGCCGATGGGGCACGTGCGGCGTCGCCGATGGGGAATGGGTTCGGAAGGCAGATGGCGATTTCGACCACGTTTCGCTATGAGCGTCCGCGAGAGGGTGGTCCATGAGTTCGGTGAAACGGTCGGTCGATCAATCCGCGGACGAGGCGAGCACGCATTTCGGCTTCGAAAGCGTGGCCCTCGACGACAAGCAGGGACGCGTCGACGACGTCTTCCGCTCCGTGGCCAAGCGCTACGACCTCATGAACGACCTGATGTCGGGCGGGCTCCACCGCGCCTGGAAGTCGCACCTCATCTCGATGCTGCGGCCGCCGCGCAACCGGCCCTTCCGTCACCTCGACGTGGCCGGCGGCACCGCGGACATCGCTTTTCGCGCCCTGGAGGCCGGCGGCCCCGGCACGCACACCACCGTCCTCGACATCAACGAGGCCATGCTGCGGGTGGGCGCCGAGCGGGCGGGCGACCGCTTCACCGGGCGCATCGACTTCGTCACGGCCAATGCCGAGGCGCTGCCGCTGCCCGCGGAGCGGTTCGACGCCTACACGATCGCCTTCGGCATCCGGAACGTGCCGCGGATCGACAAGGCCCTCGCCGAGGCGCACCGGGTGCTGAAGCCCGGCGGCCGCTTCCTCTGCCTCGAATTCTCGAAGGTCGACCTGCCGGTGCTCGACCGGATCTACGACGCCTACTCGTTCCACGTGATCCCGCGCCTCGGCGCGCAGGTGGCGGGCGACGCGGATTCCTACCGCTACCTCGTGGAGTCCATCCGCAAGTTCCCCTCCCCCGGGCGCTTCGCCGGGATGATCGAGGCGGCCGGGTTCCGGCACGTCAGCCACCGTGCCCTCACGGGCGGCATCGTGGCGATCCATTCGGGCTGGAAGGTCTCGTGACGGCGGGTCCCGTGACGGCGGGTCCTGTGACGGCAGGTCCTGTGACGGACTGGGCTGCCTGATGCTCGGTGCCGTCGTTCACCTGGTCCGGGGGGCGCATGTCGGCTTCGTGCTCGCCCGCGAGGGCGCGCTCGCGCTGGTGGATTCCGCCGACCTGCCGCCGCACCTGCGCTTCGTGCTGCGGATCGGGCGGATGCTGGAGCGTCCCGGCCTCGGTGCCGGCGCCGGTCCCCTCCAGCGCGCGCTGACGCGCCTCGGGCCGAGCTACGTCAAGTTCGGACAGTTCCTGGCGACCCGCCCCGACATCGTCGGCATGGCGGCGGCCCGCGACCTCGAGACCCTGCAGGACCGCGTTCCCCCGTTCCCGCAGGAGACCGCGATCCGCCTCGTCGAGGCGGCCCTGGGCAAGCCCGTGGCGCATCTCTTCGTCTCGTTCAGCCCGCCCATCGCGGCGGCCTCGATCGCGCAGGTCCACAAGGCCCATGTCCTCGACGCCGACGGCGCCGAGCGGGTGCTGGCGATCAAGATCATGCGCCCGGGCGTGCGCGAGCGCTTCCAGCGCGACCTTCAGGTCATGCGCTTCATGGCCGGCGTGGTGCACGCGCTGTCGCCCCAGGCCGAGCGCCTGCGCCCCCGCGAGGTGGTGGAGATCCTCGCTCGCTCCGTCATGATGGAGATGGACTTTCGGCTCGAGGCGGCCGCGATGTCCGAGCTGGCCCAGAACACGAAGGACGATGCCGATTTCCGCGTCCCCAAGCCCGACTGGGAGCTGACCGCCCGCGACGTGCTCGCCAGCGAGTGGATCGAGGGCATCCGCCTGAACGACCGCGCCGCCATCGTGGCGGCCGGGCACGACCCCAGGGCCATCGGCCGGGCGGTGATCCAGTCCTTCCTGCGCCACGCGATCCGGGACGGCTTCTTCCACGCCGACATGCATCCCGGAAACCTGTTCGTCGATCCGACCGGCACCCTGGTGGCGGTCGATTTCGGCATCATGGGCCGGCTCGGCCAGATGGAGCGGCGCTTCCTCGCCGAGATCCTGCTCGGCTTCATCCTGCGCGACTACAAGCGGGTGGCCCAGGTGCATTTCGAGGCCGGCTACGTCCCGGCCCACCACTCGGTCGAGGATTTCGCCCAGGCGATCCGGGCGATCGGCGAGCCGATCCACCAGCGCAAGGCCGACGAGATCTCGATGGCCAAGGTGCTCACCCTGCTGTTCGACATCACCGCTCTGTTCGACATGAGCACCCGCACCGAGCTGGTGATGCTGCAGAAGACCATGGTGGTGGTCGAGGGCGTCGCCCGCTCCCTCGATCCGCAGCTCGACATGTGGACCGGGGCCGAGCCCGTGGTGCGCTCCTGGATCGCCCGCAACCTCGGTCCCGTGGGGCGCGTCGAGAGCCTCGGCCGCGCCGCGCTCACCATCACCGACGTGGTCTCCGACATTCCCGACCTGGCCCAGCGCCTGCGCCGCATCCTGGTGCGCCTCGACGAGACGGGGGCCAGCGAGGCCAGCCGCCTCGACATCTTCGCCCGGTCCGAGCGCAAGCGCGCGATCTGGTCGACGGTGGCCCTGTGGGGCATCGCCATCGGTGCGCTGGTGATGGCGTTCCGGTAGCCTGCTTCGCAACGATCCGTCAGGCTCGCCTCCCGAGGGGTTCAACCATGACCCGCCCGCTCCAGAACCGCCGCGTCCTCCTCGTCATCGGGGGCGGCATCGCCGCCTACAAGGCGCTGGACCTGATCCGGCGCCTGCGCGAGCGCGGGGCGCAGGTGCGCCCACTCCTGACCAAGGGCGCCCAGGAATTCGTGACGCCCCTGGCCGCGGCGGCGCTCGCCGGCGAGCGCGCCCATACCGACCTGTTCGACCGGGCCGAGGAAGCCGATATCGGCCACATCAAGCTGGCGCGGGACGCGGACGCCATCGTGGTCGCGCCCGCCACCGCGAGCCTGATGGCGCGCATGGCCACCGGTGAGTCCTCCGACCTCGCCGCCACGGTGCTGCTGGCCACCACCCTGCCGATCCTGATCGCGCCGGCGATGAACGTGCGGATGTGGCAGCACCCGGCGACGCAGCGCAATCTCGCGACCCTGCGGGCCGACGGCGTCCGGGTCGTCGGCCCGAACGAAGGCGCCATGGCCGAGGCGGAGTTCGGACCCGGCCGCCTCGCCGAGCCGGCCGAGATCGCCGACGCGGTGGAGGCGATGCTGGCCGAGGCGCGGTCGGCCTCGGGCTTCGGCTTTCTGGCGGGACGCGGAGCCACCGCCGATTCGCCGGCCGGTCCGCTGGCCGGCCGGCATGTGCTCGTCACCTCCGGCCCGACGCACGAGCCGATCGATCCGGTGCGCTACCTCGCCAACCGCTCCTCCGGGCGCCAGGGCCACGCCATCGCCGCCGCGGCCGCCGCGGCCGGCGCGACCGTGACTCTGGTCTCCGGCCCGGTGGCGATTCCCGACCCGCCGGGCGTGCAGGTCGTGGCGGTCGAGACCGCCCGCGAGATGCTGGCGGCGGTGGAGGCCGCGCTGCCGGCCGACCTCGCGATCTTCGCCGCTGCCGTCGGCGACTGGCGCCCGGCCGAGACCCGGGAGTCCAAGATCAAAAAGGACGGCGCCGCGCCGGCGCCCCTCGCCCTCGTCGAGAATCCCGACATCCTCGCGACCATCGCGGGGCGTTCGGCCGGGCGGCCCCGCCTCGTCGTCGGCTTCGCGGCCGAGACGGACGCGGTCCTCGACAACGCCCGCGCCAAGATCGCCCGCAAGGGCTGCGACCTCATCGTCGCCAACGACGTCTCGCCGGCCGGCGGCGTCATGGGCGGCAGCGCCAACACCGTCCACCTCGTCGGCCGCGACGGCCACGTCGAGACCTGGCCGACCCTCGACAAGGACGAAGTCGGACGCCGGCTGATCCGACATTTCGCCGGCCTGCTGGGCGCCTGATCCACAGCCTCGGGAAAAGCGGGCGGAGCCGATCCGGTGCTGGCGCGTTAAGGCTTGACTAACGTCTCCCGCCGCATCATTTCGGCGTCGTTCGCACGTGCAGCACATTCGCTCGCCCGTGCGGCTCCACAGGAACTCCCGACCCTAATGCCCAGCGACAGTAGTCGATGGACCGCGCCGCCGATGGCCCTCCGCGAGACCCGCGCCTGATCGCTTGATCGGGCTCGCCCGCGACCGGCCGCCGATGGCCCGGTCGAACGAGGTGAGCCGATGACCTTCTCGAACGCCCTTCCACGCCTGCGCGTCGCCGTAGCGCCCGTGCGGACCCTGAGCTTCCGCCGCGCGGACGGCGCGGCGCCGGTGCGCGTCAAGACGCGTCGCCCCAAAGTCCGCAAGGCCGCCTCGGGCGATGCCAACGTGGCCCTGATCATGGCCGTGATGATGACCCTGGTCTTCGGCCCGGTGATCGGCGTCCACCTGATCGCCGCCTACGCCCCCACCGCGCCGGCCTCCGACGTGGCGGCCCGCAACACGGCGACGTCGCTGCCGCCGGGCTGAGGCTTCGCCAGGCTCCGTCACGCGGCCGAGACCGGTTTCGGGAATCACCCCCTTGCCGCCTCCAGCTCCGCCGAGAGGGCGGCCTCGGCCGCCAGGATCGTGCCGACCGCCGGTCGGGCGTTGATGCGGGCGAGGTAGGCCATGATCGCGGGCTCCTCCGGCACGAGCTTGAAGCTCGTGGTCCAGTTCAGCGCGGACCCCCAGAGCACGTCGGCCGCCGAGTGCCGCGCGCCGAGGAGGTAAGGACCGGGCGTGAGCGCATCCACCACCGTCTTCAGCACCGCATCGAAATCACCGTAGGGCGACATCGCCTTGGGGCCGGGTTCGCGCTGGAGCGCCCGGTCGACCACGGCCGGCTCGAAGCTCGATCCGTAGAACACCATCCAGCGCAGGTACGGCCCCCGCAGCGGGTCGCCGATCGGCGGGGCGAGGCCCCGCTCCGGAAACAGGTCGGCGAGGTACAGGTAGATCGCCGCCTGCTCGGTGATCAGCGCATCGCAGTGGCGCAGGGCTGGGACCTTGCCCAGGGGATTGACCCGCAGGTAGGCGGGATCCCGCCCCTGTCCCGACCGCAGGTCGCGGACGTCGAGCCTGTGCGGCGCGCCGAGCTCCTCGAGCAGGATGCGCACGCCGGTCGAGCGCGTCTGGGGCGAGTGGTAGAGGGTCAGGTCGGCGTCCAAGGTCGGCTCCTGCGAATCGATCGGTGCAGGCTTTCCATTCGGGTCCACCGCGTCAATCGCGCCGCGCCGCCACGGCCACCGCCAGGAGGCACAGGATCTCGAAGGCGAGGGTCGCCCCGGCGAGCGCCGTCACGCCGGAGGGATCGAGGGGCGGGGCGACCTCGACGACATCCGCGCCGACGAGGTCGAGGCCGCGCAGGGCGCGGACGATCTGCAACGCCTCCCGGGACGTGAATCCACCCATCTCGGGCGTCCCGGTGCCGGGCGCGTAGGCGGGATCGAGGGCGTCGATGTCGAAGCTGAGGTAGGCCGGGCCGGTCCCGGCTACGGCGCGGGCCTCGGCCAGGACATCCGGCAGGCCGCGCGCGACGACCGCTTCCATTGGCACGATGCGCACGCCCTGAGCCAGGGCCCAGTCGAGCTCGTCCGCCGAATCGGTGCTGCCGCGCAGGCCGATCTGCACCATCCGCCGCGGGTCGAGCACGCCGTCCTCGATGGCGCGGCGGAACGGGGTGCCGTGGGTCAGGCGGGTGCCGTCGTACTGCCCGTCATCCGTGTCGCTGTGGGCGTCGACGTGGATCAGGCCGACGGGACGGGGCCGCCCGAGGGCGCGCAGCACCGGGTAGGTGACGAAGTGGTCGCCGCCCACCGAGAGCGGCACGATGCCGGCCTCCGCCAGGGGCCGGTAGAAGGCCTCGATCGCCCGGGCGGTCGCCGCCACGTCGATGGGATTGACCGGCACGTCGCCGAGATCGGCGCAGGCCGCGAGGTCGTAGGGCGCGATGCCCGTGACGGCGTTGCGGGCGCGGGTGCCGGTGGAGGCCTCCCGCACCCCGCGCGGACCGAGGCGGGCGCCCGGCCGGTTGGTGGTAGCGCCGTCGAACGGAATACCTATGAGGCCGATATCGATTCGCCCCGGCGCCTCCGCGGGATCGACGAGGGGCAGGCGCATGAAGCTCGCAAGCCCCGAGAACCGGGGCGTCGCCATGCCCGAGAGCGGGCTGTGCCGTGCGATCCGTGCCTGATCCGCCGCGCTCAGCATGGGGTCTCCTCGTGACGGGGATGGTGATGGAGGCGAACCGGCTTTCCGCGCCGGACCGAAGACGGCACGATGACGTTCCGTTGACGGATCGGCAACGCGTGGCTATAGAGCCCCCATCGCCGACGGGCGCGCACACCGCGATCGTCGGCTTCGCCATTGCCCGAACAACCTGCACGCGATCAACCGACATCTCAGCCCGCGGGCTCGTCGCGATCGCCTCAAACGTGACGAGGATGCCCCATGGCCAACACCGTGTCGGCCAAGAAAATGACCCGCAAGATTGCGAAGCGCACCGCGGTCAACCGCTCGCGTCGCAGCCGTATGCGCACCTTCGTCCGCAAGGTCGAGGAGGCCATCGCCACCGGTGATCAGTCGAACGCGCTGACCGCCCTCCGCGCCGCCGAGCCCGAGATCATGCGGGCCGCCCAGCACGGTATCGTGCACAAGAACAACGCCTCCCGGAAGGTGTCGCGCCTCGCCGCGCGGGTGAAGGCGCTCGCCGCCTAAGCCATCCTTCCAGCAGTGACGCGAAGGAGCCCGGCAGCGATGCCGGGCTTTTTTCGTTTCGGCCTTCTCGATGCGGAGGCGCCCGATGCGGAGGCGAAGGCCGCCCGCTGGGCCCGGCCCGTGCCGCACGGTCTGGCGAAGCGCCGCTGCGATCGGACTCCCGAATCAGGACAGTTTCGGTGATAAGGCGTTAACGCTAACCGAAATCTGTTTTGTTGCGACCCGTTCGTGCCGAGTGTAGCTTAACGATGTCTGACGATGAACCAGCAAATCCCCCGCACCTCTGAGTCCAAGCCGAATCGTCCACAAGGTGGGATGGTCGCCTCGACTCTGGCCACGAACCCCAGGCCGGAATTGCTGCAATTTTTGCTGTCCCCATAAGTCCCGTTGTTAGGAGAACCGTAGCTTATTGTTGATAGGCTTGCTTCATCGACAAAAGCCACTCCAGAGCCTGTTGACTCTGGCCCGGCATTATGGGTCTCGCGAATACCTCGCGGGGCGCGACGTCAGTCAAGTGTGCGTACGTACCGGTGGCGGCCCTCCGCCCTCGGCACGAGGAGAGCGATGATGCATGTCGACGGAAGCGTGTCCGGCAATGCCGAGATGGGCATGAGCGGCGTGAGCGGTCCCGATATGGTGGCCGCCTGGGCCCGGGTGAAGCGCCGCCTGCGGGCGGAGCTGGGTGAGGATGTCTTCGCGAGCTGGTTCGCCAGGCTCGAACTGGTGGAGGTCGTCGACGGGACCGCCCGCCTCACGGTCCCGACCCGATTCCTCAAGAGCTGGATCGAATCCCACTACCTCGATCGCGTGCTGAACACCTTCCGCAGCGAGGTCGAGACCGTCTCGCGCCTCGACGTCTCGGTGCGCGGCCCGTCCGCCGCGGCCCGACCCGTCCCGAGCACCCCGAAGACGGCGAGCAGCGCGGCGAGCCCTCTGGCCCGCCTGCAATCCGTCAACGCCGCGATGCCGTCGCACGGCGACGCGATGAGCGCCTCCGAGGGCGAGTCGATCCAGGCCCCGCGCGGCGAGGCCGGCGGCGACCTCAACGGCGCGCCCCTCGACAACCGCCTGACCTTCGCGAGCTTCGTCGTCGGCCGCTCGAACGCCCTGGCCCACGCCGCCGCCGAGCGCGTCGCCCGTCACGACGGCCAGGGCGCGCTCTACAACCCGCTCTACTTCCATGCCGGCGTCGGCCTGGGCAAGACCCATCTCCTGCACGGCATCGGCCACGCGGCCCGCGAATCCGGCCGCCGGGTGATCTACCTCACCGCCGACCGCTTCATGTACGGCTTCGTGAACGCCCTGAAGACCCAGAACGCCCTCGCCTTCAAGGAGCGCCTGCGGGCGATCGACCTTCTCATCCTCGACGACGTGCAGTTCATCCAGGGCAAGTCGATCCAGGCCGAGTTCGGCCACACCATCAACGCGCTGATCGATGCCGGCCGCCAGGTCGTCGTCGCCTCGGATCGCCCGCCCACCGAGCTCGAAGCCCTGGAGGAGCGCGTGCGCTCGCGCCTGGCCGGCGGCCTCGTGGTCGAGATCGGCAGCCTCGACGAGCAGCTGCGCACCTCCATCCTGTCGGCGCGTCTCGCCGCCGTGCAGGTCTCGCACCCGAACTTCGAGGTCTCGCCGACGGTGGCGACCTACGTCGCCCGGGCGATCACGGCCAATGGCCGCGACCTCGAGGGCGCCGTGAACCGCCTCCTGGCCCACGCGACCCTCACGGGCACCGCCGTGACCATGGAGACCGCAGAGACCGCGATCCGCGACCTCGTGAAGAACCGCGAGCCCAAGCGCATCAAGATCGAGGACATCCAGAAGCTGGTGGCCTCGCGCTACAACGTCTCGCGCTCCGACATCCTCTCAGAGCGGCGCACCGCGGCCGTGGTCAAGCCGCGCCAGATCGCGATGTACCTGTCGAAGGTCCTCACCCTGCGCTCGCTGCCCGAGATCGGCCGCCGCTTCGGCGGGCGCGATCACACCACGGTGCTGCACGCCGTGCGCAAGATCGACAAGCTGATCGGCGAGGACAACGTGCTGAACGATGAGGTCGAGCTCCTGAAGCGCATGCTCCAGGATTGAGGCCCGCCGGGGCGTCGCGGCGACCCGCGACGCCCCGAATCATCTGCGGGATAGCCGGCCTCTCGCACTTGCGTTCGCCCGGAGGCTTCGCCAAGTTCAGCGGCCACGGTGCCAGGGCGCACGCGGGACCGGAGCGCGTCGATCGCGCGCCTCCCGGCGACGCCCGACGAGAGACCACGAGTTCAGACCATGAGAGTCACTGTCGAGCGTGCGGCCCTCCTTCGGTCGCTCGGCCACGTGCACCGCGTGGTGGAGCGGCGGAACACCATCCCGATCCTCTCCAACGTGCTCCTGCGCTGCCATGCGGACGGCCTCGAGCTGAAGGCGACCGACCTCGACATCGAGGTCACGGAAACCATCCCCGCCGACGTGGTGGATGCCGGCGCCACCACGGTGCCCGCGCACGTGATCTACGACATCGTCCGCAAGCTGCCCGACGGCGCCCAGGTCTCGCTGGAGACCAGCGGCGAGACCGGCCAGATGACGATCCGCTCCGGCCGCTCGCGCTTCTCCCTCGGCGCCCTGCCCGAGGGCGACTTCCCGGACCTCGCCGCCGGCGAGCTGCCGACCCGCTTCGTCATCGCGGCCTCGGACCTGAAGCGCCTGATCGAGAAGACGCAGTTCGCGATCTCGACCGAGGAGACGCGCTACTACCTCAACGGCATCTACCTCCACACCATCGAGGTGGAGGGCGCGCTGCGCATGCGCGGCGTCGCCACCGACGGTCACCGCCTCGCCCGGGTCGAGATCGAGGCGCCCGAGGGCAGCCGCGACATGCCGGGCATCATCGTGCCCCGCAAGGCGGTCGCCGAGATCATCAAGCTGGTCGAGGATGGCGGCGAGAGCGTCGAGATCGACCTGTCGCCGGCCAAGATCCGCTTCAAGTTCGCCAGCGGCGTGGTGCTGATCTCCAAGCTGATCGACGGTACCTTCCCCGATTACCAGCGCGTCATCCCCGCCGGGAACGACAAGTTCCTCACCGTCGAGCGCGAGGTCTTCGCCAAGGCCGTCGACCGCGTCTCGACGATCTCGTCGGAGCGCGGCCGCGCGGTGAAGCTCGCCGTGCAGGAGGGCCGCCTCGCCCTCTCGGTGAACAACCCGGATTCCGGCAGCGCCACCGAGGAGCTCGACGTCGATTACGACGCGCCCGCCCTCGATATCGGCTTCAACGCCCGCTACCTCCTCGACATCACCAGCCAGCTCGAGGGCGACACCGCCCTGTTCAAGCTCGCCGATCCCGGCTCGCCGACCCTGATCCAGGACCGCGAGGGCGCGGCGGCGCTCTACGTGCTGATGCCGATGCGGGTGTGACCGGCGCGCTGCCGCGTCGCGATGCGAGACAGGCCCGGGCCGATCGGCTAAGGGCAAACGGGTGCGCCTCACCCGTCTGATCTGCCGCGATTTCCGGAACCACGCCGACCTCGACCTCGCGGTCGACCGCCGCTTCGTCGCCCTGGTGGGCGAGAACGGGGCCGGAAAGACCAACCTTCTCGAAGCGATCTCGCTGTTCTCCCCCGGGCGCGGCCTGCGCCGGGCCGATCTCGCCGCGATGCCGCGCAGCGGCGGGCCGGGCGGCTTCGCCGTCTCGATGACCCTGGCCGGGGACGAGGCCGAGCACCGGATCGGGACCGGCTACGAGCCGCCGGGCTTCGACGGGCGCGCCGCCCGCCTGTGCCGCATCGACGGCGCCACCGCGCCCTCCCCCGTGGCCTTCTCGGAATTCTTGCGGGTGGTCTGGCTGACCCCGGACCTCGACGGCCTGTTCCGCGGGCCGGCCGGCGACCGGCGCCGCTTCCTCGACCGTCTGGTGCTCGCGGTCGACGCCACGCACGGCGCCCGCGTCAACGCGATGGAGCGGGCGCTGCGCTCGCGCAACCGGCTCCTCGACGAGCGGCCGAATGACGGGCAGTGGCTCGACGCCATCGAGCGCGAGGTCGCCGAACTCGGAGTCGCGGTCGCGCTGGCCCGGCGGGAGACCGCCGAGCGCCTGGACCGCCTCATCGCCGAGGGACGCGACGATGCCCAGCCCTTCCCCTGGGCCGGCCTGCGCCTGGAGGGCGACCTCGACGACCTCGTGGCGGTGTGGCCGGCGATCGAGGCCGAGGACCGCTTCCGCATGGCCCTGCGCCAGGGCCGCAGCCGCGACCGCGCCGCCGGGCGCACCCTGAGCGGCCCGCAGACCAGCGACCTCGTGGTCCGCCACGGCCCGAAGGACGTGCCCGCCGCCACTGCCTCCACCGGCGAGCAGAAGGCGCTCCTCATCGGCCTCGTCCTCGCCCATGCCCGGCTCGTCCAGGCCATGAGCGGCCTGGCGCCGGTGATCCTCCTCGACGAGGTCGCGGCCCATCTCGATCCGCGCCGGCGCGCCGGGCTCTTCGACGCCCTCGAAGCCCTGCAGGGTCAGGTCTGGATGACGGGCGCCGACCCGGCGCTGTTCGGCGAACTGGACGGGCGGGCGGATATGGTCAAGGTCGCGGACGGGCGGATCGTCCAGGACTGACTCGCGCCGGGACCATGCCCCTTTCCAGCCTCGCCCTCTTCGCGCTGATCTATGCCGGTGCCGTGGCCTCGCCCGGGCCCGGGATCGCCGCGCTCGTGGCCCGGGTGATGACCGCGGGCACCAGTGGCCTCGTCGGCTTCGTCCTGGGGATGATCGTCGGCGATCTCGTCTGGTTCACCATCGCCGCCTGCGGCTTCGCGCTCCTGGCGCAGGCCTTCGCCGCCGCCTTCGTCGCCCTCAAGGCGGGCGGCGTCCTCTACCTCGTCTACTTGGCCTGGAAGACCTGGAACGCGCCCGTGGACGCGGCGGTGCCGGCCGCCTCCGCGCGCCAGGACGCCCTGCGCGCCTTCCTGGGCGGGCTCGCGATGACCCTGGGAAACCCGAAGGTGATCCTGTTCTTCGTCGCACTCCTCCCGAGCGTCGTCGATCTTCCGCACCTCTCGCCGGCCGGCCTCGGGTCGATGGCCGCGACCCTGGTCGTTGTGCTCGGGACGGTGCTCGGCCTCTACGTCCTCGCGGCCGACCGCGCCCGCCGGGCCTTCACCTCGCGGCGGGCGCGCCGCCGGCTGAACCAGGGTTCCGCGACCGTCATGGCCGGTGCCGCGGCCGCGATCGCCCTGCGTTGAGGGTCAGGCGTGGACCGACGGGACATCGTCGGATGCCTCGTTCAGGTATCTGCCGTCATCCGACTCGATACCTGGTGCCGCTCCGAGTGCTTTCTTGGATCGGGCGAATCTGCATGGGGCGAGGGCGTGCGGCGGCCCGGGCTCCGGGCGTTCGATCTCGTGCGCCCGCGCCCGGTGCACCGCCTCGGACCTGCTGACCCCGGCCCGCGCCGCGACCTTTTCCGCGAGGTGATTGACCTCCTCGCTTCGGATGGCCAGAGGCATTATGCCGATCGCCGATAGGCCCGCCGCCCGTGTCGACGCCGCGAGCGTATTGCCGACACATCGGGGCCATAAGCCGCCCGCCCGTACACCGCCAGGCCAGGATGCCCATGACAAGCCGCCTCGACGAGGCTCGCGCCGCGTTGAAGACCACCTTCGGCTACGACGATTTCCGGCCCGGCCAGGACGAGGTGATCGGCGCCGTCCTCGACGGAACCGACGTCTTCGCGGTGATGCCCACCGGCTCCGGCAAGTCGATGACCTACCAGCTTCCGGCGCTGGTGGAATCCTCGCTGACCGTCGTGGTCTCGCCGCTGATCGCCCTGATGCACGACCAGGTGCAGCAGATGCTCGGCTTCGGCGTCGCCGCCGCGACCCTGAACTCCTCGGTGGCCGAGGCGACGTCCCGCGAGACTTGGCGGCAGATCCGCTCCGGCGACCTGCGCCTGCTCTTCGTCTCGCCCGAGCGCCTGATGATGGAGGGCCTGATGGACGCCCTGCGGGGCGCTGGCGTGCGCCGGCTCGCCGTCGACGAGGCGCATTGCGTCTCGCAATGGGGGCACGACTTCCGGCCCGAGTACCGGGACCTCGCGCGGGCGCGGGAAGCGCTGGGCAACGTCCAGACCGTGGCGCTCACCGCCACCGCCGACAAGGCGACCCGGGCCGACATCACCGAGCGGCTGTTTCCGGCCGGCCGCGAGCTGAAGGCCTTCGTTCATTCCTTCGACCGGCCGAACATCCGCCTGACCTTCGTGCCGAAGGACAACCCCACCCGCCAGATCGAGCGCTTCCTCCGGCCGCGCCGGTCCGAGAGCGGGATCATCTACTGCTCTTCGCGCAAGCGCACGGAGCAACTCGCCGAGGTCCTCTCGAAGGACGGCTTCAACGCCCTGCCCTACCATGCCGGCCTGGACCAGGGCACGCGCATGCGCAACCAGGACACCTTCCTGCAGGAGGACGGGGTGGTGATGACCGCCACCGTCGCCTTCGGCATGGGCATCAACAAGCCCGACGTGCGCTTCGTCTGCCACGCCGACATGCCCTCCAACGTCGAGGGCTACTACCAGGAGATCGGCCGCGCCGGCCGCGACGGCCTGCCCGCCGACACGCTCACCATCTACGGCCTCGACGACATGGCCCTGCGCCGCCGCCAGATCGACGAGAAGGAGGTGCCGGACGAGCGCCGCCGGGTGGAGCGGCGCAAGCTCGAGGCGATGATCGCGCTCTGCGAGGGCGCCACCTGCCGGCGCCAGTCGCTGCTCGGCTATTTCGGCGAGGCGAGCGAACCCTGCGGGCGCTGCGACCTCTGCCGCTCGGGCGTCTCGCTCATCGACGCCACGGTCCCGGCCCAGAAGCTGCTCTCGGCCATCGTACGCACCGGCCAGCGCTTCGGAGCGGCCTATGTCTGCGACGTGGTCCACGGCAAGGAATCCGACACGATCCGCCGCAACGGGCACACCGCGCTCAAGACCTTCGGGGTCGGCGCCGACAAGCCGATCGCCGCCTGGCGGGCCATGCTGCGGCAGCTCTTCGCGGCCGGGGCCGTCACCGAGAACGGCGACGGTTTCGGCGGCCTCTCGCTCACCGACAAGGGCGAGGCGATTCTGTTCGGCCGGGAGGCCATCCAGATGCGGCCCGACCCGGAGCCGAAGCTGGCCGAACCGCGCGACCGCAGGCGCGGGCCGGCCCGCGAGGAGGCGAGCCTCGACCTCGATCCGGCCACGGAGGCCCTGTTCCAGCACCTGCGCGGCCTGCGCGCCACCATCGCCCGGGCCGAGGGCATCGCCGCCTTCATGGTGTTCCCCGACCGGACCCTGATCGAGATGGCGCGCACCAAGCCCGTCGACCTCTATGCCCTGCGCACCGTGCACGGGGTCGGCGAGCGCAAGCGCGAGGCCTATGGCGAGCGCTTCGTCGCGGCGGTGGCCGACTTCCTCTCCCACGCACCGGCCGCCCGGTAGGGATCCGGCCCTCCCGGACCTCGCCGGCCTGATGCGCTTTCGCACTCGTCTTTCCGGATCGCCTTCGTGTAGGGACGGGCGCGGCAGGGATCGCAAGCCAAGAATCGAACGGGTCTCTCATCATCACGCCTTCAGCGACGCCCGCGACGGTCGCCCGTCAGGTCTTCTACATGCCGGGGTTCGACCCCCGCGAACCCGAGACCTATTGGGGCCTGTTCCGGCGCGAGGCCCGGCTGACGGCCGTCCGCCGCGGAATGACGATCACGGTCGGGGACCCGGAGCGGACGGCCGACGGACTCGCCGTCGACTGGCGGGTCGACCTCGACGGGCACACGACGCACTACACCCTGCTCCGCTGGGACGACATCGTCGGCGCCCGCTTCCCGCGCTCGAACGGGCGCCGGCTCCTCTCCGTGCCGGCCCTGTGGTGGCGCCTGATCCGGTCCGGCTACATCCGGCCCTTTCGCCGCGAGGCCCGGCGCTTCGCCCGGGTCATCGTCGGCGTTCACCTGATCTACCTGTTCCTGGTCGTCCTGAGCCTCGGCCTCGCCGCGGGCGCGGTCGCCCTGGTGCCCGGCCTGGGCTGGACCTGGAAGCTCCCCGCGATCCCGGTCCTGGCCTACGGGCTCCTCGCCCTGCTGATGCGGGCGACCCGCGGCAAGCCGTTCTACGTGGCCCACCTCGTCGACGACACCGCCTTCACCCACGATCACGCCGGCGGCGGCGACACCCGCATGCGCGCGCGGCTCGACGCCTTCGCGGCGATCATCCGGGGGGCGGAGGGCAAGGCCTCCGAGATCGTGGTCATCGGCCATTCCTCGTCGAGCTTCCTCGGCCTCGAGGCCCTGGACCGGGTTCTCACCGCCGATCCCGAATTCGGCCTGCGCGGCACGCCGGTCTCCTTCGTCAGCATCGGCAGCGTGATTCCCTGGATCACCCTCGACCCCCGCGCCGCCGAGACCCGCGGCGCCCTCGCCCGCGTGGCGGCGAGCGAGGCCATCCGCTGGCTCGACGTGCGGGCGAAGTGGGACTGGCTCTCGGTGCATCAGCGCAACCCGCTCAGCGCCTCGAAGCTGCCGGCGCCCTTCGCCCATCGCCCCGTCGAGATCCACGTCCGGATCGAGGACCTGATCGAGAAGCGCATCATCGCGCGGCGCAAGTGGAACCTGTTCCGGATGCACTTCCAGCTGCTGATGTCGAGCCGCGACCCGGAGGCGTTCGACTACATCGCCTTCGTGGCCGGCCCGGAGCCGGTCCACGACCTAATCCGGCGCTGGCGCGACGTGAAGGAGCAGCCCAAGGGCCGGTTCTTCGAGGAAGAGCCGGCGGATTAACCCTCCGGGAGCGGCCCCGATCCGCGATCGCGTGTTGCCAGGGCGCGGCGTTCCGCTTTAGAGCCGTCACGCACGGCCGGACCCGGACGGGGGCCGTGCCGAGAGGGTCGCATGTTCCGCAACGATGTTCCGATCACCCCCGAACTGGTCCGCCAGCACGGCCTGACGCCGGACGAGTACGCGCGCTTCCGTGGCTTGATCGGGCGCGACCCGACCCTGACCGAGCTCGGCATCGTCTCGGCGATGTGGAACGAGCACTGCTCCTACAAGTCCTCCCGCAAGCACCTGCGCGGCCTGCCGACCTCGGCGCCCTGGGTGATCCAGGGGCCGGGCGAGAACGCGGGAGTCATCGACATCGGCGACGGGCTCGCCTGCGTCTTCAAGATGGAGAGCCACAACCACCCGAGCTTCATCGAGCCCTACCAGGGCGCGACGACCGGCGTCGGCGGCATCCTGCGCGACGTGTTCACGATGGGCGCGCGCCCGATCGCGGCCCTCAACGCGCTCCGCTTCGGCTCGCCGGACCATCCGCGCACCCGCCACCTCGTCTCGGGCGTCGTCGCGGGCATCGGCGGCTACGGAAATTCCTTCGGCGTGCCGACGGTGGGCGGCGCCATGGGCTTCCACCCGCGCTACGACGGCAACATCCTCGTCAACGCCATGGCGGTGGGCCTCGCCCGCACCGACGGGATCTTCTATGCGGCCGCCACCGGCGTGGGTAATCCGATCGTCTATCTCGGCTCGAAGACCGGCCGCGACGGCATCCACGGCGCCACCATGGCGTCGGCGGAGTTCGACGACGCCTCCGAGTCGAAGCGCCCCACCGTGCAGGTCGGCGACCCCTTCGCCGAGAAGCTGCTGCTGGAGGCCTGCCTCGAGCTGATGGCGTCGGGCGCCGTGATCGCGATCCAGGACATGGGCGCGGCCGGCCTGACCTGCTCGGCCGTGGAGATGGGCGCCAAGGGCGACCTCGGCGTCGAGCTCCACATCGAGAAGGTGCCGGCCCGCGAGGCCGGCATGACCGCCTACGAGATGATGCTCTCCGAGAGCCAGGAGCGCATGCTCATGGTGCTCAAGCCCGGCATGGAGGCGGAGGCGGAAGCCATCTTCGTGAAGTGGGGCCTCGACTTCGCGATCATCGGCCACACCACCGACACGCTCCGCTTCGTCGTGAAGCATGACGGCGTCGTCATGGCCGACCTGCCGATCAAGGAGCTCGGCGACGAGGCGCCCCTCTACGACCGGCCCCACATCGCCAACACGCACCAGCCGGTGCTCGCCGCCGCCGACGTGCCCGAGACGGTGGGCAGCGCCGAGGCCCTGAAGCGCCTCGTCGGCTCGCCCGACCTGTCGTCGAAGCGCTGGGTCTACGAGCAGTACGATCATTTCATCGGCGGCAACACCGTGCAGAAGCCGGGCGGCGACGCCGCGATCGTGCGCGTCGAGGATGGCCCGAAGGGCCTCGCCATGACCGCCGACGTCACGCCGCGCTACTGCGAGGCCGACCCGGTCGAGGGCGGCAAGCAGGCCGTGGCGGAGGCCTGGCGCAACATCACGGCGGTCGGCGGACGCCCGCTCGCCATCACCGACAACCTGAATTTCGGCAACCCCGAGAAGCCCGAGGTGATGGGCCAGCTCGTCGGCTGCCTCAAGGGCATCGGCGAGGCCTGCAAGGCCCTCGACTTCCCCGTCGTCTCCGGCAACGTCTCGCTCTACAACGAGACCAACGGCGTCGGAATCCTGCCGACCCCGACCATCGGCGGCGTTGGCGTCCTCGACGACGTGACGCGCCACGCCACCCTCGACCTCAAGCGCGCCGGCGACGTCCTCGTGCTGATCGGCGAGACCGCCGGCTGGCTCGGCCAGTCGGTCTACCTCGCGGTCGTCGCCGGACGTGAAGAGGGCGCCCCGCCCCCGGTCGACCTCGCCGTCGAGCGCCGCAACGGCGACTTCGTGCGCGGACTCATCACCGCGGGGCTCGTCGACACCGTCCACGACCTGTCCGACGGCGGCCTCGCCGTGGCGCTCGCCGAGATGGCGATGGCCGGCGGCATCGGCGCCGTAATTCCCGAGGTGCCGCCGGGCGTGCCGACCCACGCCTACCTCTTCGGCGAGGACCAGGCCCGCTACCTCCTCGCCGTCGACCCGGAGACCGCGCCCGACCTCCTCTACAGCGCCTCCGCGCAGGGGGTGCCGGCCGCGGTGATCGGCGTGACGGGCAACGACCATTTGACCCTGCCGCACGGCGAGACCATATCGGTGGCCGAGTTGCGCGAGACCCACGAGGGCTGGCTGCCGGCCTACATGGCGAGCCAGCCGGCGGGCGTTCCCGCCTGAAGCCCCCTTTCCCGATCGTCAGGAGCCAACCCGATGCCGATGGATGCGCGCGAGATCGAGGCGATGATCCGCGAGGCGCTGCCCGACGCCCGGATCGAGATCAAGGACCTGGCCGGCGACGGCGACCACTACGCCGCCACGGTGCTGTCCTCGGCCTTCAAGGGCAAGACCCGGGTCGCGCAGCACCAGATGGTCTACGGCGCGCTCCAGGGGCGGATGGGGGGCGTGCTGCACGCCCTTGCGCTGACCACGGGCGTCCCGCAGGATTGAGGCCCCTCCGGAGGCGGACCGCATGGACCAGCCGAGCCTCTACGACGACGACATCGTGACCTGGGCCGAGCAGCAGGCCTCGACCCTGCACGAACTCGCGCGGCGGCCCGACCCGGCGAACATTCTCGACTGGGAGAACGTCGCCGTGGAGATCGAGAGCGCGGGGCGGTCGCAGATCAGCGCGGCGGAGCAGCCACTGCTCCAGACCCTCATCCATGTCCTGAAGACGGCCCGACTCCAGGCGGAAGCATCGCTTCGGACGTACGACGATCATCGTGTCGCGGGCCTGCCCGACAGGATGCCGTTCACCCCGGACGAACTCGTCGCCGAGACCTTCACGATGGATTGGGCGCTCGAACGCTTGGCCGCGACCTTGAACAGGCCGGCCGACCATCATTAGATCAGCGTCACACGTTAGAGGATCGAGACACCATGAGCGACGCGAACACCACCATCGAGAACGAGATCAAGTCCCAGGACGTGGTCGTGTTCATGAAGGGCACACCGCAATTCCCGATGTGCGGCTTCTCGGGCCAGGTCGTGCAGATCCTCAACTACCTCGAGGTGCCGTTCAAGGGCGTGAACGTCCTCGACGACATGGCGATCCGCGACGGCATCAAGGCCTTCTCCAACTGGCCGACGATCCCGCAGATCTACGTGAAAGGCGAATTCGTCGGCGGCTGCGACATCACCCGCGAGATGTTCCAGTCGGGCGAGCTGCAGCAGTTCCTGTCCGAGAAGGGCATCCCCGTGAAGGCGCCGACCGCCGCCTGAGGCGCATCACCCCTGCGGGACGGAACGAGGGCGCGAAAGCGCCCTTTTTCTTGTCCGCGGGGCAGGCGACCGAACATCCGCCCCGGTCGAGCCGTTGAGCCTCGGACAGTCCGGACCGGGGAGCGGCACGACATGCGCGACGTCATCATCGTCGGCGGCGGCCCCGCGGGGCTCAACGCGGCGCTCATCCTCGGCCGCTGCCGCCGCAACGTCCTGCTCTGCGATGCCGGGCATCCGCGCAACGCGGTCACGCCGCGAAGCTGGGGCGTCTTCACGCGGGACGGAACCCCGCCCCTGGAGCTGCGGGCGCAGGCCGAGGCCGATCTCGCCCGGTACCCGACCGTGGAGCGGCGTGAGGCCGAGATCACGCGAGCCGAGCGCCGGGACGACGGCTTCTCGGTCCTGCTCGCCGACGGAACCCGAGAGGCGACCCGCAAGCTGATCCTCGCCACGGGCCTGCACCAGGCCCTGCCCTCGGTGGAGGGCTTCGAGGATTATTGGGGTCACGGCGTCCATTCCTGTCCCTATTGCGACGGCTACGAGAATCGGGACCGGCCCCTCGTGGTCTATGCCCATGGCCGGGCCGCCAAGGGCATGGCTCTGGAGCTGACGGTCTGGAGCGACGACGTCACCCTCTGCACCGACGCCCATCCGACCGACTTCTCCGAGCACGACCGGAAGCGCCTCGGACGCCATGGCGTCCGCATCGTGGAGACGCCGATCCGGCGCCTGGAGGGCGATGGGCGGCAGCCGCAGCGCATCCGCTTCACGGACGGCAGCGCCCTGCCCTGCCACGCGGTCTTCCTGATGCCGATGCCCTGCGACCCCTCCGACCTCATCACACAGCTCGGCTGCGACCTGACCCACAAGGGCGTCGTGCCCACAGGCGAGTACGAGACCACCAACGTGCCCGGCCTGTTCGTCGCGGGCGACGCCTCCCGTCGGGTGCAGTTCGCGGTGGTCGCCGCCGCCGAGGGCGCCATGGCGGCCTTCGCGGCCAATACCGAGCTCCTGCGCGAGGACGTCGCCTGACCGGAGCCGCGCGAAGGGACCGTCGCCGTCTCGCCGATCGAGCCACCTGCCCCCGGAGTCCGAGATAAGATTCACCGTCAGCGTCCATTCGCATACGCCGCGCATCGCCGTTCCCTGCGGCTGCGAACTCGGCGAGGAGGCGACCTGGGACGCCCGGTCGGGCGCGCTCATCTGGGTGGACGTCGAGAAGCCGACGATCTGGCGCTACGACCCGGCGAGCGGGGCGACGCAGCACCATCCGCAGGACGAGAGGCTCGGCTTCGCGCTCCTCACCGAAGATCCGGACACGCTGCTCGCCGGATTCGAGGCCGGCATCGCCCTGCTGCACCTCGAGAGCGGCCGGAGACGCCCGCTGATCACGCCCGACGCTCCTCGCTCGGGCAACCGGCTCAACAGCGGCTATGTCTGACCGGACGGCGCCCTGTACTTCGGGGCCATGGACGACGCCGAGGCTGAGCCGACCGGCATCTTCCACCGCTGGCATGGCGAGCGCCTCGATGCCTTCGGCGGCCGGGTGGTGGTCTCGAACGGCCCGGTGGTGACGCCCGACGGCCGCCGCATCTACACCGCCGATACCACCGAGGGGCTGATCCGGGTTCATCGCGTCGATGACGATGGGATCGGGCCACCCCGGTCCTTCGCCGTCTTCGAATCGGGCTGGGGCAGGCCCGACGGCCTGACCGTCGACGCGGCGGGGCATCTCTGGGGCTGTCACTACGGCAGATCGCGCATCACTCGCTACGATCCGGACGGCGCGATCGAGCGCGTCCTGCCGGTCCCGACCGCGCTCGTCACCAAGTGCGCCTTCGGCGGGCCCGACCTCACGACCCTGTTCATCACCACCGGAACGCGTGGCCGCGACCCCACGATCGACCCGATGGCCGGCCACCTCTTCGCCGTCGAGACCGATGTCGCCGGGCTGCCGACGGGAATCTACCGCGACGCGCGAACACTGTAATGGGTGCGCTGCCACACGGCGTTAACCTTTGGCGGCGGGCATACGTAAATTAAGGGTAAATAATCGTCGGCTTTCGGAACTTATTGCCGTTGTCCACATTATCTGCCAATGACGGGTCTTGAGGCTCCCTTCCGGGGGCCATTCAGGACCTCGGGTCCGGTGACCGCCATGCCAGTGTTCGAAGCCAAGAACCTCGATGCCGATTTCGAAGGCTTTGCCTTCTTGACGGCGATTCTGCATCCGTCCGCGGAGGCGCAGACCCGGGCCCTGACCCATGGCCGCAACCGTGCGGCCCGCGGCTCGATGATCGCCGATCCGCTGACGATCGAGCCGCGGTTTCCCGTGCGCAGCGCCGAGACCGAGATCGAGGCACAGGCTTCCTAGGCTCGCGCCGCGTCTCTCCGGCCCACGGCATCGGCTTGCTTCGATCTCACCAAGCCTGCGGCGTGATCGTTCCCTGCTTCGTCACCACGACCCAGGTCTTGCCGCGCCGCTCGATGTTTTCGATTCGTCCGACGCCCGGAATGGTGTCGCCGAGGCCGACCTCGACCAGTCGCCGCTTGCGATCCTCCAGCACCGCCACGCCGTCGTAGACTTCGCGCACGGCCCAGCCCTCGGCCGGTGACGGCTTCGGCTTGTCCGGGATCGTGCCGGTCTCGGTGGGCTCCGCTGGCATGGCCTTGGCCGCCTGCGGCGCCGCGGCCGGAACCGGAGCGGCGGCGCGCTTCTCGATCTGCGTGGTGAGGGCCGCCAATCGTGCGGTCTGGTCCTTCTCGGCCTGTTCGAGGCGGTCGCCGGTGGCGGTGAGCTTCGTGGTGAGGCTCTGCTCGGCCCGGCCGAGCCGCTCGGCGAGGTTCGTGTGGCGGGCCTTGGCTTCCGTGCGGGCGGCCTCCGCATTGTCCTGGAGCTGGGCGATCCCCTTGGCCAGGCGCTCGACCTGGCGCTCGGATTCGGTGCGGCCGATCTCTATCTGGTGGCGGATCTGCGTCAGGGTCTCGCCGCTCTCGGTTCCCCTTGGGGCCGTCAGGCCCATCGCGCCCGCGCCCAGAAGCGACCCGAGACCGAGGCTCGCAGCAGCGATGGCGAGGAGGCGCGGCTCGACGCGGAACCTGCCCGCCCAGGCCGTGCCGGTCTCGGTCGGTGGCGCCGCGGCCTTCTCGGCCGAGGCGCGGGCGCCGAGGATCGCTTGCTTGAGCAGGGTGTCGGGCGAGGGTTCCGCCGACGCCGCGAGGACCTTATCCGTCATGACCAATGCTTCCTGATGGGGCAGGAAGCATTGGTTAAGGCTGTTTCTTTACGAAACCGTTACCCTGTTTTCAGGCCGCGAGCCCCCGCTGGCGCAGGAGCGGGTCGATGCTCGGCAGGCGGCCGCGGAAGGCGGTGTAGGCCTCGCCCGGATCGCGCAGGTTGCCGGCCCCGTACACGTACTTGCGCAGCCGGGCCGCCGTCTCGGGATGGAAGATGTCGCCGGCCTCGCGGAAGGCGTCGAACGCATCGGCGTCGAGGACTTCCGACCAGAGATAGCTGTAGTAGCCGGCGGCATAGCCGTCGCCCGAGAAGATGTGCGCGAAGTGCGGCGTCCGATGCCGCATCGAGATCTCCGCCGGCATGGCGATGCGCTTCAGGGCGTCCGCCTCGAAGGCGGTTACGTCGAGGCCGTCCTCGCCGCCGCTCGACAGGTGCAGCGTCATGTCGACGATGGCCGACGAGGTGTACTCGATGGTGGCGAAGCCCTGGTTGAAGGTCCGGGCCGCGAGCAGCCGCTTCAGCAGGTCCTCCGGCATCGGCTCGCCGGTGCGGTGGTGCCGGGCGTGCTTGCGCAGCACCTCGGGCTGTTCGAGCCAGTGCTCGTAGAGCTGCGACGGCAATTCGACGAAGTCGCCCGCGACCGCGGTGCCCGCCAGCAGCGGGTAGGTCACGTCGGACAGGAGGCCGTGCAGGGCATGGCCGAATTCGTGGAACAGGGTGCGGGCATCGTCGAAGGAGAGCAGCGTCGCCTCGCCCTCCGGAGCCTTGGCGAAGTTCATCACGTTGACGATGATCGGCTTGATGTCGCCGTTGAGCCGCTCCTGCGAGCGGAAGGCGCTCATCCAGGCGCCGCTGCGCTTCGTGGCGCGGGCGAAATAGTCGCCGAGGAACAGACCGACCTCCGAGCCGTCGGCGTTGCGCACGGCCCAGGCGCGCACGTCCGGATGGTAGCGCGGCACGTCGGGCAGTTCCGTGAAGCGCAGGCCGAACAGCCGCTCGGCCGTGTCGAAGGCCGCCGCGATGACGCCGTCGAGGGGCAGGTACGGCTTGATCTCGCTCTCGTCGAGGTCGTGCTCGGCCCGGCGCAGCTTCTCCGCGTAGTGGCGCCAGTCGTGCTTGGCGAGGTCGAAATTGTGGCCCTCGGCCTGGACCAGGGCCTGGAGCCGGTCGCGCTCGGCGGCGGCCTGGTGGTGGGCCGGCGTCCAGACGTTGCGCAGCAGGTCCATCGCCCGGTCGGGCGAACCGGCCATCGTGTCCGAGAGCTTGAAATGCGCGAAGCTGTCGTAGCCGAGGAGGCGCGCGCGCTCGGCCCGCAGGGAGACGATCTCGGCGATGATGCCGCGATTGTCCGTGGCGCCGCCGCCCTCGCCGCGGCGGGTCCAGGCCTCGTAGGCCTTCTCGCGCAGGTCGCGGCGGGTGGAGAAGACCAGGAACGGCTCGATCAGCGACCGCGACAGGGTGATGACGTGGCCGTGCGCGCTGCCGCGCTCGCGGGCGGCCGAGGCGGCGGCGGCGCGCAGGAAGGGCGGCAGCCCGGCAAGGTCGTCCTCGCTCTCCAGGGGCAGCGCGAAGGCGCTCTCGTCCGCCAGGAGGTTCTGGCTGAAGGTGGTGCCGAGCTCGGCCATGCGCGCGGCGATCTCGGCCATCCGGGCCTTGGCGTCCGGCGCGAGGTCGGCGCCCGAGCGGCGGAAGCGGGTCCGGTAGCGGTCGAGCACCCGCCGCTCCTCCGGTCCGAGCCGCTCGGCCTCGGCATCGACGGCGGAGATGCGCGCCCAGAGGGCCGCATTCAGGTAGATCGCGCTGCCGTGGCGGGCGAGGCGGGGCGTGATGGCGCGCTCGACGGCCTGGAGCTCGGGATTGGTGTGGCTGCCGCTCAGGTTGAAGAACACCGAGGCGACGCGGTCGAGGTCGTGCCCGGCCCGCTCCAGGGCCGCGACCGTGTCGTCGAAGCGCGCCGGGCTCGTCTCCGCCGCGATGGCGTCGATCTCGGCCCGGTGGCTGGCGAGCGCGGCCTCGAAGGCCGGGAGGTAATGGGCCGGCGCGATCTGCTCGAAGGGCGGCAGCCCGTGGGGCGTCGACCAGGTCCGCTCCGCGAAGGGCCCGATCTGCGCCGGGGCGGTGGCGGTCTCCTGGGCGGTCTCCTGGGAAGCGTCGGGCGTGCCAATGGTCATTCGCGGTTCCTTCGAGCGGTTCGTCGCGCGTCGCGCCGCAAGGTAAGCACGTGGGCGCGAAGCGCAAAGCCGTGCGCGCGGTCGGCGGCGTCGCGGGGCGTCATCCGTCACGCTTCCGCCCGTTCGAACCCTGCGGTCGTCTCGGCCGTTACAGGCCGTCCGCCGAGACGGACCAGTTTCGACGGACCAGATCGGGAACGAGATGCCCCTGCGCCACCGCCTCGCCACGCGCCTCGCCGCGGCCGCGATCCTCGCCCTGTCCGGCGGAGGCGCCCTGACCGGCGCCGCGATGGCCGAGCAGAGGGGCGTGCCCTCCGACGCCACCGCGATCCCGATGCCGCCGCCGGAGCCGCCCCAGCGCCCGCCCGAACTCGCGACGCCGGCGCCGGTACCGGCCGAGGCCCCGCGCCCGCCCGAGCGCCCGCCCGAACTCTCCGCGCCCGCAATCTCGGCGCCCGCAATCTCGGCGCCCGCCGTTTCGCCGCCCGCGGATTCCGCCAAGGCCCGCGAGCCCGAGCCGGTCAAGCCGTCGGAAGGCGCCGAGGTGCCGGCCCCGCCGCCGCGGCCGGCCGAGCTCTCGGCCCCCGCGCTCGCGCTCACCGTCGCGCCCGCCGACGACAGCGGCTGCCGCCGCCGCCTGGAGCGCCTCGGCGCCCGGTTCGAACCCCTGCCGGCCATCACGAACGGCCAGTGCGGGGCCGCCAAGCCCCTCAAGGTCACGGCGCTCGCCGACGACCTCGCCCTGACGCCGTCCGTGACCCTGGTCTGCGCGGCGGCCGAATCCCTCGCCCGCTGGGCGACGGAGGCGCAGGTCGCCGCCGAACGCGACCTCGGCCAGCCGCTGAAGGGGTTGACGATCGGCACCTCCTACGAGTGCCGGGGCCAGAACCACGATCCCGACGCCAAGCTGAGCGAGCACAGCTTCGCCAACGGGGTCGACGTGATGGGCTTCACCTTCGCCAATCGCCCGGCGATCTCCGTCCTGGCCGCGCCCGAGGGGACGCCCGAGGCGACCTTCCTCGCCGCGGCGCGGGGCCGGGCCTGCGATTTCTTCCGCACGGTCCTCGGCCCGGGCTCGGATGCGGCGCATGCCAACCATCTCCACCTCGACGAGCGGCAGCGCAATGCCGGCCACCGCCTGTGTCAGTGAGGGGCGGAACGCTGAACGCCCCAGCGCGCTTACTTCTGCGCCATCAGGCGGATAGCGCGGGAGTTCTTCGGTGATCAGGTATCCTTCGACACGGATCGGCGGGCGGGCCATCGGCGGCCTCGCGGTCCTGACCCTGGTCACGCTGGCGGGCGGAGCGCGCGCCGAGACGAAGGGCAAGGCCGAGGCGCCGGCCCTGACGCGCGAGGCGGTGGAATCCGCCGCGCTGGCGCCGGCCGAGGACGCGACGAAGCCCGATGCCAAGGATGGCGAGGCGAAGAAGAGCGACGCGAAGAAGGCGGACAAGGGCGAGGCGGCCAGGCGCAGCGGCGCGAAGCGGCCCGAGCCCGCCCTGATCAAGGCCCAGGTCCTCCTCGACCGGGCGCACTTCTCGCCCGGCGCCATCGACGGGCGCGACGGCGACAACCTCCGCGGCGCCCTGGCGGCCTTCGCCACCGCCAACGGCCTCAAGCCCGAGACGGAGATCAAGCCGGACCTCGCCGACAAGCTGCAGGCCACCAGCCGCGATCCGGTGCTGACCGCGTACGCCATCACGGAGGCCGACGCGGCCGGGCCGTTCGTCGACGAGATGCCGCCGAAGATGGAGGATCAGGCCGACCTCGACGCCCTGGGCTACACCAGTCCGCGCGAGATGCTGGCCGAGCGCTTCCACATGTCCCCCGATCTCCTCGGCGCGCTCAATCCGGACGCTGATTTCGGCAAGGCCGGCACGACGATCCTGGTCGCCGCTGTGAAGCCGCTGGAGACCGGCAAGCCGACGGCGGAGGAGAAGGCCGCCAAGAAGCAGGCCCAGGAGGCGAGCAAGAAGGAGGCGAGCAAGAAGGAACCGAGCAAGAAGGAACCGAGCAAGAAGGAACCGAGCAAGGACGCCAGGCGCGACGAGGGCAAGGCCGCGGAGGCGAAGGATGCCGGCGCCCAGGCGCCCGACCTCAAGGATCGCGACACCAAGGACGTGACCCGCATCGAGGTCGACAAGGAGAGCCGCAACGTGCGGGCCTTCGACAAGGACGGGAAGCTGGTGGCGTTCTACCCCGCCTCGATCGGCAGCGATGAGAAGCCGGCGCCGTCCGGCGAGGCGAAGGTCGAGGGCGTCGCCTACGCGCCGACCTACACCTACAACCCGAAATACCAGTTCGCCGGGGTCAAGGCGAAGACCAAGTTCACGATCCCGCCGGGGCCGAACAACCCGGTCGGCGTGGTCTGGATCGACCTGTCGATCCCGTCCTACGGCATCCACGGCACGCCGGAGCCGGAGAAGGTCGGCAAGACCGAATCCCACGGCTGCATCCGGTTGACGAACTGGGACGCGCGCGATCTCGCCAACCGCGTCAGCCGCGGCACGCAGGTGGTGTTCAAGGACGAGTAGACCGCCACCGGCCGACGCCCGCCAGGAGCGCGGCGTCGGCGAGGAAGGCCAGGGCGGCCGTGGCGGCGGTGCCCTGGAGCATCGCCACGGTGTTCTGGTTCTGTAGGCCGGCCACGATGGGCGTGCCCAGGGTCGAGGCGCCAGCCAGGGCGCCGACGGCGGCCGTGGCGATGGCCAGCACCAGCGCGGTCCGCAGGGTCTCGACGATGTCGGGCGCGGCGAGGGGCAACTCGATCCGCCACAGGATCTGGAGCCGGTTCAGGCCGATCGCCCGCCCGGCCTCGCGGGCTTCGGGAGGCACGCCGGCGATTCCGCCCGCCGTCCCGCGCAGCACCGGCATGATGCCGTAGGCGACGAGGGCGAGCAGCGTCGGTGGCCCGCCGAAGCCGAGCACCGGCAGGGCCAGGGCCACGACGACGACCGGCGGGACCGCCTGCGCCGCCGCCGCGAGGCCGTCGATGGCGGGGCGCCACGGCTCGGCGAAGCGCCGGGTCACCAGGATTCCGAGGCCGATGCCCAGGACGGCCACGAGGGCGAGGCCGGTCCCGGCCAGGACGAGGTGCGCGCGCGCCAGCTCGAGCAGGCGTCCCACCGCCAGCGGGCGGCGGGCGGGCTCGCCCAGCGCCTCGGTGATCCAGCCGGCGATGGCGGGATGGCTGGCGGCCGCCAGGGCCAGACCCGTCAGGGCGAAACCGAGGGCGGGCGACATCCGGAGACGCTTCCTGTCCCGGGTTCTCTTCAGGTCTCGGATCCTCATGCGTGCCACCGCCGCCGCGCGGCCGCCTCGAGCCGGCCGAGTCCCCGTTCGGCCAGGAGCGAGAGCACCACCACGGGGATCGCGCCGAGGAGGATCAGGTCGGGAGCGAACTGCGCCATGCCGTCGAAGACGATGCGTCCGAGGCCGCCGGCGCCGACCAAGGCGCCGAGGGTGGCGAGGCCGAGGCCCTGCACGGCGGCGACCCGGACGGCGCCGACGAGGACCGGCGCCCCGATCGGCAGGCGGATCCGGGCCAGGATCTGCCTGCGCGAGAGGCCGAGAGCCTCGGCGGCCAGGAGCGTGTCGGCGTCGGGCGCCCGCAGGGCCAGGGCGAGGCCGCGCCAGAGCGGCAGAGCCAGGTAGGCGGCGATGGCGACGACGGCCGGAACGGGACCGAGGGCCGAGAGGCCGAGGTCGCGCAGGGCCGGGACGGCGCGCAGGAGGGCCGACGTCGCGGCGACCATCGCGCCGAGGAGGGCGACGGCGGGCACGACCTGGAGCCCGCCGAGGACCAGGGCCACCAGCCCCTGCCCGCGCGATGCCAGCGACAATCCGACCGCCAGCAGGCTGGCGAGGACCAGCGCGGCGCCCGCGAGGGCGACGTGTTCTCCGATCGCCGCGTTCACCGTGCCGCGCCGGGCCGCGTACTCGACGGCGAGCGAGAGGGCGTCGAAGGCACCCGCTCGGCCCATCGCGGCCAGGGCGAGGCTCAGGAGCACGCCTGCGGCGAGGCCGAGGCCGAGGAGGCGTGCGCGCCGGACCGCGAGGCCGAGGGCGCCGCCGAGGAGGGCCAGCGACAGCCAGCATCCCGAACCGAGGCTGGCCCGGGCCGCCAGGGGAAGGCCGGCCAGGGAGAGGGCGGCGCCCCTCCCGAGCCCCTGCCCGAGCAGGAGCGTGGCGAGGATCAGCAGCAGGACGGCCGCCACGGCGCCGGCCCTGCGCCGCGAAGCGGCGGTGAGGCCGATGGCGCCGGCCGCCAGCGCCAGCACGACGAGGCCCGTCGTGCCGAGGGCCGCGAGACCCGTCACCGGGTGTCCGAGGGCGAGCCGGTTCTCGGCGACGCTCAGGAGGGGCAGATGCGCCAGGGCGAGGACCAGGGCGCCGAGCCACGCCGTCGCCGCGAGGAGCGGGCGAATGCCGGGCAGGTGCGCCCTGCCCTGTCGGAGGCTCGCCATCACGGCAGCAATCCGTTCGTGGACAGGAAGTCCTCCGCTACCGCCTCGGCGACCGCGCCGTCGACGGTGATGCGGGCGTTGAGCCGCCGCAAGGTCTCCGCATCGAGGCGCGTGAAGACCCGCGCGAGGGCAGGGGCGATCTCCGGGTGGCGGGCGAGGTCGGCCTGCCGGATCACGGGGGCGACCTCGTAGACGATCTGGGCGCCGAGGGGATCGCTCATCACGACGAGGTCGAGGGCCGCGAGCGCCCCGTCCGTCCCGTAGACCATGCCGGCATTCACGCCGCTGATGCCCTGCGCGGCGGCCCGTGCGGTCACCGAGGTGTCGCCCCCGGGCAGGCTGACGATGCGGTCGAGAGGCAGGGCGAAGCCGTAGGCCGCCTCGAAGGCCGGCAGGGCCGCCGGACTCTCCACGAACTCGGTGGAGGCCGCGAGCGTGATCACGCCGCGGCGGACCGCCCCGGCGAAGTCGGCCATCGTCGCGAGATGTTCGCGCCGGGCGAGCGCCCCGTTGACGGCGATGAGCCAGGTGTTGTTGGCGGGCGCCCGCGTCAGCCAGGCGAGGCCGCGCTCGGCATCCCTCCGCCGGATCGTCTCGTAGGCGCCCTGCGGCGACTTCCAGACCGGGTCGGTCTCGGTCCCGGTGAAGAACGCGCCGTTGCCGGTGTATTCGGGATAGATCGAGATCTCGCCCGACAGCAGGCTGTTGCGGACGATCAGGGTCGGCCCGAGCCCGAGCTTGCGCAGGACCGGCAGTCCGAGACGTTCCAGGACCCGGGCGATCATCGCGCCCGTGAGCGCCCCTTCGGTGTCGCTCTTCGAGGCCACGACGAGCGGCGCGTCGGCCGCGGCCGGACCGGCCGCCGCCCCGGCAAGGCCGAGCCAGAGCAGCGCCCTGCGTCGGGTCGGGTCTCGCACCGGAGCCCGTCCGATTAACATAGGTTGTTGGCGTGCGAGGGGGCGCTGCCTACCGATGGGTGTCGGCGACGCGGAAATGTTTCAGACCGTAACATTGCATGCTCTCCGACGGCCTCTGGCAACCGTCAGGTGCTTGACACGCCCCGCGGAACGGGCGACGGCTCGATCTGTGCCGGGCCGGTCAGCGGGCCTTGCGGTCTCGCCCGGACCCTGGATCGTTCGCGAGACGCGGGGCCGTTTGCACACGGTGGGAGCGAACATCCGAAGACCTTCCGCGGAAGGGTTTTCGGAATTCCGAACGGATCGAAGGGAAGAAGCCCCGGCGTGAGTGCTCAAGTGGACGAAGACCTTCTCAACGGGGCTCGCGTGCTTGTCGTCGAGGACGAGGCTGCGATCTCGATGCTGCTCGAGGACATGCTGCTCGATTTCGGCTGCACCGTGGTCGGACCCGCCGCGCGTCTGTCGACCGCCCTCGAGATGGCACAGAACGAGAGTTTCGAGGTCGCCATCCTCGACGTCAACGTCGCCGGCGAGCCGATCTACCCGGTGGCCGAGGCCATCGTGAAGCGCAACCTTCCGATCGTGTTCTCGACGGGCTATGGCGGCGCCGGCATCCGCGAGCCGTTTCGGGAGCGCCCGGTCGTCCAGAAGCCGTTCAGCCAGGCCGACCTCAAGCGGACGCTGATCGCCGCGGTGGCCGCCGCGCGCGCCTGACCTCACCGGATCGGAAAGGCGTCGGCCACGTGCCGGGGCCAGGCCCGCGGCGAGACGAAGACCGCATCCGCCCGGAACGTCGCGGCGTCGGTCGACGGATGCCGGCTGATCCAGGCCCGGGCGGCGCGCGAGAAGCGCGCGACCTTGCGGGCGTCGATGGCGCCCTGCGCCGCCTCCAGCGTCCCCCGCGCCTTCACCTCCACGAACGCGATCGTCGCCCCGCGCCGGACGATCAGGTCGATCTCGCCGCCCGCCGCGCGGAAGCGCGACCCGAGCGGGCGATAGCCCTTCAGCATCAGGGCGAGGAGCGCCAAGGTCTCGGCCGTGCGGCCGCGCAACTCGGTGCTGCGCCGGCGCTCGGCGGCGCGGCCCTCATCCCTCATCGTCGCGCCGGGCCAGGGCCAGGGCACGGGCATAGACGACGCGGCGGGGCTGGCCGGTCTCCTCCGCCACCAGGGTCGCGGCGTCCTTGATCGAGTGTCGGGCGAGCGCCGCCGTCAGGGCCGCGTCGATGCCGGCATCGGTCCGCGCCTCGTCGGGGACTTCGTCCTGCGTGCCGATGATCACCACCACCTCGCCCTTGGGCGCGCCCTCCTCCACGTAGAGGGCGGCGAGATCCCCGAGGCTGCCGCGCCGGACCGTCTCGTAGAGCTTGGTCAGTTCGCGGGCGACGGCGGCCGGGCGGGTCGCCCCGAGGACCTCGACGGCATCGACCAGCATCTCGGGCAGGCGATGGGGGGATTCGAACAGAACCAGGGTGCCGGGGATGCCCCCCAGCGCCTCCAGGCGGTTGCGCCGGGCACCCGATTTCGCCGGCAGGAATCCCTCGAAGAAGAACCGGTCGGTGGGCAGGCCCGCGGCGACGATGGCGGTCATCACCGCCGAGGGGCCGGGGATGGGCGTGACCGCGAGGCCCGCCTCGATCGCCGCCTGGACCAGCTTGAAGCCGGGATCGGAGACGAGGGGCGTGCCCGCGTCGGAGACCAGGGCCAGGGCCTCGCCGGCCTGCATCCGGGCGACCATCCGCTCGCGCACCGCCGCGTTAGAATGCTCGTGATAGGCCACCAGTGGCGTGGTGATTCCGTAATGCATCAGCAGCGTACGGGTGACGCGGGTGTCCTCGGCCAGGACCGCATCGGCGGCGGCGAGCGTCGCCAGCGCGCGGAACGAGACGTCCTTCAGGTTTCCGATCGGGGTCGCCACCACGTGCAGGCCGGGCTCGATCGCCTCGGCCTCCGCGGCGAGGCCGAAGGCCGTGAAGGTGGCGGGCGGGCGGGCGCCGGAGCCCGTGGCGGCCGGGTCGCGGCGCCGCCGGGGACGAGGATCGATCTTCTGGGTCATGGCCGGACCTTGCCACGATCGGCCCCCGCTGCGGAATGCACGGGAGGGCGTCGGCTCACATTTACTTTTGGTCCCTAGACTGCAAGCGTGGGTCGTCAGCCGGCGACAGGGGGGCCATCGATGACGCGCGCGAACAGGCTGAAATCGGGGCTCGTCGGGATCTCGACCCTGCTCCTGCTCGCAGCCTGCGTCGGCGGTCCCGATGGCGGCGGGCGCTTCTCGAACCGTGTGCCGCCGCCCCAGCCGGACGCCGTGGCCGCGGAAGCGCCGGTTCCCGCCGCGGGGGGACGGATCGGCACCGGATCGGTGAAGGTCGCCCTGGTGGTGCCGCTCACCGGGCCGGGCTCGGCGGTGGGCCTTGCGATGCGCAACGCGGCCGAACTGGCCATCGAGGATTTCCAGAAGCCCGACCTGCAGATCCTGGTGAAGGACGATCGCGGCGCGCCGGACGGCGCGCGCGAGGCCGCGCAGGCGGCGGTGGCGGACGGGGCCGAGCTCGTCCTCGGCCCGCTCTTCGCCGCCAACGTCCAGGCGGCGGCCGGCGTGGTGCGCGCGGCGGGCAAGCCCCTCATCGCCTTCTCGACCGATGCCGGGGTGGCCGCGCGCGGCACCTACCTCCTGAGCTTCCTGCCCCAGGCCGAGGTCGACCGGGTGGTCGACGAATCCGTCGCGTCCGGGCGCAAGTCCTTCGCGGCGATGATCCCGGATTCGAGTTACGGCAACGCCGTCGAGGCCCAGTTCCGCGAGGCGGTGGCCCGCAAGGGCGAGCGGCTCGTGGCGATCGAGCGCTATCCCGTCGGCAACCCGGCCGCGGCCATCGGGCGCCTCGGCGGGCTGATCACCGGGCCGGCGGCCCAGGCCGACGCGCTCTTCATCCCCGACACGCCGGACGGTCTCGCCACCGTCGCTCCCGCCCTGACCAAGGCCGGGTTCGTCCCCGGCCGCGTCCGGCCGATCGGCACCGCCGTCTGGAACGATCCCCGCGTCTTCGCGCTGCCCGCCCTCCAGGGCGGCTGGTTCGCGGCGCCGGACGCGGGCGGCTTCAACGGCTTCTCGCAGCGCTACCAGGCGCGCTTCGGCGCGGTGCCGCCGCGGGTCGCCACCCTGGCCTATGACGCGGTGTCGCTGATGGCGGCGCTGTCACGCCAGTTCGGCTCGCAGCGCTTCGCCGACAGCACGCTGACCAACCCCTCGGGCTTCTCCGGCGTGGACGGGACCTTCCGGTTCCGGCCGGACGGCCCGAGCGACCGGGCGCTGGCGGTCTACGAGATCCGCTCCGGCGCGCCCGCGATCGTCAGCCCGGCCCCCCGCACGCTCGGCCCCTCGGGGACCTGATCAGGCGGCGAGCGCCGCCACCACGGCGTTGAGCACCGGCGCGCCGGCCGGCGTCGCGGCGATGCGGCCGTCGGATCGGCGCGCGATCAGCCCCTCGGCGACGAGGTCGTCGATCCGGGCGGAATCCAGGGCGCGCCCCTTGAGGGCGGCGTAGCGCCCCGGGTCGATCCCCTCGCGCAGGCGCAGGCCCATCATCAGGAACTCGTCGCCCTGGTCGGAGGCCGCGAGCGCCTCGGTCTCGACGATGCCGTGGCCCTGGGCCTCCACCTGGGCGAGCCAGGCTTCCGGGGCCCGCTCGGTGACGGTGCCGATCCGGCCCGTCTCCCCGAGGAGGCGGCCATGGGCGCCGGGGCCGATGCCCGCATACTCGCCGTAGCGCCAGTACAGCAGGTTGTGGCGGGATTCCGCGCCCGGCCGGGCGTGGTTGGAGATCTCGTAGGCCGGCAGGCCGGCCCGGTCACAGACCTCCTGCGTGACGTCGTAGAGGGCGCGCGCGGAATCGTCGTCGGGCGGCACCAGCTTGCCGGCGGCGGCGAGGCCGAAGAACGGCGTGCCCGGTTCGATGGTGAGCTGGTAGAGCGACAGGTGCTCCGCCGCCCGGGCGATGGCGCCCTCGAGCTCGGCCCGCCAGGCGGCCGGGCTCTGGTCCGGGCGCGCGTAGATCAGGTCGAACGAGTAGCGCTCGAAATGCGCCGCCGCGACCCGCACCGCCGCCATGGCTTCCGCCGCGCTGTGCAGGCGCCCGAGCTGCTTCAGCGAGAGGTCGTCCATGGCCTGGACGCCGAGGGAGACGCGGTTGACGCCGGCGGTCCGGTAGCCGCGGAAGCGCGTCGCCTCGACGCTGGTCGGGTTGGCCTCCAGGGTGATCTCGACACCGGGTGCCACGGCCCAGGCGCCCCCGATGGCGTCGAGCAGCCCCGCGACGGTGGAGGGCTGCATCAGGGAGGGCGTGCCGCCGCCGAGGAAGACGCTGGACACGGTCCGGCCGGGCGTGCGCGCGGCCACGTGGGCGATCTCGGTCCGGAAGGCCTTCAGGAAGCGCCCCTCGTCCACGGGCGCGTGGCGCACGTGGCTGTTGAAGTCGCAATAGGGGCACTTCGAGGCGCAGAAGGGCCAGTGCACGTAGACCCCGAAGCCCGCGTCGCGGGTCGGATGGTCCGGGCCTGTGGGTTCGGTCATGCCGCGGATGTGCGCGCGGGGCCGCCGTTTGGCAATCCCGGCGCCGGTCTTAGGGACGCCGCAGGCAGGTCTGGGCCAGGAGCACGAAGGCGCGGGCGCGGTGCGATAGGGCGTTGCCGGTCTGCCAGTCGACCCCGTGCTTCTCCTCCGAGGAGATCTCGCCGAAGGTGCGGTCGTGGCCGTCGGGCAGGAACATCGGGTCGTAGCCGAAGCCGCTCGCGCCGCGCGGCGGCACCAGCTCGCCGAAGACCCGGCCCTCGAAGGTCTCGGTATGCCCGTCCGGCCAGGCGATCACCAGGGCGGAGACGAAATGCGCCCGCCGGGTGGTGGCGCCGCGCTTGTCGAGCTCCGAGGCGATGCGCGTCATGGCGCCGGAAAAATCCTTGGACGGACCGGCCCAGCGCGCCGAGAACAGCCCAGGCGCCCCGTCCAGCGCGTTGACGCAGAGACCGGAATCGTCGGCGAAGGCCGGGAGGCCGGAGGCCGTGGCGGCGGCGAGCGCCTTGATGGCGGCGTTCTCGGCGAACATCGTGCCGGTCTCGTCGGGCTCGGCCAGCCCGAGCTCGCCCGCCGAGACCGCCTCGACCCCGAACGGCGCCAGCAGCTCGCGCATCTCCACGAGCTTGCCGGCATTGTGGGTCGCGATGACGACGCGGCCGGTGAGGATGCGATGCCCGCTCATGCGGAGGCTCCCGACGCCACGGCCTGCTTCTGGAGGGCGACGAGGGACTGGATGCCGCCCTTGGCGAGCCGCATCAGCTCGAACAGCTCCTCCTCCGAGAAGGGCTTGCCCTCGGCGGTGCCCTGCACCTCGACGAGGCCGCCGGTGCCCGTGATGACGAAGTTGGCGTCCGTCTCGGCCCCGGAATCCTCGGCGTAGTCGAGGTCGAGGACGGGCTTGCCCTTGTAGATGCCGCAGGAGACCGCCGCCACGTGGTCGCGCAGGGGGTCGACCGAGATGATCGAGCGGCCGCGCATCCAGGCGAAGCAGTCGTGCAGGGCGACCCAGGCCCCGGTGATCGCGGCGGTGCGGGTGCCGCCATCGGCCTGGATCACGTCGCAATCGACCGTGATCTGGCGCTCGCCCATGGCCGGAAGGTTGGTGACCGCGCGCAGGGATCGGCCGATCAGGCGCTGGATCTCCTGGGTCCGGCCGGACGGCTTGCCGGAATTCACCTCGCGCCGGGTGCGCTCGTGGGTGGCCCGGGGCAGCATGGCGTATTCGGCCGTGACCCAGCCCTTGCCCGAGCCGCGCAGCCAGCCGGGGCCGCGCTCCTCCAGGGTGGCCGTGCAGAGCACCTTCGTGTCGCCGAAGCTGACGAGGCACGAGCCCTCGGCGTGGCGGGAGACGGCGCGCTCCAGGGTGACGTTGCGCAGTTCGTCGGTCGCACGCTTCGAGTGCCGCATGCCGCTCTCCTTCCGGATGTGATGGAGAGCGGCTTTACGGTTCGGGGGGGCGTCCGGCAAGAGTCGCCCCTATCGGGAAGGGTCGCCCCGATCCGGGAAGAGCCGCCCCTGCTCGCCAGGCGTGGTGCCTGGCGAGCAGGGCCCGGCGGACGGACCGCGAATCCGCGGCGCGCGCTTGGGATCAGTAGCGGTAGCGGCGATGACCGTAATGGTGGCCGTGGCGCCGGCCGTAATGGTGGCCGAAGTGGCGGTGGTGACGATGGCCGAAGTGGCGGCCATGGTGGTGATGGTGGCGGAAGCCGCGGCCGTGGTGGCGCCAGTGGCCGCCGTATTGCACGTCGGTGATCGTGGCGGCGGGGCCGGCCACCTCGGACGAGACGATGGCGGGGGCGGCCTGGGCGCCCTGCGGTGACCCGAAGAGCATCGCACCGACCATCGCCAGGACGATGGCAAGGGACTTGATCAGACCGGATCGGGCGGTGGGTCTCATGGGATGGTCACTCCTCTGTGCGAAACGCGCAAGCTGGACATCGGCAGGGTCCCGTCGTCGTCGGCCCGGCCTCGCGGCCCGCCTTCGACGATGGGCTTGAGCAACGCACGAACCCCGCGGAACGCCTCACATGGCCAAGCTGTTTCTTCGGCGCCGCGTGATCTCCCCCGGGGGGCGACCGCGGGAAGCATTGTGTAAAGCACTGGAGATCGTCACACTCTCCGCCTCAGGAATGGATCGTGACAGAGCCCGCCCGCCCCTTCTCGACATCGCAGCAGATGCAGGTGCTCAGTGCGCTGAACGAGCGCTCGCGCGAGATCTTCCGGCAGATCGTCGAGAGCTACCTCACGACCGGTGAGCCCGTCGGCTCGCGCAACCTCGCCCGCATCCTGCCGATGGCGCTGTCGCCGGCCTCGATCCGCAACGTCATGGCGGACCTGGAGCATTCCGGGCTCATCTTCGCGCCGCACGCCTCCGCCGGCCGCCTGCCCACGGAGCAGGGCCTGCGCTTCTTCGTCGACGCCATGCTCGAGCTCGGCGATGTCGGCCGCGAGGAGCAGGAGCGGATCGAGGCGCAGATGCGCGCGGCCGCCTCGGGCCACACCTTCGATTCCGCCCTCGCCGAGGCCTCGATGCTGCTCTCGGGCATCTCGCGCGGCGCCGGCGTGGTCCTGACCACCAAGACCAACGTCCATCTCAAGCACATCGAGTTCGTGCGCCTGGATCCGACGCGGGCCCTGGTCGTGCTCGTCTCCGACGACGGCTCGGTGGAGAACCGCCTCCTCGACCTGCCGCCGGGCCTGCCGGCCAGCGCGCTCCAGGAGGCCTCGAACTACCTGAACGCCCGCCTGCAGGGCCGGACCCTCGGAACGTTGCGGGCCGAGATCGAATCGGGCCGGCAGGCGATGAAGCGCGAGCTCGACGTCATCACCGAGCGCCTGGTCGATGCCGGCCTCGCGGTGAGCGTCGGCCCCTCGGATGCCCGCCAGCTCATCGTGCGCGGACAGGCCAACCTCCTCGACGACCTGCGCGCGGCGGAGGATCTCGAGCGCATCCGCCTGCTGTTCAACGACCTCGAGACCCAGAAGGACGTGATCGAGCTCCTGTCCCGGGCCGAGGGCGGCGAGGGCGTGCGGATCTTCATCGGCTCGGAGAACAAGCTGTTCTCGCTCTCCGGCTCGTCGATGATCGCGGCGCCCTTCCGAGACGGCTCGCAGAAGATCGTCGGCGTGGTGGGCGTCATCGGCCCGACGCGCCTGAACTACGCGCGCATCGTGCCGATGGTCGACTACACCGCCCGGGTGGTCTCCGGGCTCCTCGACCGCAAGCGCTGAGCGGACACGCGAAGGGGCGGAGCCGAAGCCCCGCCCCCCCGAATCCTGATCGCTCGGATCAGCCGCGGATCACGTCGACGATCTCGTATGTATCGGGATCGACGATGACGATGTCGTCGTCCACCAGCACGTAGCGGTAATCCTCGTATTCCGGCGCGATCCGGACGATGTCCGGCGGCAGGTCGTAGAGGGTGTAGCTGCGGGCGATGGCCGTGCCGACGGTGAGCGCGAAGGCGCCGGCGGCGAGGCGCGGAATGCCGCGGCGGAACACGCTCTGGCGGAATTCCGTCCGCTGCGGCGCACCCAGGCGGCCATAGGCACCCCGGACCGCACCGCGATCGCCGCGGTCGCCACGACCGCCTCGGCCCTCGCGATCCGCCCGGCCGTCGCGGCCCCCGCGGTCGTCCCGGTCGCCGCGAACGCCCTTGCCATCCCGATCGGCCTTGCCATCCCGATCGGCCTTGCCATCGCGGTCCGCTCTGCCATCCCGATCGGCCTTGCCATCCCGGTCGGCCTTGCCGTCACGATCACCCCGCGCCGCGGCTCCGCCGTCCTCGCGGCCACCGCGTTCGCCGGCCGCCGGACCCGAACGGCCGTCCTGGCGACCCGCGCCGCCCTCGGCGCCACGGGCACCGGCTCCGCCGGCCTCGCCGCGCTGTGCGCCACCGGCCGCACCGGCACCGCCGGCCTCACCTCCGCGCATCCCGGCCCCGCCTGCGCCGCCACCCGCACCGCCGCGCATCCCGCCGCCACCGGCTCCACCGCCAGCGCCTCCACCGGCTCCGCCGCCTGCCCCGGCGCCGCCGGCACCCATCCCGGCCCCGCCGGCGCCAGCGCCACCGCCGCCGCCCGCTCCGCCGCCGGCACCGCCGGGTCCGCCCTGCGCGAATGCGCTCGCTGCACCAATCACCAGGGCTGCCGCCGTCACCGTGCTCCGAAAGAGCTTGCTCATGGGATCGATTCCACTCTCATTGCCGCCAGACGCCGCTCGACGTCGATGCCCCCCGCAACGGGCATCTTCGACAAACCGTTCCCGGTTTTCTTGCGCTGATCTTTGCGACCCAGATGTCGAACCTGTCGGATCAGTCCAGCCAAGCTCAAGCTCGCGTCTTCCACAGCCTGGTTTCATGATGAGCTTGTCTGTCTCCTGCAACCTGCTGATCGCCCTTGTGAAATTCGGCTCAGGCGGTAACGTCCCGCCAAAGCGAGCCGCGGAACGGCGTTGCACAGAGCACAGGGACGGAACGGATGACAGGTGGGGCCGGCACCATCACAACGAAGGCGGAAGAAGCCGCCGACAACCGACGTCGGATCAAGGCGATCGTCGCCTCCTCGTCGGGCAACCTCGTCGAGTGGTTCGACTTCTACTGCTACGCGTTCTTCGCGCTCTACTTCGCGCCGGTGTTCTTCCCGGCCGGCGACAGCACCAGTCAGCTCCTGCAATCGGCCGCGGTGTTCGCGGTGGGCTTCTTCATGCGCCCGATCGGCGGCTGGCTGTTCGGCCGCATCGCCGACCGCCTCGGCCGCAAGACGTCGATGCTGATCTCGGTGCTGATGATGTGCGCCGGGTCGCTGATGATCGCGGTGCTGCCGACCTACGCCACGGTCGGCCAGCTCGCGCCGGCCCTGCTGCTGCTCGCCCGGATGATCCAGGGCCTGTCGGTGGGCGGCGAGTACGGCACCAGCGCCACCTACATGAGCGAGATCGCCGTGAAGGGCCGGCGCGGTTTCTTCGCCTCGTTCCAGTACGTCACCCTGATCGGCGGCCAGCTCCTCGCCTCGCTGGTGCTGATCGTCCTCCAGAGCTTCCTCACCGCCCAGGAACTGACCGCCTGGGGCTGGCGCATCCCGTTCGTGATCGGTGCCATCGCGGCGGTGGTCGCCCTCTACCTGCGCTCGTCCCTCGACGAGACGGCGACCAAGGAGGACATGGCAAAGAAGGATTCCGGCACCTTCTCGGCCCTGTTCAAGCACTGGCGCGCGTTCTGCGTGGTGCTGGCCTACACCGCCGGCGGCTCGCTGAGCTTCTACACCTTCACCACCTACATGCCGAAATACCTCTTCAACACGGCGCATATCGACAAGGTCACGGCCTCGCAGATCTCCACGGCCGCGCTGTTCGTCTACATGATCATCCAGCCGTTCTTCGGCTGGCTCTCCGACCGGATCGGCCGCAAGGCCAACATGCTGCTCTACAGCGGCCTCGGCACCCTCATGGTGGTGCCGTTGATGACGGCGATCGGGTCCACCCAGAACCCGGTCCTGTCCTTCGCCCTGATCATGATCGGGCTGATCGTGATCAGCTTCTACACCGGCATCAGCGGCATCGTGAAAGCCGAGCTGTTCCCGACGCAGGTGCGGGCGCTCGGCGTCGGCCTCTCCTACGCCATTGCCAACTCGCTGTTCGGCGGCACCGCCGAGATGGTCGCGCTCTACCTGAAGCAGGTCGGCTCCGAGAGCACGTTCTTCTGGTACGTGACGGTCATGCTCGGCATCGCCTTCATCGGCTCGCTGATCATGCCGAACCCGAAGCGGCACGGCTACCTCGACGGCGACGGCACCGTCGAGGAGGCCCTGATGCGCAAGACCCGGCTCTCGGCCGCCTGAGACGCCGATCTTTTCGAACCCCGGGAGCACGCGGTGCCGGCGCACCGCGTGCTTTTTTCATGCCCGGTTTCCGGGCGCCGCCGGCCGCCCGTTCGCGCGAGGGCGGCCTCCCGATCCCGGCCCCTGTCAAGCCGGATCGCATGAACCGAACCTGACGATTCTTTAAGGTGACTTCGAAAACGGGCGGGATCACAGTCGAGATCAGAAGAGAGCTTCGGCGCGGACAGGTCAAGTTGGCCTGAGATGCTTGGCGCCGCTCATCTTCGGAGGTATTGCCATGACAAAGACCAGAACAGTCGCCGCTTTCCTCGCCGCCACCTCCCTCCTCGGCGGAGTCGCCCTCGCCAACGACGCCGTGAAGGCCCCGGTCGCCGCGCCGGTCGGCGCCGCGCAGCAGGCGGCCGACACGGACGTGGGCAAGCTGTCGAAGGATGGCGCCCAGGCCTTCCGCGACCTGCATCTCGCCCGGATCGCCATCTTCGACGCCGATCCGACCCTGGCCAAGGACCTGATCGGAAAGGCCCAGGCCGCTTTGGCCAAGGCCAAGACCGACGAGGCGGTCTACACCAAGGCCGAGGCGGACCTGCGCGGCCCGGCCAAGCCGACCGCTCCGGCCCAGCCGGCCGACACGACCAGGAAGGCCGACACGACCAAGCCGGCGGATCCGGCCAAGGCGTCCACCCAGCCCACCGCCTGGCTCCCGGTCGACGGGCAGCTGACCCTCGGCGAGGATTTCGTGGCGACGCCGACCAAGGCCGCCGCGGTGGCGACCGCCAACAAGAGCCTGGAAAAGGGTGACCGCAAAGCGGCCATGGATGGGCTGAAGCTCGCCGGCGTCGACGTGAACTTCGTCCTCGCCGTCGTGCCCCTGAACCAGACCACGACCGAGGTCGACCAGGCCGCCAAGCTGATCGGCCAGGGCCAGTACTACGAGGGCAACGCCCTCCTGAAGAAGGTGGAGGACGGCGTCCGCTTCGACGTGGTCGACGTGCTCGGCACCCCGCAGAAGACCGCGACCCCGGCCGCCGCGACGGCCTCGAGCGCGCCGCAGAAGTGAAGCTCCGACCCGCCGGCCGCCTCGCGAGGGTGGCCGGCCCGTTTCGATCGACAAGGCAGTCTTCCCATGGGAATCGGGATCCGTTTCGGGCTTCTGGTCTCCGCCATCGTCACCGGCTTCGGGCTCGTGCTCGCCTCGGGGCTCGTCCTGCATCCGGTGGACGGGCAATTGCCGAGCGACTGGGGCTGGAGCCTCGTCATGATGGGCGGGGCGAGCCTGCTCGCCTGCGGCTATGTCGGCTGGCGCCGCGTCACCGGCCGGACGACCTGAGCGCCGTCAGCCGGTCTCGCCCAGCACCGCCCGGCGCTGCCGGTCCAGCTCCTCGCTGTAGCGCTTCAGGGTGTGGCTCTCGGTGAGGAGGCCGATGACCTTGCGGGTCTTGAGGTCCTCCACCACCGCCAGGGCCTCGCTCTCGGTGCGGTCGAAGATCGCCGTGGCGACCTTGGCGTTCATGTCGGCGGTGAGGACGTCGTCCGCGTGCCGCAGCAGCCCGGCGAGGTCGGGCGAGCCGTCCGCCGCCTCCCGCAGGGCCGCGTGGGCCTCCGGCACCAGGATGATGCCGGCATAGCGCCCGTCGCCGTCCACCATCACCACCCGCGAGGGCGAGCCGAGCGGGTGCTTGCGCAGGAAGTTCGCCAGGGTCTGATCGAGGCTGGCCGTCGGGACCTCGCGGCGCATCAGCTTCCCGACGGTGAGGGTCCGGATCCAGCCGACGTCGTGGGCGCTGCGGATGCTCTCGCCGCGCAGGTGGAAGCGCCAGGTGGCGAAGGAGTAGCCGAAGGTCTTGCGCACCGTCAGGGACGAGGCGATCACCGCCACGAGCACGAGGCCGGTGATCGGGAAGCTCCCGGTGAGTTCGAGGGCGAGGAACGTCATGGTCAGCGGCCCGCCGATCACCGCCACCGCCAGGGCGCTCATCCCGATCACCGCGTAGGCGAGCGGGGTCAGCCCGAAGGCCGCGAGGCCGGGCAGGATCAGCGGCATCCCGGCGGCGAAGATCTCGCCCGCGATCGCCCCCAGGAACAGCGAGGCGAAGAACAGGCCGCCGCGAAAGCCCGACCCGATCGAGATCGCCGAGGCGGTCGCCTTGGCGACGAAGAGCAGGATCAGGGCGGACAGGCTCGAGGTGGTGCCGTGGGCGTCGAGGTGCAGGTGCAGCGCCCCGTGGCCGCCCGAGAGCACCTGCGGCGAGGCGAGGAGCGCCAGGCCGCCGACGCAGAACCCGCCGAGGATCGGGACGCACAGGGTCGGCAGGCGGGTGGCGCGGAAGGCCGCCTCCACCAGGGTCACGCCCCGCATGATCAGGATGCCGAGGCCGGCGCAGACGAGCCCGAGGACGAGGCTCGGCACGGTGTCGAGGGTGGTGAGCACCGTCGTGGTGATGGCGTCGGCGCGCTCGACGGCGACGAGGGAGGTCTGCGCCACCAGGGCGCGGGCGACGACGCTGCCGCAGAGGGCGGCGACCACGACCGGGGTCAGGGTGGCGATCGAGTAGGTGCCGATGATCAGCTCGAAGGCGTAGAACGCGCCCGTCAGTGGCGCGCCGAAGGCCGCCGCGATGGCGGCCGCCGCCCCGCAGCCGACGAGGGTGCGCTGGTCGGCCCGGCGCAGCTCGAACGACAGGCCGAGGCGGGAGGCGAGGCCGGCGCAGAACTGGGTGTAGGCCGCTTCCATCCCCACGGAGACGCCGCTGCCGTTGGAGATGGTGTTCTGGATCACCACCACGGTGGAATCGCGGATCGACATCCGGCCGCCATGCAGGGCGTTCGCTTCGATCGGGTCGACGACGGCGCGGCGGGGGCGGCCGCGCCAGCGCAGGGCCAGCGTGAACAGCGCCAGCAATACGCCCCCGAAGGCCGGCGCCAGCAGCATCACCAGGGGCGGCAGGCCTGTGGCCGCGCTGAGGCGCAGGCCGGGCGGCAGGCCGTAGAGCAGTTCGCGCATGCTCTGGGTCGCGAGGTTCATGGCCGCGACCGCGACGCCGCCGCAGCACCCGATCAGGGCGGCCAGCACGATCAGGCCGATCTCGCTGCCGCGCACCAGGGCACGAAGCTGTCCGGGCGCCTGCACGAGGACCTGTTGGGCGAGCGGCGGGCGGGAGGAGACGGGTGGCGGTGGCATCGACCGGTGTCGGGGGCGGGCGCTGGGAGGAGAGCGCGCGGGAGACGGACCCGCGCCCTGCTTAGCCTGCCCGCCCGCTCTGCGTCGACAGCTCTGCCCTTCGGCAGGTCCACCTTTGACAGGTCTACCTTCGGCACGCCCGCCCCGCCGCATCCGGCGGGGGATGGCCGACACTTTTGCCGACGATCGGCCGAAGGCGGCTTGAAATGCGGCGCGGCTCGGGATAGATCGCCCGCAGTGCCGCTGTAGCTCAGTTGGTTAGAGCGCTTGATTGTGGATCAAGAGGTCCCCCGTTCGAGCCGGGGCAGTGGTACCATTCCCATCCGATGATTGTTCTGCGGCGGTCGTGCTCGGGCATGGCCGCGTTCGGCGTTCGCCATGGCCCGCGCCCGGGCCGCGATGTGCGAAAACGCTCTGGACACCGTGCCAAACTTGCCACGGGATTGCCCCAAACTGGGCCGTGTTGTCGCCACATCTGTCAAGCTAATCTCAATCCGTCGCCAGGGAACGGGGTTGGGTCGCGCAGATGCAGGGTCGGAATGTCGGATCGTCACGGACCGTCTTCGCCAAGGGCTCGCTCGCGCCGCGCTCGGGTTTCGGCCCCGGTTCGCCGGCCTCGGATGCCCTGACCCTCGGGGGCCGCGTCGGCCGTGACCATGGCAGCCGCCCCGCGCTTACCCGCTCCGTCCTGTCCATGCTGCTGCTGGCCGGCGGCCTGGGCGCCGTGCTGTCCTACGGCGTCGGCCCCGACACCGGCGTGGTGCAGTCGGCCCACGCGATGACCGAGATCACCATGCCGCGCCCGCGCATCCAGCCGGTGCCGGTGATCCTGCAGGCCTCCGCCCAGGCGATCGCCCCCGCGTCGCGCGCCGTCATCACGGCTTCCTCGGCCTTCGCCCCGGTGCACGACCTCGACACCGAACTCGGCTCCAACGCCGTCGACCGCGTCTCCTATGACTACCTTCTGACCGAGAGCTCGGTGGGCGACCCGAACGAGGTGCTCGAATTCGGGCCGATGAAGATCCGGCGCCACCTGGTGCAGAAGATCGTCCGCGCCGCCCAGGCGGTACAGACCGACCCTGTCCTGCTGATGGCGGTGGCCGACAAGGAATCCAGCTTCAAGACCGAGGTCCAGGCCCAGACCTCCTCGGCCACCGGCCTGTTCCAGTTCATCGAGCGGACCTGGTTCGGCGTCGTGCGCGACTTCGGGCCGAAATACGGCCTCGCCGCGGATGCGGCCCTGGTGGTCGCCGGCGACAACGGCCGTCCCACCGTCCTCGATGCCGCCGAGCGCACCCGCATCCTCGAGATGCGCCGCGACCCCTACCTCTCCGCCCTGCTGGCCGGCGAGATGCTGAAGCGCGACGCCGCCCGCATCGCCCTGCGCATCGGCCGCGAACTCACCCTCGGCGAGGTCTACCTCGCCCACTTCCTCGGCCCGGACGATGCCGAAGACTTCCTCGCCAGCGTGGTCGACAAGCCGAAGGCCGCCGCCGCCTCGATGCTGCCCGGCCCGGCCCGCGCCAACAAGACGATCTTCTTCGCCGCCCAGCGCGGGCGCCGGAAGGCGGTCAGCCTGTCGGTGGCGCAGGTGCACGAGAAGTTCGAGGCGATGATGAGCACCCGCGGCGAACGCTACCGCGACGTGCGTTCGGTGGCCGGCATCCTCGCCTACGCCGACGCGACGGTGGACTGAGACGGCGGCGTCCGTCCGAGCGAAGCCGCATGCCGTCGTCGCGACCGCATCGAGCCGAAATCGGATGCCGAAACGCACAGGGCGAACGGCGTCGCGGATGATTTACCGCAACTGACCGTGTCCTCCCGGCTTTAATGTCGGCGAGCCCGTTTCCGGGTTCGTCCCGAGACACGAACCGCGGAGGCCCTGCTTGCCGGACCCGAAAGGTACGAACGCGGATTCACCATCCGCCGTCAGCCGGACATCGCTCGCGGACAGCCTCAGTCCCGGCATGTCGCTGGACCGGATCGGCCAAGCCCTCGCCGCCTTCTACGACGACCTGATCGCCGAGGGCGTTCCGGAGCACCTCGCCGTTCTCGTCCGCAAGGTCCAGCCCGAGCCCGAGGCCCGTCCGGACGTGGACAAGGCACGCTCGTCCAAGCTCGCCCTCGTGGTCGAGGACGACGCCGCCACGCGCTCCCTCGCCGAGGCCCTTCTGAGCGATACCGAACTCACCGCGATCGGGTGCGACAGCGCCGAGGCAGCCCTGAACATCATGCGCGAGCGCGGTGGCGACGTCGCCCTGGTCTTCGCCGATGTCAGCCTCGCGGGCGCGATGGACGGGGTGCAACTAGCCTCCGCCGTGGCGCTGCTCTGGCCGGCGACCCGCATGGTCGTGACCTCGGGCCGGCGGGCCGAGCGGCCCGGCACCCTGCCGGAGCAGGCGGTCTTCATCGCGAAGCCCTGGCGGCCCTTCGACCTCCTGACCGAGGCCGAACTGGCGACGAGCGCGCCGCAGCCGATCGTGTCCTGACGCGAAGCGGACCCATCGTCGGGCCTCCGGTCCCGAAGCCAGCGCTCGGCGGATGACTCCGGGCGCGTCCCGGCGCATGAAGCCCGAAACATGAAGCCCGGTGCGCGAGCCCCGGCGCACGACTTGCATTCCCTAACCCAGCGTCCGTGCCGACCAGACCGCGCCGAGTCCGCGTGGTGGAGCCCCTCGCCTTGCCCATCCTGTCCGTCCGCCACCTCACCACCTACCGCTACCGGCAGCCGGTGGCCTTCGGTGAGCACCGCATCCTGTTCCGACCGCGCGACAGCTACGACCAGCGCCTGATCTCGGCCACCCTGAAGATCACGCCCGAGCCGAGCGGTCTGCGCTGGCTCCACGACGTCTTCGGCAACTGCGTCGCCGTCGCGACCTTCACGGGCCGCGCCGCGCAGCTGACCTTCGAATGCGCGATCACCCTCGACCACACGCCGGAATCGGCACCGAACTTCCCGATCGCGGCCCACGCGGCGTATTATCCGTTCGGCTACGGCGCCGACGACATCCCGGATCTCAGCCGCTCCATGGAGCGGCAATATTCCGACCCCCGCAACGAGGTCGATGCCTGGGCCCGCAGCTTCGTGCCGCCGGCCGGCCGGATCGGCACCCAGGAGCTCCTGGCGGAGATGACCCGCAGCGTCCGGCGCAACTTCGCGTATCTCGCCCGCTCCGAGAAGGGCGTCCAGGATCCCGTCACCACCCTGCGCCTGAAGCGCGGAAGCTGCCGTGATTTCGCTGTGTTGATGATCGAGGCCGTGCGCGCCCTCGGCATGGCGGCGCGCTTCGTCTCCGGCTACCTCTACAACCCACGCGGGGATCGCGACCGGCACGTGGGCGGTGGCTCGACTCATGCTTGGGTGCAGGTCTACCTGCCCGGCGCGGGCTGGATCGAGTTCGACCCGACGAACGGTATCGTCGGGAATCGCGACCTCATCCGGGTCGCGGTGGCGCGGGACCCGCGTCAGGCGGTGCCGCTGCACGGATCGTTCTTCGGGTTTCCGGCGGACGACCTGGGCATGACGGTGAGCGTACATGTCGATGAAGTCGAGCCGGGAGCCGGGGGGCCTCGCGTGACTGATCCGAACTTGGCGCGTTGACGCACCGCGCGGCACCCGCTGCCCGGTCGAAGACGAAGAGCGTGTGTTTCTGGACAGGATCAGGTGGTCGACATGAAAATCAGGACTGGGTTCGACATCGCCTTCGAATCGGTTCAGCCGACGCCGATGATCCTCGCCTTGAGTGTCCATCCCTCCCGGATGCCGGACGTGATGACCCCCCACGTGATCAGTTTCGATCCGCCGATCCCGTCCCAGGATTACCGCGACGTCTTCGACAACATCTGCACGCGCATCGTCACGCCTCCCGGTCGCCTGACGATCTCGGCCGACTTCGTGGTCCAGGATTCCGGTCTACCCGACGCCTACGCGCCGTACGCGCAGCAGATCGAGGTGCAGAACCTGCCCAACGACGTGCTCGTCTATCTCCTGGGCAGCCGCTACTGCGACACCGACAAGCTCTCGGAGACGGCGTGGTCGCTGTTCGGCGGGACGCCGATGGGCTGGGGCCGGGTGCAGGCGATCTGCGACTACGTCCACGACCGGATCCGCTTCGACTACATGTGCGCCGACGCCACCCGCACGGCCTGGGACGGCTTCATGCAGCGCCAGGGCGTCTGCCGTGATTTCGCGCATCTCGCGGTCGCATTCTGCCGCTGCATGAACATCCCGGCCCGCTACTGCACCGGCTACCTCGGCGACATCGGGATTCCGCCGGTGCCCGACCCGATGGATTTCTCGGCCTGGTTCGAGGCCTATCTCGACGGGACCTGGTACACCTTCGACGCGCGCCACAACACGCCGCGCATCGGCCGGATCGTGATGGCGCGCGGGCGCGACGCGACCGACGTCGCGATCACCACCAATTTCGGCTACGCGCATCTCGCCCGCTTCGACGTCCATACCGACGAGGTCTTCTGATCCCGCCGCTGCGCCGGAGCGAGGCATGCCCCGCCCCGCCCCGGCGGGGCCTCCCCTACTTGTCGAGGTCCTGGGCCATCTTCAGGTGATGTTCGAGGGCCGGCTGCGTCTTGGCCGCCCAGGCCTTCAGGTCCGGGTTGTCGCCGCCCTTCGCGTAGCGCTGGAACAGGTCGACGGCGTCCTTGTGCGCCTTCACCTGATCGCCATGGTACTGCTTCGTGAAGGCGTCACCCTGAAGGGCCTTCAGGCTGTCGAGCTTGCCCTGGTGGGCGCTGTCGAGGGCCGTCGGCAGGGTGGCCTGGACCTTCCCGCCCTGGACCATCGCCTTCATCTCGCCCGTGGTCTTCTCGTGGTCGGCGATCATCTGCTGGGCGTAGGCCTTGGTCGCCGCGTCGCTGCGCTCGGCCGCGAGCCGGCTGGTCCGGATCTCGAAGAGGTCGCTGATCCCGGCCTGGCTCACGAAATCCGCCGTGGAGGGGCTGACTCCGATCAGCGAATTCACCCCCGTCTTCTCGCCCACCGACTGCGCCGCCGCGGGTCCCGCGAGCAGCACCGTGACGGCGATCATGGCCATGCGTCTCATCACACCCTCCTCAGCGGTTTCACCCGCGAGAACCTCGGTGCTCGGGCTCTGTTCCCCCGGGGTACGGCCCCGGCCGGGAGGCTGGAATCGCTTGGCTTCACCACGAATCTAGGTCGAAGGGACGAAAAGTGCCGCGCTGCGCGTTGCACTCCTGCAAGCAGGAGAGTTCGAGATGGATGCACGCCTCATCGCGATGAACAACGAGGCCAACCGAATCGCCTCCGAGCGTCTGCTCGAGCAGCTACGGGACGAAGGCCTGCGCTATCGGCTCTGGGTCACCGGAACGCCGCAGGGCGACACCCTGCACCTGCGGGTGAACCGGCTGTGCCCGGAAATGCGCCAGCGCATCGACAAGGTGCTGCGCGGACGCGGCCTCACCCTGGAGATCGCGGAAGCCTGAGAGCCGGGCTCACGCCGCCCCCTGCCCCTCGGCCCAGGGTGCGGCCGAGAGCGCCCGGGCCAGATACGCGATCAGGGCGGTGACCCGCGCCGGGCGCGGATCGCCCGGCGGTGTCACGAGGTGGAGATCGATCCGCGGCGGCGTCCAGCCCGGCAGGACCCGCACCAGCCGCCCGTCGCGCAGGTCCTCCCACACCATGAAATCCGGCTGGACCGCGAGGCCGAGGCCGGCGCGCAGGGCCGGCGCCAGGGCGTCGGCATTGTTGGCCCGCAGGGGGCCGTCCGGCACCACCGTGGCCTCCTCGCCGGCCGGGCCGAGGAAGCGCCAGCGATCCGGGCTCGGCAGGTAGGCGTAGCCGAGGCAGGCATGGGCCGCGAGGTCGTGCGGATGGGCCGGGCGGCCGTACCGGGCGAGGTAGTCCGGCGTGGCGACGAGGGAGCGGTGGATGGTGCAGAGCCGCCGCGCCCGGAGCGAGGAATCGGTCAGGGCGGCGATGCGCAGGCCGAGGTCGAAGCCGCCGCCGACCAGGTCGATCAGGTCGTCGCCGAGATGCAGGTCGATGCTCAAGCCCGGATGGGTCGCGAGGAAGTCCGGGAGGCGAGGCGCCACGTGCAGCACCCCGAAGGACATCGGCGCGGCGAGCCGGACCTTGCCGCGCGGCTGCGCCGCCGCGTCCCGGGCCTGGGCCTCGGCCGCCTCACCCTCGGCCAGGATGCGGGCGGCGGCCGCCCGCGCCGCGGCACCGGCCTCCGTCAGCGCCAGCTTGCGCGAGGTGCGATGGAACAGCCGCGCACCGATCCGCGCCTCGAGGCGGGTCACCGCCTTCGACACCGTGCCGGTGGTGATGCCGAGTTCCGTGGCCGCTCGATTGAAGGCACCTGTCTCGACCACCTTCGAGAAGATGGCCCAGGCCTCGAAATCAGGGAGCTTCATACGCTGGCTTTCGGAAACGATGCCTTTCCATCGTTTCCATTTTCGAAAGGCGAGGCAAGGGGCATCTTCCGGTCATCGCAGCACGGCCGGTCCCCGGCGCGGTGCGGCCCCGAAGGAGTTCGTCCCATGTCCCCGAACGGCATCCATCACGTCACGGCCTTTTCCGGCGACGCGGCGCGCAACGTCGATTTCTACACCCGGGTGCTCGGCCTGCGCCTGGTGAAGAAGACCGTCAATTTCGACGATCCGGGCACCTACCACCTCTATTACGGCGACGAGACCGGCCGCCCCGGCACGATCCTGACCTTCTTCCCGATCGCGCACGCGGCACCCGGCCGGGTCGGGATCGGCGAGACCCAGGAGACCGCCTTCCGGGTGCCGCGCGCCGCGATCGGCTGGTGGACCCATCGCTTCATCGAGAAGGGCGTCACCCACGAGGCCCTGGTCCAGGTCCACGGCGAACCGACCCTGCGCTTCCGCGACCCCGATGGCATGATGCTGGCCCTGGTCGGCACCGAGACGGCGGACACGGACGCGCCCTGGAGCGGCGCCGAGATCCCGGCGGAGTCCGCGATCCGCGGCTTCCACGGCGTCACCCTGCTCCTCGAGGAGGCGGAGGCCACGGCGGCGGTCCTCACCGGCGTGTTCGGCTTCCGGGAGGCCGGCCGCGAGGGGGCTGCGACCCGCTACGCCAGCGGCGCCGCGGAGGGCGGCTTCGTGACCCTGCGGGCGGTGGGCAGGTTCCTGCCCGGCCGTCAGGGCGCCGGCTCGGTGCATCACATCGCCTTCCGGGCGGCGGACGATGCGGAGCAGGCGCGGATGGTGGAGGTGCTGACCCGGACCCACGGGCTCGGCGTCACCGAGCAGCGGGACCGGCAGTACTTCCGCTCGGTCTACTTCCGCGAGCCGGGGGGCGTCCTGTTCGAGATCGCCACCGACGTGCCGGGCTTCGCCGTCGACGAGCCGGTAGAATCCCTGGGCCGCGCCCTCAAGCTGCCGGCCTTCCTGGAGCCTCACCGGGCCCAGATCGCGGGGCACCTGCCCGAGATCGCCTGACGCGACAGGCGCCCGCTCCCCCCGGAGCGGGCGCGCCCTCCCCCGACATCCGCGAGGTTGCCATGACCGAGACATCCCTGGGCTTCGTCCATCGCTTCGTGCCCGCCGCCGCGCCCGGCCGGCCGCCGCTCCTGCTCCTGCACGGAACCGGCGGCGACGAGGCCGACCTCCTGCCCCTCGGTCGGACCCTGCTGCCCGGCGCCGCCCTGCTCTCGCCGCGCGGCGCCGTGCTGGAGAACGGCATGCCGCGCTTCTTCCGCCGCCTCGCCGAGGGCGTGTTCGACGAGGCCGACATCCGCCGGCGCGCGGCCGACCTCGCGGGCTTCGTCGCCGAAGCGCGCGCGGCCTACGGCCTCGCCGCGCCGGTGGCGGTCGGGTTCTCGAACGGCGCCAACATCGCCGCGGCCCTGCTCCTGCTGCATCCGGAGGTGCTCTCCGGTGCGGTGCTGCTGCGTCCGATGGTGCCGCTGCGCGAGACGCCGCCGGTGGACCTCGCCGGACGGCCGGTGCTCATGCTCTCGGGCGCGTCCGACCCGATCGTGCCGGCCGCCGATGCGGGGGCGCTCGCCGAACGCCTGCGGGCCGACGGCGCCGCCGTCACCCACGAGACCCTGCCGGTCGGGCACGGCCTCTCGCAAGCGGATGTGACCCGGGCCGGCGCCTGGCTCGCGGGCCTCGCCGCCGCCTGACCTCAGGCCGATGCCCGCCGCCCGCCGCGGCGGGCATCGATCAGGGTGTAGCCGACCGCGCCCAGCACCATCAGGGCGAGGACGTACCAGGTCAGGGCGTAGACGAGGTGGTTGTCGGGGAAGTGCACGATCGTCAGCCCGCCCACGGGCCAGCCGCCGGGGTTCGGCGCGGCGTCGGCATCGATGAAGTAGGGGGCGACCCCCGTCAGACCCTGTGCCGCCGCGATGCCCGCGACGTCGCGGGAATACCAGCGCCCGGCCTCGGGGGCGTTGCTGCGCAGGAAGGCACCGCCCGGTTCGGTCAGGCGCAGCAGGCCGGTGACCGTGGTCTCGCCACCGAGCTGCCCGTCCGCCCGGGTGGCGGGATCGCGCCGGTTCTGAGGGACGAAACCGCGATTGACCAGGATCGTGGTGCCGTCGCCGCGCGCCAGCGGCGTCAGGACCCAGAATCCGGCACCGAGGTCGGTGACGGCCTGGACCAGGGTCTCGCGATCGTTGCGGAAGTGCCCGGAGGCCCGCACGCGCCGATAGGCATCGGCCTCCCCCGTCAGGCCGTCCCAGGTGCCGGGGCCGGGTGCGTCGACCGGATCGGCCCGCACACGGGCTTCGACGCGGGCGACGAGGTCGTGCTTCCAGGCCCGGCGCTGGACCTGCCAGGTCCCCAGCGCCGCGAGACCCGTCGCCAGGACGAGCCCCGCGATGGCGATGGCGGCGAGGGCCAGGGGAGAGCGCCGCGCCGCCGGTCGAGGGCCGGCCATCAGCCCATATGCATGTGCTGCGGCATCATGTTGGTGTTGAGGTGGTACATCACCCACAGGGAGCCGGCGAGGGTGATGATCACCAGCGTCAGGGTGAAGATCAGCGCCAGGATGGTCCAGCCACCCTCCGACTTCGTGTTCATGTGCAGGAAGTAGATCATGTGCACGACGATCTGCGCCACGGCGAAGATCATGATGACGATGCCGGTGATCCGGTCGTTGCCGATCACGTTGCCCATCACGAGGATGAACGGGATCGCGGTCAGGATGACCGACAGCACGAAGCCGGTCATGTAGTCCTTGAAGGTGCCGTGGCTGGCGCCGTCGGCGTGCCCGTGGTCGTCGTGTCCTGCCTTCGACGCAGCGCTCATTGCAGGACTCCCATCAGGTACACGAAGGTGAAGACGCCGATCCAGATCACGTCGAGGAAGTGCCAGAACATGCTAAGGCAGAGCAGCCGGCGCTTGTTCTCGGGCACCAGCCCGCGCTTGTGCACCTGCGCCATCAGCGTCACCAGCCAGACGATGCCGAGGCTGACGTGCAGGCCGTGGGTGCCGACCAGGGTGAAGAAGGCCGACAGGAAGGCGCTGCGCTGGGGCGTGGCGCCCTCGTGGATCAGGTGGTGGAACTCGTAGAGCTCGAGCCCGACGAAGGCGAGGCCGAACAGGCCGGTCACCGCCAGCCAGATCTGTACCCGGCTGAGGTCGCCCTTCTCCATCTCCAGCATGGCGAAGCCGTAGGTGATGGAGGAGAACAGCAGCATCGACGTGTTCAGCGCCACCAGCGGCAGGTCGAACAGGTCCTTCGGCGACGGTCCGGCGGCGTAGTTCCGGCCCACCACCGCGTAGGTGGCGAACAGGGCCGCGAAGATGAGGCAGTCGCTCATCAGGTAGAGCCAGAAGCCGAGCATCGTGCTCCCTTCCGGGTGATGCTCGCCCTTCGCGTCGTAGAAGGCCGTCGGGTCGACCTGGGGGATCGCCACCGACGGGCTTCGGCCCGGCTCGAAGTTCATGGCGGGAGAAGCGTGGGTTGCCATGATCTCAGACGCGCTCCGCCAGCAGGGAGGTCCGCTGGGCTTCCGTCCGGACGACCTCGTCGGCCGGGATGTAGAAGTCGCGGTTGTAGTTGAAGGTGTGGCCGATCGAGACGACCGCGATCGCGGCGAAGCTGAAGGCCGCGAGCCACCAGATGTACCAGATCATCGCGAAGGCGAAGACGATGCTCAGCACCCCGAGGATCAGCCCGGCCGCGGTGTTCTTCGGCATGTGGATCGGCTTGAAGCCCTGGAGGGGGCGGGCGTAGCCGCGCTTCTTCATGTCCCACCACGCGTCGTGATCATGAATCACCGGCGTGAAGGCGAAGTTGTAGTCCGGCGGCGGCGACGAGGTCGCCCATTCCAGGGTCCGGCCGCCCCACGGGTCGCCGGTCGTGTCACGCAACTGGTCGCGGCGCAGGAAGCTCACCACCAGGGTGACCGCGAAGGCGGCGATGCCGCAGAGGATCAGCAGCGCGCCGAAGGCCGCGATGACGAACCAGATCTGCAGGGACGGGTCGTCGAAGTGCTGGACGCGGCGGGTCACGCCCATCAGGCCGAGGACGTAGAGCGGCATGAAGGCGAACCAGAACCCGGTCAGCCAGAACCAGAACGACACCTTGCCCCAGAACTCATCGAGCTTGAAGCCGAAGGCCTTCGGGAACCAGTAGGTGATGCCGGCGAGCATGCCGAACAGCACGCCGCCGATGATCACGTTGTGGAAGTGGGCGATCAGGAACAGCGAGTTGTGCAGCACGAAGTCGGCCGGCGGCACGGCGAGCAGAACGCCGGTCATGCCGCCGATGACGAAGGTCACCATGAAGCCGACCGTCCAGAGCATCGGCACTTCGAAGCGGATGCGGCCCTTGTACATGGTGAAGAGCCAGTTGAAGATCTTGGCGCCCGTCGGGATCGAGATGATCATCGTCGTGATGCCGAAGAACGAGTTCACGCTGGCGCCCGAGCCCATCGTGAAGAAGTGGTGCAGCCACACGAGGTAGGACAGGATCGTGATTACGACGGTGGCGTAGACCATCGAGGCGTAGCCGAAGAGGCGCTTGCTCGAGAAGGTCGAGACGATCTCCGAGAACACGCCGAAGGCCGGCAGGATGAGGATGTACACCTCCGGGTGCCCCCAGATCCAGATCAGGTTCACGTACATCATCGGGTTGCCGCCGAGGTCGTTCGAGAAGAAGTGCGTGCCGACGTAGCGGTCGAGCGACAGCAGGGCGAGAACGGCCGTGAGGATGGGGAAGGCGGCGACGATGAGGATGTTGGTGCAGAGCGCGGTCCAGGTGAAGACCGGCATCTTCATCATGGTCATCCCCGGCGCCCGCATCTTCACGATGGTGGCGATGAGGTTGATGCCCGAGAGCAGCGTCCCGATCCCGGCGATCTGCAGCGCCCAGATGTAGTAGTCGACGCCGACCCCCGGACTCATGGCGGGTCCCGAGAGCGGCGGATAGGCCAGCCAGCCGGTGCGGGCGAACTCGCCGACGAACAGCGAGGCCATCACGGTCACGGCGCCGCTCACCGTCATCCAGAAGCTGAAGTTGTTGAGGAACGGGAAGGCGACGTCGCGGGCGCCGATCTGCAGCGGCACCACGAAGTTCATCAGGCCCGTGACGAGCGGCATCGCCACGAAGAAGATCATGATCACCCCGTGGGCGGTGAAGATCTGGTCGTAGTGGTGCGGCGGCAGGTAGCCCTCGTTCGGCCCGAAGGCCATCGCCTGCTGCGCGCGCATCATCAGCGCGTCGGCGAAGCCCCGGAGCAGCATGATCAGGGCCAGCACGATGTACATGATGCCGATCTTCTTGTGATCGACGGAGGTGAACCAGTCGCGCCAGAGGGGACCCCAGAGGCGGAAATAGGTGAGCGCGCCGAGCACCGCGACGCCGCCGAGGCCGACCATCGCGAAGGTGATGAGGAGGATCGGCTCATGAAGCGGCACGGCGTCGAGCGTCAGGCGCCCGAACAGGAGCTTCTGGAGATCCGGATTGGAGAACATGGGACCTGCTCGTGAGAGAAGAGTGCCGAACGGGGGGGGCGCGGGCGTCCGAGGCGTCCGCGCTATCGATTGAGTTGGCCGGGCGCCACCGGGTCGGACCCCTTCGAGTCCTTCCCGTCGCCGGCGGGGCCGCCATGACCCGAATGGCCTTGACCCGAATGGCCTTGACCCGAATGGTCATGTCCCATCGCGCCGTGGCCGGAATGCTCGGGCGCCGAGCCGGGCTTCACCTCGGGGGCGATCGACTTCGGCTTCATGCCCTCGGGCTGCTCCTTGCTGCGCGATTCGCGGCCCGAGCCGCCCACCGTGGCCGCCGGGGCCTCGATGCCCTGCTCGGCGTAGCGGGTGTCGTATTCGAGCCGCGCCCGGTTGGCGTGGCTCTCCTTGCCGGCGCCGCCCATGGCGTCGATGTGCATCATCTCGTTCATGCACATCTTGCCCGGCACGGCGCACATGTTCAGCACCGCGCCGTAGAGGCCGTTCTCCACGCTGGAGAAGTAGCGCACCGGCTCGCGCTCGCTCGGCTTCTCGAGGGCGAGGTAGCTCTGGCGGTCGAGGGGCTTGCCCTCGGCCTTCACCTTGGCGACCCACTGGTCGAACCCGGCCTGGTCGAGGCCGTGGAACTTGAAGTTCATCCGCGAGAAGCCGGAGCCGCTGTAATTGGCCGAGAGGCCCTCGTAGGTGCCGGCCTTGTTGATCACCGCGTGGAGCTTCGTCTCCATGCCGGCCATGGCGTAGATCTGCCCGGCGAGCGCGGGGATGAAGAACGAGTTCATGACGGTGGCGGAGGTGATCTTGAACGAGATCGGCACGTCGACCGGCGCGGCCAGTTCGTTGACGGTGGCGATGCCCTGATCTGGGTAGAAGAACAGCCATTTCCAATCGAGTGCGACGACCTCGACCGTCAGCGGCTTCACGCCGGCGGGCAGCGGCCGGTCCGCATCGAGGCGGCTCAGGGGGCGGTACGGATCGAGGGTGTGGGTGCTGATCCAGGTGAGCGCGCCGAGGGCGATGACGATCACCAGGGGCGCCGACCAGATCAGGACCTCCAGCTGCGTGGAATGGTGCCAGTCGGGATCGTACTCGGCCTCGGTGTTCGAGGCGCGGTAGCGCCACGCGAACAGGAGTGTGAAGGCGATGACCGGGATGATGATGAGCAGCATCAGGCCGGTTGAGGCCAGGATCAGGTCGCGCTGCCGGGCCGCGATGTCGCCGGAGGGCTGCATCAGGACCATGTTGCAGCCGGACAGCAGGCCGAACAGGGGGAGGAGCGCGAGCGTACGGAGGGTTTTGACCGGCATGGACTCGTCTGGCACCATCTCGGATGAGCGACGTCCCCCGGCCCCGATTGACCGAGGGAGGAATCGTCGGCTCTCAATTCGCTGCATTGCATCAATCTGACAAGTCGCGCGCGGCGCGTCTGATCAGCGCTAGGCTCATAGCGGGCACAAGACAAAGCGCGCTATAGACAGATCCCATCATTTGACGAAAGGCGTGAAGGGACCGCGCTATTTGTCAGGGGGCGCGTCACGCTGCGCTTTGACGCAGACGAAACGCAGGGCGTACACGTGTCTCCCATCCCTGGGCCCGGCGCGCTGCGGCGCACCCGATTCGGCCCCGAACGCACGAAGCGAGCACGGTTTCCTCGATGAGCGCAGAATACGCAGTGCCATCCTCCACGTCGCTGGAACGCGATGCGCACGAGGCCTCCAGCGACCACCGGGTCGCGCCGGGCGAGATCGCCATCGGCGTGGTGATCGGCCGCGCTGCCGAGTACTTCGACTTCTTCGTCTACGGCATCGCCTCGGTGCTGATCTTCCCCGGCGTGTTCTTTCCCTTCGCGGATCCGCTCACCGGGACGCTCTACGCCTTCGCGCTGTTCGCCCTGGCCTTCATCGCCCGCCCGATCGGCTCGGTGATCTTTATGGAGATCGACCGGCGCCACGGGCGCGCGGCCAAGCTCACCATCGCCCTGTTCCTGCTCGGCGGCTCGACCATGGCGATCGGCTTCCTTCCGAACTACCAGCAGCTCGGCGCGCTCTCGATCTGGATCCTCGCCGCCCTGCGCTTCGGCCAGGGCCTCGCCCTCGGCGGCGCCTGGGACGGGCTCGCCTCGCTGCTGGCGCTCAACGCGCCCGAGAAGCAGCGCGGCTGGTACGCGATGATCCCGCAGCTCGGCGCCCCGGTCGGCTTCATGCTGGCGAGCGCCCTGTTCGCGTTCTTCCTCGGCAACGTCTCCAACGCCGACTTCCTCGACTGGGGCTGGCGCTACCCGTTCTTCGTGGCCTTCGCGATCAACGTCGTCGCGCTCTTCGCCCGCCTGCGCCTCGTGGCCACCGAGGAATTCTCGCGCATGCTGGCGATGCAGGAGTTGGAGCCGACCCCGATCCTGGAGCTGCTGCGGAGCCATGGCCGCTTCGTGCTGATCGGCGCGGTGGTGCCGCTCGCGAGCTTCGCGCTGTTCCACCTCGTGACGGTGTTCCCGATCAGCTGGATCCACCTCTTCACCCAGCGCTCGGCGGGTGAGTTCCTGCTGGTGCAATGCTCCGGCGCCTTCCTCGCCGCCGGCACCATCGTGCTCTCCGGCGTCCTGGCCGACCGCATCGGCCGGCGCACCCTGGTGGGCGTCGCCGCCGGCCTGATCGGGCTGTTCGCCCTGGCGAGCATCGCCGCGCCGATCATCTTCGGCGACAGCGAACTGGGCCAGACGATCTACGTCTTGATCGGCTTCGGCCTGCTCGGCCTGTCCTACGGCCAGACCTCGGGGTCGGTGACCGCCAATCTCGGCACGCGCTACCGCTACACCGGCGCCGCCCTGACCTCGGATCTCGCCTGGCTGATCGGGGCCGGCTTCGCGCCCCTGGTGGCGCTCGGCGTGTCGAGCCGCTTCGGCCTGTCCTGGGTCGGCGTCTACCTCCTGTCCGGCGCCGTCGCGACCCTGTGCGCCCTCGCCTTCAACCGCCGCGAGACCGCCCGCCTCTGAGGCCGGTCCCGGCCACCCACGAAGGAGCCCCGGACGGCGGACCCGCTTCCGGGGCTTCTTTCGTCGTCCGGGGACCCGGCGCGCCGGTGGGCGTTGGGATGTGACGGGGCGGAGACCCCGTCCGGGATCGAGGCGGGAAGCGTCGTGGCGAAGCTGATCTACACCCGCCTCGAGGACCACCCGCGCGAGACCTACGTCATCACGAGCGGGGCGCTGATCGTCGGTCGGGTCGATTGCATCAGCGAGGCGCCCGCCCCCGCCGCGCAATGGACCTGGAGCCTGCACCTCGACATCGGCGCGGCGCCGTTCCGGCGGGGCGCGACGGTCTCGTCGCGCGACGCGGCGGTGGCGGCCCTGGCGGAAGCCTGGACCGAGTGGAAGCACTGGGCGGGCCTGCGCGACGCGGACCCGGCCGGGGCGGCCCATGGCGCGCCACCGCCGAAGGCGCTGCCCTAGCGCGGCGGTCCCGTCGGTCAGACCATCCCGAGCGCCTGCATGTAGAGCTCGAGGATCGCCTCCTCCTCCTGGCGCTCGGCATGGTCCTTCTTGCGCAGCGAGATGATCTTGCGCAGGGCCTTGGTGTCGAAGCCGGTGCCCTTGGCCTCGGCGTAGACGTCCTTGATGTCGGAGGCGAGGCCGGCCTTCTCCTCCTCGAGGCGCTCGATGCGCTCGATGAAGCTCTTCAGCTGGTCGGCGGCGACGGAGGAAGCGTCGACGGCGGGTGCGGCGGATGCGGCCATGGTCGTCTCGTGTCCCTGATCTGCGAGGCGCGTGGGGCCGCGCCGGAACCGCCTCGATAAGCCGTCAAGCTTACCGGGACCTTAGTGCGGCTCCGCCGCGGCTTTGGCGAAGGCCGCCTGTTGCTCCGCCGTCGCCTCCGGCTGGTGCAGGCGCTTCCACTCGGCATAGGGCATGCCGTAGACGCGCTCGCGGCTCTCCTCCTTGTCCATCGGCAGGCCGCGGGCATCGGCGGCGTCCTTGAGCCAGTTCGACAGGCAGTTGCGGCAGAACCCGGCCATGTTCATCAGGTCGATGTTCTGCACGTCGGTGCGGGCCTGCAGATGGGCGACGAGGCGCCGGAACACGGCGGCCTCGAGTTCGGTGCGGGTGGCGTCGTCGATCTCGGTCATGGTCGTTCTCCCAGTCGAGGCCTGAGGTCGGCGCGCGGCGGCCTCCCGTCAAGCGCGGATCGGCAGCATCGGCCGCAGGAGGCGCGCGAATCGCTCCGCCCACTCGGCCTGGCCGGCCTCCCCCACGATGAGGTCCTGGCGGATCTCCACCAGGGCGTTCGGCAGGCCGCGGGCCATGGCGTGGCGGTCGATGGTGTCGCCGGGCAGGCCGCCGCCATAGGGCTCGTTGTCCCCCACCGTCAGGCCGGCGGGGTCGGCCCGGAGGCCGGCGATCAGGGGCGCGCTCATGCGGTCGTCCCGGTCCCACAGGATGCCGACCTCCCAGGGGCGGGGCACCCCGCGCCAGTAGGGCGTGAAGCTGTGGATGGTGACGATGGCGGGCCGGATGCCGGTCGCCTCGGCCTGCGCGATCCCGGCCTCGATCGCCACGTCGAAGGGCGCGTAGAAGCGCCGGATGCGCTCGGCCTTGCCGGCCTCGTCGATGCGGGCGTTGCCCGGCACCACGGCCCCGTCGGAGAGGCGCATCACCAGGGTCGGGTCGGCCCGGCCCCGGTTCGGGTCGATGATCAGCCGCGAGAAGCGGGTCAGGATCGCCGGGGCGCCGAGCGCGGCGGCGAGCCGGCGCGTCACCCCGGCGGCGCCGATGTCGTAGGCGATGTGGCGGGCAAACTCGTGCTCCGGCACCCCGAGCTGCGCCAGGTCCTCCGGAACGTGGTTCGAGGCATGGTCGCAGATCAGGAGCAGGCCCCCGGCGGGATCGCCCGGGATGGTCTCGACGGGATGCGGTGGCTGCATGGGAGGCACGGTCCGGTTGGGCGCGGGCGGCATCGGGACGACGGAGGCGATGCAAGCCGCCGGCCGCGTCGCGGGCGGAGGTCCCGCGACGGCGCGGCTTGCCGAGGCGGCGAGCGTCGGGCACAGCACGTATCGCGGATCGCGCCGCGACGGCAACAATCCGGCACCATGCCGGGGGCACAACAATCCGGAGGAGAACCACCGGGCCGCCTTTGCGATCGACCATCGGAATACGGAAACGCCATGACCGCACCCGCAATGACCGCACCCGCCTCGACCGGGACCCGCCGCGCCCTCCTCCTCCATTGCCTCGACGAGGCCATCGCCGCCGCTCACCCGGTGCGCTGCCTCGTGCCCCACCTGCCCGCCCCGGGTCCGGGCCGCCTCATCATCCTGGGAGCCGGCAAGGCCGGCGGCAGCATGGCGGCGGTGGCCAGCCGGTTCTACCGGGAGGAGCACGGCGTCGATCCGAGCCGCATCGTCGGCCTCGCGGTCGCCCGCCACGGCTACGGCGAGGAGGCGCCGATGATCCGCATGGTCGAGGCCGGCCACCCGGTGCCGGACCAGGCCGGCATCGACGCGACCATCGACGCCCTGAAGATCGCCGCCGATGCCGGGCCGGACGACGACGTGCTGGTGCTGCTCTCGGGCGGCGGCTCGGCCAACTGGATCGCCCCGGCCGGGGAGCTCACCCTCACGGAGAAGCAGGCCATCACCAAGGCCCTGCTGCGCTCCGGCGCGCCGATCAACGAGATCAACGCCGTGCGCAAGCACCTCTCGCGCATCAAGGGCGGCCGCCTCGCCATGATGGCGCGCAACGCCCGCTCGATCCTGACGCTGGCCGTCTCCGACGTGCCGCACGACGACCCGGCCGTGATCGCCTCCGGCCCCACCGTGCCGGATCCGACGACGCTCGCCGATGCCCGCGAGATCTGCGAGCGCCGCGGCATCCCCCTGCCCGAGACCGCCAAGGCGCTCCTCGACGATCCGATCAACGAGACCCCGAAGGCCGGCGACCCCGCCTTCGCCCGGGCCGAGTACCGCATCATCGCCCGTCCGATCGACGCCCTGGAGGCGGCGGCGGCCGCCGCGTCCGCGGCCGGCTACGAGCCGGTGATGCTCGGACCCGACGTCGAGGGCGAGGCCCGCGAGGTCGCGGCCGAGCATGCCCGCATGGCGCTCGACCTGGCGAAGGCCGGCCGCAAGGTCGCGATCATCTCGGGCGGCGAGCTCACCGTGACCATCCGCGGCGAGGGCCATGGCGGTCCGAACCAGGAATACGCCCTGGCGCTCGCCCTCGCGCTCGACGGCGCGGACGACATCCTCGGCATCGCCGCCGACACCGACGGCACGGATGGCGGCCGCGGCGAGGCCACCGATCCGGCCGGCGGCCTCGTCGACCCGACGACCCTCGCCCGCGCCCGCGAGGCCGGGCTCGATCCCGCCGCGATGCTGGCCGACAACGATTCGACGAAGTTCTTCGCCACCATCGGCGACCTCGTGCAGCCGGGTCCGACACGCACCAATGTCAACGATTGCCGCATCATCCTCGTCGGCTAGGGGCCTCGCGCGCCCGATGGGACGCACGCGTTTCCGGTCCCTGCCGGCGCGCGCTCCCCTCTCCCCTCCGCAGGGAGAGGGCCGGATCGAGCGTGGCGCGTCCGCCCACCCCATCGAACGGGACATCGGACCGATCACACAGCCGGCGCCTCACCGAATGGCCGACGGGCCTCGCGCCTGTCGCGGGCTTCGCGGGTCCCCTCTCCGGGACGGAGAGGGACAGGGTGAGGTGCGTGGGTCGTCCGGAGAGGTCACGCACCTCACCCCAACCCTCTCCTTCCAGGAGAGGGAGCCCCGTGGCGTCTCGGGCCGGGGGTCGATCGATCCATCCCACGCGGCGACCGGCCCGTGGCGGCTGAGCGTGCAGCCCATCGCCCGAAGGCACGGGCCGGACCTCGTTGCGCGCAGCGGCGTCCGGATCCTCCGCTGCAGGAATGGACTCGCGGGCGCGGCCCTGGCGATGCTCGCGCTGCTCCCCGCCCCCGCCCGCGCGGACCTGCGCATGTGCAACCAGACCGCCAGCAAGGTCGGCATCGCGCTGGGCTACCGCGACCCCCAGGGCTGGGTCACCGAGGGCTGGTGGGACGTGGCGCCGAAGGTCTGCGAGACGCTCCTGAAGGGCTCCCTCGCGGCGCGGTTCTACTACGTCTACGCGGTGGACTACACGCGCGGCGGCGAGTGGAGCGGACGCTCGCTGATGTGCACGAAGGATCGCGAATTCACGATCCGGGGCGTCGAGGACTGCCTCGCCCGCGGGCTCGACCGCAACGGCTTCTACGAGGTCGATACCGGCGAACAGAAGAGCTGGACGATCCAGCTCACCGACCCGAATCAGCCGGTGACGCCGGCGCCGTGAGGCGCGGCCGGGGCGGGCGCGGGTCTCACGCCGGAGATCCGCTGCCTGTCGGGGCGCCCTCCCCCGCGTCCCGGGACCGACGCCGGTGGTCCGTTCGGGACGGCCACGGGATCGCGGTTCCTGACCGGGGGGCGGATGTTCCGCCTTCGACCCAACCCGGTCGTTCGATGCGACTTCTGATGCGCCGGAAACCGGTCATTCAGAACAGATAGCTGCGGACGGTCAGCCACGCTCCACGGCTCAAGCCTTAGCGACGAGGCCGATCTGGTCGAGATAGCCATCCAGCTCACCGAGATGGTCGGCCGCGACGAGTGCGCCGATGTACCCATCAGGACGCACCAGCACCCAGTCCCCTTCTTCGAGCCCGTAGGCGGTACGGAAGTGCCCGAACGTATCGATCAGGTCGCCGCGGGGACTGATGTGGTGGATGTGCAGCCCGGGTCGCGGGGTGTGGGTGGCCCGGTCCACCATGTAGCCGATCTGGGTCCAGTGCGGCCCTTTCAGAAGGTCGAATACACGCACAACCTGCCCGGCAGCACCCGTCAGCGGCGCATCCGGTGCGCGATCACCCACGAGGATGCGGCGGTTGCGCTCGGAGGCCTCGAAGGCCAGAGAGGAAGTCGGATAACCAAGATCGAGTTGCTGTACCTCGCGGCCGCGGCGCATGTCACCGCGCTTGGCCGCTTCGAGCAGCCCCGTGGATAGCCCCAGCATCGCCGCCGCGATCGGCCGACGCTCTTCCTCATAGGTGTTCAGCAAGGCGGCAGGCGCGCCCTCCAGTACCGCTGCAAGCTTCCAGCCGATATTGTAGGCGTCCTGTACGCTCGTGTTCAGGCCCTGTCCGCCTGTCGGTGGATGGATGTGCGCGGCGTCCCCCATCAGGAACACCCGCCCCGAGCGGTAGCTGTCGGCCAATCGCGCGTTCATGGCGTAGGCAGAGGCCCAGGGCACGTCGTGCACCATGATGACGAACCCATCCGGGGCGCGAGCTGTGATGAACGCCTGCAATCCCGCGATGGATAGGTCCGGTTCGCCTTCGGCAGAGATCGGGGCCTGCAACTGGAACAAATCCGTTCCGGCCAGCGGGCACAGCGCCAACTGGCGGGCCATATCGCCCTCGTTGAAACGGTGCCAGATCGTGCGGTCGAGCCCCGACAGCCGCAGGTCAGCGACCACGGCACGCACGCCGAGCGTCTTGCCTGGAAACCCGATGCCCAGAGCATGGCGCACGAAGCTGCGGCCTCCGTCAGCGCCCACGAGGTAGCGCGCTCGGATGGTGTACGCGCCGCTCTGATCGATCACGTTGGCTGTGACGCCCTCAGCATCTTGCCTGAAGCCCGTCAGTGCGCAGCCGTAGTGCGGCTGGCGTCCGTGTTCAGCCAGACGCTCACGCATCACCTGCTCGGTGCGCCCCTGCATCACCATCAGCGGAACCCGGTATGGCTCGTCAGGGGCGGGCTTCGCGTCGGTAAACATCTCCTCGTCCGTGTGGGTGCCATCCGGACGGTAGGTCCGCTGGTTGGGATAACGGCCGCCGACCGCTGCGATACGATCGACGAAGCCGAGGTCCTCGAAGATTTCGAGCGTGCGAGGCTGGATGCCCTTGCCACGCGAGCCGCCGAACGGGGCCTGTGCTTTCTCGACGAGGCGGAAGCTGATGCCTCGCCGGGCCAGATCGACGGCAAGCGTCAGGCCCGCCGCGCCGGCCCCACAGATCAGAACGTCGGTGCTGGAAAAGTCTGTCATGACAGCCCATTTATGTGTATTATGCACATAAATGGGGGACTGCGGCGATGTCAAGTCAAAATGTGCAAAATACACATATCGGTTCGCAGATCCGCCAACTTCACGCAGCGCTGCTGGAGATCGTGGCCGTGATGAACCAGCCACAGCGCGACGAGGCGATGGTGCGCGCGGCGGGCATTCCCCTCGACAGAGCACTGTTCCCGCTGCTGGTCGTCATCGAGCGACGCGGCCCCATCGGCGTCGTGGACCTCGCGGACCGGATCGGCCGCGACTACACGACGGTCAGCCGGCAGGTCGCCAAACTCGGCGAACTCGGACTGGTGGACCGCCAAGCAGGCGCAACGGACGGGCGAGTGCGCGAGGCGGTGGTAACGCCCGAGGGCAAAGCCATGACGGATGCAATCGACGCTGCTCGGGAGCGGATGGGCGCGGCGATCTTCTCCGGCTGGGAGCCGCACGATGTCACCGAGTTGGTGCGGCTGATGAACAAGTTCTCCGATAGCCTGACCGCTGCCCACGAATAACAAAGGGAAAGAGACTGCGATCTGTGGGATCAGGTAGCATTCCATGACGACTAGGGTTGCAGACGGAGACGGGGCAACGTTCGCCCTGTTACTTCACCCGTCCGGAAGCGGTCAGGCAGGAATCCACCCAATTCGGTCATAGAGCGGACGGGCGGATCCCAACGCCGCGCAGTCGTTGGCCGCCGCTGCGACGACGGTTGCGAGCGGACGTCCCCCGGTTCTGCGACGAGGCGAAAGGCGCGCGGGCGTCGGATCCGTGCGGTGCGTCACCGCGAAGGGTCTGCGGACACCAGGGCGCCGCCCGACAATTCTTGACAATATTCCTATTCCGTGCTTTCTTGCCGCCACTCGCCTCCCTCGACGGGAGGCCCGTCGGCGGACCGGGCCGGCGGGTTTGGAGGAGGAGACGGCGCTCGCGTCGATGGCCCGGTTTCGCCATCGCCCCGAGCCGCACCGCGCGACGCAAGGTGTTCCGGAGCGGGCCGATTCGTCGGTGCGGTTTCTGGGGCACCCCCAGACAACGGACGGCCTGCCCATTACGAGGCGGGTCCGGGGCCGTGGGCCATGATAAGCCGGCCGCCGGGGCCGTCGATCCCGCGAGGGATCGGGGCACCGGAGGGGGGCCGCCGCAAGCCGAGTCGCCGGCGCAGTGCAAAGACGCCGTGACGTGACGGGTTCGGGCCTCCGGGGCCGGGCTCAGGGACGCCGGGAAACCGGCATTCGTCTTGTTCACGTGGTTTCGCGGCGTCCCGCGTCTCCCACCTCTCGCATCCCGCGCCGGAAACGGCGGCGGGGACGCACGCCCGTGCCCGCATCCGCACGGGTCCCGTCGCCCATGTGCTGGCCGCATCGCGTCCGACCGGGCGTCCGCCGGCCGAGCGCGGCGTTCTTGACCTCCCGGCCGCTTCGGTGCTTGTGGCCCTCGCTCGAGATCCGGTCGCTTCGAAGCCGGCGGAGCCCAATCCGGGGATGGAGACTGCCTTGAAACGTTCACGCCGCACGAAGATCATCGCGACCCTGGGTCCGGCCTCCGACACGCCGGAGATGATCGAGAAGCTGTTTCGCGCCGGCGCGGACGTCTTCCGGCTCAACATGAGCCACCTGCCCCGCGAGAAGCTGCCCGAGAAGATCGAGGTCATCCGCACGATCGAGCGCGAGCTGAAGCATCCGATCGCGATCCTCGTCGACCTCCAGGGTCCGAAGCTGCGCGTGGCCGCCTTCGCCGAGGGCGCCGCGATCCTGCAGAACGGCGCGACCTTCGTGCTCGACAGCGACCCGACCCCCGGCGACGTCTCGCGCGTCTACCTGCCCCATCCAGAGATCCTCTCGGCCCTGGAGCCCGGCCACGTCGTCATCATCGACGACGGCAAGCTGCGGCTGACCGTGACCGAGGTGTCCGAGGGTCGCGCGGTGACCCGCGTCGAGGTCGGCGGCCGCATCTCGAATCGCAAGGGCGTCTCCCTGCCCGACACCGTGATCCCCGTCGCCGCCATGACCGAGAAGGACCGTGGCGACCTCGAGGCCGGCCTCGCGGCGGGCGCCGACTGGATCGCCGTCTCCTTCGTGCAGCGTCCCGAGGACGTGGCCGAGGTGAAGAAGGTCGCGGCGGGCCGGGCCCTGATCATGGCCAAGATCGAGAAGCCGCAGGCCCTGACCCGCCTGGATGAGATCATCGAGATCTCCGACGGCCTGATGGTGGCCCGCGGCGATCTCGGCGTCGAGATGCCCCTGGAGCAGGTGCCCGGCGTGCAGAAGCGCATCACCCGCGCCTCCCGCCGCATGGGCAAGCCGGTGGTGGTCGCGACCCAGATGCTCGAATCGATGATCACTGCCCCGGTGCCGACCCGCGCCGAGGTCTCCGACGTCGCCACCGCGGTCTACGAGGGGGCCGATGCGGTGATGCTCTCGGCCGAGAGCGCCTCCGGCAGCTTCCCGATCGAGGCGATCTCGATGATGAGCCGGATCGCCGAGCAGGTCGAGCGCGACGCCCTGTACTGGACGATCCTGACGGCCCAGCGCTCCGAGCCCGACGCCACCGCCTCCGACGCCATCGCGGCCGCCGCGCACCAGATGGTCGACGCCCTGAACCTCACGGCGATCATGGCCTGGACGCATTCCGGCTCGACCGCCCTGCGCCTCGCCCGATCCCGGCCCAACGCCACGATCATCGCGCTGACGCCGAAGCGCGAGACGGCCCGGCGCCTCGCCCTGTGCTGGGGCACCCACCCGATCGTCACCAAGGATGCCAGCGACGTCGACGACATGGCGTTCCGCGCGGCGAAGTTCGCCGTTCGCGAAAACTTCGCCGAGATCGGCGGGCGCATCATCGTGGTGGCGGGCGTTCCGTTCGGGACGCCCGGCGCGACGAACCTCGTGCGCATCGCCTTCGTCACCCGCGAGCACGCCGCCAAGGCGTGATCCCGCCGAGGCGCGTCCGGGCCCCGCGGCCCGGCGCGCCTCAGGGCACCGGAAGCGATTCGGCGAGGCGCGCGACCTCGTCGACCACGGCCTGCGTGGCGACGGTGTGGACCATGTGCCCGATCCCGGGCAGGACCACGAGCCGGGCACCGGGGATCAGGTCCGCCAGGGGTCTGGCGTGCCGCTCGGCCGGGACGATCGCATCGCGGTCGCCGGTGACGATGACCGTCGGGGCGGTGATGCGCCCGTACTCGGCGCTCTGGCGCTGCAGGGCCTCCGGCAGCGCCATGAGGTCCTGCACGTTGGCGAGCATCGTCGACGGACGCAGGACCAGGGCGGCCCGGCTCGCCTCCAGGTAGCCGGCCGGCGCGTCCTGGGGCCGGAACACCGAGCGGCCCGCGGGCGCGAGGTAGGTGAGCCCGATCGGCGTCGCCACCGTGCGGCTGAGGAGCCAAGTCACCGGCGGCACCAGGGCGAGCCGATAATACCAGGGGAGCGGGCCGAGCGCGGGCAGCGGCATCGCCACCGGCGCGAGGAGGACGAGGCCCGCGACCCGGTCGGGATGATCGAGGGCGAGTGCGGTCGCCAGCGCCCCGGCCCAGGAATGGCCGACGATGAGGGCGGGTCCGACCCCGAGCGCCTTCAGCGCCTCGGCGATCGCCGCGGCCTGGGCCTTCGGCGTCGCCATGGCGCCGCCGGTCAGGCGGTCGCTCCAGCCGAAGCCCGGCCGGTCGAGGGCGACGACGCGAAACCCGTCCGCCGCGAGGCGACGGCCGAGATCCGCCATCGGGTCGGCGGCATTGGCCGAGGCGCCGTGCAGCAGGACGACGGTGCCGCGCGCGGACAGGTTCGGGCCGGCCTGGATCGTGGCGATGCGCCCGCCGGTCACCGACGCGAAGGGGCCTGCCGGCGGATAGCGTGCGTCGATCCGCGCCGCGATCAGCAGGGTGATGCCCGCGGCGACGAGCGCGAGGACGATCCCACCGGCCAGGAGGCCGGCGATCAGCTTGAGGAGGAGCATGGTCGTCTACAGGTCGCGGCCGTCGACGTCCGGCGCCAGGCGGTCGATGGCCTGTTGCAGCCGGTCCATCCGTGGATACAGCGCGGCCGCCCGGCGGAACGCCTCGAGGGCGCGGCGCTTGTCTTCGAGGGTCTGGTAGATCCGCCCCAGGGCCGCCCAGGCCTCGAAATGGCGCGGCTCCAGCACGAGGGTGCGTTGCAGGTCGGCGATCGCCGCGGAGGGGTCCGACAGCATCCAGAAGACCGTCGCGCGCCGGTTCCAGCCCTCGGACCAGCCGGGCTCCAGGGTGGTGGCCCGGTCCATCAGCTCGACCGCCAGGGGCAGGTCCTGACTAGACATGGCTTGGCGGGCGCGCTCGGTCAGGAGGTCGGCCGTCGCGCTGCCGGACCGCCCGAGCCGCTGCTCGATCAGCCGCGCGACCCCCTTCGCCTCGGCATCGTCCCCGGCCGCCTTGAGGCGCGCGTAGAGATCGTCGAGGCTGAGCGGCTGCACCTTCTTCGGCGGCTGCGGTTCGGCCGTCGGCCGCGCACCGGCGGAGGGGGCGAGGACAACGCAGAAAGCCGCGACGAGCGCGGCTTTCAGGCAGGATCGATCGGATGAAGGGCGCGACATGGGCGGAGCTTCCTCGCCTCGGATCGCGACGTCAACGTGTGCGCTTGCCGCGTCTCGCGGCGAAGCGCCCCGTGCGCTTCAGCCCTGACGCGCCTTGAAGCGCTTCTGGGTCTTGTTGATGACGTAGACACGTCCCTTGCGACGCACGAGCTGGTTGTCGCGGTGACGGCCACGCAGGGACTTGAGGGAGTTGCGAATCTTCATCGGTCTCACGTCGGTCGGGAACGAACCCGCCGCCTGTCCATAGGGTCTCGGGAACGAGGCACCTGACGGCGGCCTCGGCGATGTGTCGATGCATCGCGGAAAGGCGGTTGCCATATCAGGATTCGCGCAGGCAAGGCAAGGCGTTCGGGACCATTCCGAGCGGAAGCTTCGCCGGAAAGTCCTCCCTCGGGCTCCGAAGCTGAGGCGGGGTCGCGGCTTTTACGCTTCCTCGAGCCGGCAGATCAACGGGGAACACCATCGAGACATTCGCGCTTTCGTGACCATTGGCCGGCTTGTCAATCACTTGTAATCCGATGCGAGAGGCTGCCGATATCCGTCTGTAAAGGATTAGGTTGCTATGTCTTTTCAACGCACGTGGGGCGCGGAGACAGAACCCGTGACGACTAACCTGGAGCAATCCGAGCCACCGACGGCAATCCAGCGGCGAGAAGAGCGTAATCCGACCAACTGGATCGCGACGATCCGATTCCGGGACGGCACCGAGATCCCGTGTAGTGTGAAGGACGTCTCGAAATCCGGCGCACGAATCTGCGTCGGTGCCAGTCAGGATCTTCCGCCCGTCTTCATGCTGCGGATCATCGGGCGCGATTTCCTCTGCCTCGTCCGGATCGCGTGGCGGCGCGGCGACTTCGTCGGGGTTCGCATCGAACGGGTCGGCAAGGTCCCGCCATCCGCTGCGACGCCCGCACCGACCGCGCCCGCGATCGATCCACCGGCCGACCCCTCGACGCCTGTCGAAGTGGATGGCGGTGGCATCGGCGTGCGCTCGCGGAAGCGTGGCATCTCCTCGTTCTGAAGCCGCGCCTCGGCACTCTTCCCGGCGACGCTATCCTGCGCGACAAAGAAAAACCCCGTCCTGCATGCGCAGGGCGGGGTTTTTGGTGTTGCGGGTGCTGCGCTGAGACGACTCAGGCGGCGCTACGGTTGCGGGCTTCGCGCTTGGTGTCGACGCCCGACGCTTTGATCTCGGACAGCTTCTGGGCGACGTTGCGCGAGAACACGAACTCGGCCGGACGCTGGTTCTCCAGGCTGACCTCCGGGGCCATCTCGCCCTCGGTCTTGATCCCGCGGAGCGCATGCACCAGGGGCTTCCAGGGCTTCTTCACGGAGTCGACCACGGAGGAAGCCTCGTAGCCCGAATGGACCATGCAGTCGGCGCACTTCTCGTAGTTGCCGGTGCCGTAGGAGTCCCAGTCGGTCTCTTCCATCAGCTCCTTGAACGTCGCCGCGTAGCCCTCGCCGAGCAGGTAGCAGGGCTTTTGCCAGCCGAACACCGTCCGGGTCGGATTGCCCCAAGGCGTGCAATGATAGGTCTGGTTGCCGGCCAGGAAGTCGAGGAACAGTCCCGACTGCTGGAAGGTCCACTTTTCGCGGCCCTTCTCCTTGCCGTGGCGGAACACGCCGCGGAACAGCTCCTTCGTCGCCTTGCGGTTCAGGAAGTGCTTCTGGTCGGGCGCCCGCTCATAGGCGTAGCCCGGCGAGACCGTGATTCCGTCGATGCCCATCTTCGTGACACTGTCGAAGAAGTCGGCGATCTTGTCGGCGGAGGAGTTGTTGAAGAAGGTGCAGTTGATGGTGACGCGGAAGCCCATCTCCTTGGCCTTGGCGATCGCCGCCACCGCCTTGTCGTAGACGCCGCGCTGACACACCGACTGGTCATGCATTTCCTTGTCGCCATCCAGGTGGATCGACCAAGTGAAATACGGGCTCGGCTTGTACTCCTTGATCTTCTTCTCGAGCAAAAGCGCGTTCGTGCAGACGATGGCGAACTTCTTCTGCGCGATGATGCCCTCGACGATCTGGGGCAGATCCTTGTGCAGCAGGGGCTCGCCGCCGGCGATCACGACGACGGGTGCACCGCACTCGCGCACCGATTCCAGCGCGTCCGCGACCGGCAGCCGTTTGTTCAGGATCTCGTCCGGGTAATCGATCTTCCCGCAACCGGCGCAAGCCAGATTGCAGCGGAACAGCGGCTCCATCATCATCACCAGTGGGTAGCGCTTGCGACCAGTGAGGTGCTGCTTCAGGATGTAGCCGCCGATCTTCGCGACGTACCGGATAGGGATGCCCAAGACGCGGCTCCTTGTTGTTGGCCCCGATGTATCGGGCTGCTTAGCGTGAAAAAAGGCCAAATTCCAGCGAGCTAGACTGGAACCAATCCGAAAGACCTCGAATGGGCGCCGTTCGCGCACGTTCTTCCGGCGCTGAAACAATCCGGCCACAGACCAGGACTCCAGACCGTCGAACGGCCGGGGCGCTCCAGCGGCATATAACTCAGCCGGGAGCGCTTATTCCTAGTCGGTGACTGCATGCCAGGGCCGCAGCTTGACTGTACGTCAAGTCTGTCGTGGGCGAGCAAAGCCTGGATTCTTCGGTCGTTGCGGTGCGAAATCACACTGTCGGGTGAACCGGTGTTGCGTGGGTGCGGTTGCGTTGCATTACGGCCTCCGGGCCGCTAGGTGGGCGGGTCGGTAAAGCAAATTCGTGTGAGCGATGCGATTCGGTCGATCATCTCCGACCCCTTCGCGCCTAGGTTCCTCGCGACCAGGCTCGGGCATTGGATTCGGGATTTGCACCAACAGGTGATAACCGGCGTCACTCGACAGATCGGTTCCCGTTCCGCGGCCCTCACCATCCGCTACGCCGATGATCCGCGCGGCCGGACGGGAACTGGATCGCTCAGGCAGGTAGGACACTCGTGATCGAACGGCTCGTCGCGTTTTCCGTCCAGCGTCGCTGGTTGGTCATAGCTCTCGTCGCACTCGTCACCGCGGCAAGTGCCGGTGTGGCGGCTCATCTCTTCAAGATCAATACCGACGTCGAGCGGTTGATCGACAAGGATGTGCCCTGGCGCCAGGACGAGATCAATTACGAGAAGGCGTTTCCGCAGCGCACCGGCACCCTCGTGGCGGTGATCGACGGCAAGACGCCCGAGGAGGCGGAGGAAGCGGCCGCCGAATTCTCCGCGGCTCTGGCCAGCCACAAGGACATGATCGAGTCCGTCTATCGCCCGGACGGCGGTGCCTTCTACGAAAAGAACGGCTTCCTGCTGATGTCGCAGGAGGAGCTGACCAAGACCACCGAAAAGCTCGTTCAGCAGCAGGGCCTCCTCGGCCCGCTGGCGGCCGATCCCTCGCTGCGCGGTATCATGCGCGTCCTCGGTCTGGGAGCCCGCGGCATCAAGAGCGGCGACGCCAAGCTCGAAGATCTCGAGCGGCCGATGACCCAGATCGACGCGACCGTGCGCAAGGTGCTGGCGGGCGAGCCCGCGCGGATGTCCTGGCAGATGCTGCTGTCGGACGGACAGACGCAGAGCACCGATCTGCGCAAGTTCGTCATGATCCAGCCGGTGCTGGACTACAATGCCCTTCAGCCAGGTGCGAACGCCACCGAGGTCGTGCGCAAGGTCGCCTCCGATCTCAAGATCAACACCTTGGGCGGCCCTGAATTCGCCGGCGCTCCGCGCATGCGGCTGACCGGACCGGTGGCCGTGGCCGATGACGAGTTCGCGACCCTCTCCGAGGATGCGCTGCTGAACTATAGCGTCACCGTCGGCGCGATCGTCCTGTTCCTGTGGCTCGCCCTACGCTCCGCGCCGCTGATCGGTGCGGTCCTGATCACCACCTTTGCGGGACTGATCGTCACGGCCGGCCTCGGCCTTCTCATGGTCGGTGAGCTGAATCCTATCTCGGTGGCGTTCGCCGCGCTCTTCGTCGGGCTCGGTATCGATTTCGGCATCCAGTTCGCGGTCCGCTATCGTGCCGACCGCTTCGAGCAGCCCGATCTTCCCTCGGCCATGCGGGCGGCGGCGCGCGGGGTCGGCTGGTCGCTGACGCTGGCGGCCATCTCGCTGATCGCCGGGTTCTTCGCGTTCCTGCCGACCGCATTCCGCGGCGTTTCCGAACTCGGTCTCATTGCTGGCGTCGGCATGATCGTGGCCTACCTGTTCGCCCTCACCCTGCTGCCCGCGCTCATCGCGGTGTTCAGGCCGAAGGGAGAGCGCGAGGCCGTCGAGACCACCTGGCTGGCCGGCGTCGACCCGTGGATCATCCGCAACCGCAAGCCGATTCTGATCGGCGTCGGCGTGATCACGCTGGCGGGCATCCCGCTTCTCTTCAAGTTGCCCTTCGATTCCAACCCGATGCACCTGCGCAGCCCGAAGGTGGAATCGATCTCGACCTATCTCGACCTGATCAAGGACCCGGCGACGAGCCCGAACATCATCGACGTGATGGCGCCGTCGGTCGATGCGGTGCCCGGCCTGGCCGACAAGCTGACGAAGCTGAAATCGGTGGCGAAGGTGATCGACATCAACACCTTCGTGCCGCCCGATCAGGATCAGAAGCTCGCGACCATCGCGGAGACCGCGCAGCTCCTGGGTCCGGTGCTGAACCCGGGCCGCAAGCCGCCACCGCCGACCGACGCCGACAACGTCAAGGCGATCAAGGAAGCCGTGACGGCCCTGCGGGGCATTGCCTCCAGCTCCAGCGCCCCCGGCGCGAAGGCGGCCGGCGACCTCGCCACCGATCTCGAAAAGCTCGCGGCCGCGCCGGTCGCCACCCGTGAAGCCGCCAGCGTCGCCTTGACCACCGACCTCAAGACGCTGCTCACGCGTCTTTCCGGGTTGCTGAACCCCGAAAAGGTGACGCTCGACAACCTACCGCCGAAGCTCAAGGCGGAGTGGGTCGCCGCCGATGGACGCTCGCGGATCGAGGTCCATCCGAGCGGGGATGCCAACGACAACCGGGTCCTGCGCAACTTCGCGAAGGAGGTGCAGAACGTCGCGCCCCACGCGACCGGTGCCCCCGTCGCCACGACCTCGTCGAGCTACACCATCCTCGGCGCCTTCCTGCAGGCGGCGGTCACCGCCCTCGTGCTGATTTTCATCATCCTCTCCGTGGCCCTACGCAAGCCGTGGGATGTGGCGATGACCCTCGGCCCGCTGGTCCTGGCGACCCTGTGGACCCTGATGGCCCTGCACATCGTCGGGATGCCGCTGAACTTCGCCAACATCATCGCGATGCCGCTGATGCTGGCCGTCGGTGTGGCCTTCCACATCTACTACGTCATCGCCTGGCGGGCCGGCGTCACGGACATGCTGGCTTCCAGCCTGACCCGAGCGATCTTCTTCTCGGCGCTGACCACCGGCACCGCCTTCGGCTCGCTGGTGCTCTCCAGCCATCCAGGGACCGCCAGCATGGGCAAGCTCCTCGCCCTATCGCTGTTCTTCACCCTGGTGGCTGCGTTCTTCGTGGTTCCGGCCTTCCTCGGCCCGCCGCCGAAGCATCCCGACCCGAAGCGTCCCGAGGGCGATGCAGCCCTGCCGCCGACGGCACGGGCCCCCGTCGCTGAAGCGGTGCCGGCCAAGTAGGCCACCGCCTCCAGCGCATTTATGAGAACGGGCGCGGGCCGAGTCCGCGTCCGTTCTCATATCCGGAGGGCGATCTTGCCCGAGGCTTGCCCAGGCGGTCAGGTCAGAAAATCCGAGAAGCCGCCGCGTGGAATGCCGGCAACGGCCGCACGGCTTTCAGGTGCGAGCAGCGCGTCCAGCTCGGCCGCATAGGCGTAGCCCGGTGCCTCGCCCGGGAAACCGCCTCCGGTCGCCGGGTGGGTATAGAGCTCGGTGAAGCCGTCCGGTAGATGGGCCAGAAGGCTCGCCACCCGGGCCGGCGTCATCGCGCCCGACCAGGCGAGGCCGAGGGTTCGATCGGGGATCAGGAGTCCGGCTTGGCGCGCCCGCACTGCGAGCAGAGCTGCCCAGGGCGCCGTGTCCAAGGCCGCCTTCGCACGGGTGCTCGGTTCGGCCGCACGCAGCACCGCGCGGGTTTCGCGGGGCACGCGGATCGCTCGCATGCCGTACCGCGCGCCGGCGGCGAGGACCAGTCCGGCGATCAGCGGGTGCACGTGGAAATGCTTGTGGGCGTTGACATGGTCGAGGGGCAGCCCCGTCGCCCCATAGGCCCGGAACTGCGCCTCGATCTCGGCGGCGAGCTGGCGCCGCGCCGAGCCCTTCAGGGCGAGGTCGAGGCCGAGGCGTCCCATGTCGCTGCGGATGAGACCGTCCGGCCCGACGAGATCCGGCAGCTCGGCCGGCGGCAAGGTCGGCCAAGCCTCCACCATCACGAGGTGTAGGCCCACCCGCAGGGACGGCAGGCGCTTGGCCCGTGCCACCGCATCGGCGGCGGCCGGCGCCGAGACCATCAGGCTCGCGGCGGTGAGGATACCGTAGCGGTGAGCCTGCTCCACCGCCTCGTTGACCTCGAAGCTCACACCGAAATCATCGGCCGTGACAACCAATCGCTTCACGTCGCGGCTCCGGCTGGCGGGGGGATCCTGTCCCCTTGAAAGAGATTTCTCTCCCGAAACGCGAAACGGCCGGGCTTTCCAGCCCGGCCGCCTCACAGGGACTTGACGTCGCGCTCAGGCGGCGGCGCTGGTCTGGCGCTCCTTGAGGAAGCGATAGAACTCCACGCCCTCGCGCAGGCGGCGCTTCATCATGTCGGGCGACCGGACCATCTCGGAGACGATCGAGGCGATCTTCGGCGCGCGGAAGTAGAACTTCTTGTAGAACTCCTCGACGGCCGCGAAGATTTCCGTGTGCGACAGGTGCGGGTAGTGCAGCGGCGCGATCTGAACGCCGTTCTCATCCACCAGTTCGGCATTCTCGACGTCGAGCCAGCCGTTCTCGACGGCCTGCTTGTAGAGGAACGTGCCGGGATAGGGCGCAGCCAGCGAGACCTGGATCGTGTGCGGGTTGATGCGCTTGGCGAAGGCGATCGTCTCCTGGATCGTCTCCTTCGTCTCGCCTGGGAGGCCGACGATGAAGGTCCCGTGGATGGCGATACCGAGCTCGTGGCAGTCCTTGGTGAACTTCTCGGCAACCTCGACGCGCATGCCCTTCTTGATGTTGTTGAGGATCTTCTGGTTGCCGGACTCGTAGCCGACCAGGAGCAGGCGCAGGCCGTTGTCCTTGAGGACCTTCAGCGTCTCGCGGGGCACGTTCGCCTTGGCGTTGCACGACCAGGTCACGCCGAGCTTGCCGAGCTCGCGGGCGATCTCCTCGGCGCGCGGCAGGTTGTCCGTGAAGGTGTCGTCGTCGAAGAAGAACTCCTTCGTCTGCGGGAACTCCTTCAGGCAGTACTTGATCTCCTCGATCACGTGCGCGACCGAGCGGGTGCGGTAGGTGTGACCGCCGACCGTCTGCGGCCAGAGGCAGAAGGTGCAGCGCGACTTGCAGCCACGGCCCGAGTAGAACGAGATGTAGGGGTGCTTCAGGTAGCCGATGAAGTACTTCTCCATCTCGAGGTCGCGCTTGTAGACGGACGTCACGAACGGAAGCTGGTCCATGTCCGTCATGATCTCGCGGTCCTCGTTATGGACCACGACGCCGTTGGCATCACGATAGGACAGCCCCTTGATCTCGGACATCGGGGTGCCGTCGGCAACTTCCTTGACAGTGAAGTCGAACTCGTTGCGGGCGCAGAAATCGATGCATGGGGCCTGCGCCATGGAGCCGGCGGCATCCACCGCGACCTTCGCGCCGATCAGACCGGCGATGAGCTTCGGGTTGGCGGCCTTGAGTGCCTCGACGGTCTTCACGTCGGACTTGAACGACGGCACCGAGGTGTGGAGCACGACGAGGTCGAAATCGTGCGCCTGGGCGACGATCTCATCGAGCTTGATGTTGTGCGGAGGCGCGTCGATGAGCTTAGAGTTCGGCACGAGCGCGGCCGGCTGGGCGAGCCAGGTCGGGTACCAGAACGACTTGATCTCGCGCTTCGCCTGGTAGCGGGAGCCGGCGCCGCCGTCGAAGCCGTCGAAGGTGGGAGCCTGCAGGAAAAGGGTGCGCATGGGGTTCAAGGCCTCAGCGAGATCAGGGGAAAGGTGAAGCGAGGGTCGAGGCGAAGATCAGAGCGACGATGCACCAGCATCGCGGCCGAGGGTCGTCTCGGGGATCAAGGTACCGTCCGCAACCACGCGATAATCATGGCCCTTCCATGTCACCGCACCTGAGACGAAGCTCCAGGTGAAGTTCATGAAGGAGAGGATGTCGCGAATCGGCAACAGCCAGTAGGGGTGCGGGGCGAGACCGAAGGCCCGCTCCAGGCGGACACACAGGACGATGCGACAGGCCAGCGCGAAGGCCGCCACAGCCAGGGCCGTGGTGCCTGCGCCGGGAATCAGGGCGCCGATCAGGGCGAGCGGAAAGGCATGCGTGACGAAGGACCCGGCATAGCCCGCCGGATCGACGTTGCGGATGGTGCGGTTCCAGCGCAGTTCGTGAGTCCAGAGGCTGGCCAGGTCGGTGTCGACGCAGGTGTGGCCGATGGTGAAGCTCGGGATCGCCACGAGTCCACCCTGGGCGCGCAGGGCCTCGCCGATCGCATAGTCATCGGCGAGATCGTCCCGGAACGTCTCGAAGCCGCCGATCGCGGCGAGGGCAGTCGCGCTGAACGCGATGGTCGAGCCGAAGCAGGGATTGGCGAGGCCGAGGGAGGTGCCCATCACCACGTTCGGCAGGAACTGGACGTCGATGGCGAGCGCCGAGAGATGAGCCCAGATGCCCCGATGCGCCGGCACGCCGTGGTAGAGGCAGGTGACGCCGTTGACGCCGGGCTGGCTCAGGGTGGCGACCACGCGCCCGAGATAGTCGGGCTTCACCACCATGTCGCTGTCGGCGAGCACGATCACCTCATGGGCGATGCGGGCCGACATGTTGATGAGGTTCGAGACCTTTCGGTTCGAACCGTGCTGGCGTGCATCGATCACGAGGTCGAGCCGCGCGGCCGGATAGGCCTTTTGGAGGCGGCGGACCACGGCGATCGCCGGGTCGGCGGCGTTCTGGACGCCGAAGACGATCTGCACCGGACCCGGATAGGCCTGCTGGCAGAAGGTCTCGAGGTTCTCGTAGAGGTTCGATTCGATACCGCAGAGCGGCTTCAGGATCGTCACCGACGGCGCCTCGGCCCCGAGCACCGGCTCAGCTTTCCGCGCGAAGCGGCTCGCGAGGGCCGCTGCGGTCAGGCCGTAGAGGCAGCCGACCAGGGCGATCAGTGGCAGGAGGTGCGAGAGCCAGGTCAGGTCCATGAAGGGCATCGCTCGGTCACGGGTCTCGTGAGAGTGCCGCGGTAGCGAGCGGCGCGAATCGCAACGGGTCGGAAGAGGAACAAAGTCCGGGGTGTCTGGCCGGACTCTAAGGCGCTGGTTTGGCGGCGAGCATCCCCGTGGTGCGATCGCGCATGAATGTCAGCAGGCCGTCCGCGCCGCCGGTCTTCAGCGGTTCGGCGAAGCTGCCGCGCAGGCTCGCCACCTCGCTGACATTGCCGTTCAGATAGACGTCTTGCACGCGGTTGCCGGGACCCACCAGGAAGTCGACCTGGGAGGTGTCGCCATCCTTGTTGGCGACTTCCGTCTGGACGACGCGGTTGGGGCCGCGGGCCTCGCTCTGCGGCTTCACGGTGAACTTGCCGCCGGACGCCTGGGCGAGGCGCGTGGCGTAGGTCGCGGTGAAGTAGCGACCGAAGGCCTCCGTCAGGGCGCCCTGCTGCTCGGGCGTGAAGGTCTTCCACTTCAGTCCGGCGGCGAGGCGGATCATGGCAGGGAAATCGAAGGTCTCGCTCAGGGTCGAGCCGATGCTCGCCGCGCGGGCTCCGACATCCTTCGGAGCCTCCTTCAGGGCCGACTCGAAGATCGTGTAGACCTTCGTGACGGAATCCACGGCCGGATCGTCCGCCGCGCGAGCGGCCGGGCTCAGGTGCAGCAGCCCGATGACGAGGCCGGCGAGAACGACGCGATTCAGGCGCACTTCTTGAGGTCTCCCAGATCGGTCTCGACCCGGGCGCGGCCGCCGAAATCGTTGGCGAGCACCGGAACGAGAAGGTCGTGGCGCAGAACGGGCTCGTTTCGGATTTCGGGCGCCACCACGGGCGCCGCGGCATCGCTGCCCTCGAGAGCGTGCCACGCGAAGAGCCCGGGGACACCGACGAGGAGATCGGCCAGACGCTTGACCAGCGAGAGAGCCAGGGCCGCCTCGGCCGGGATGCCGAAGATGGCGCAGAGCGCGATCAACCCGCCCTCCTGGGCCCCGAGGGCGCCCGGGACGGCGAAGGCCGCTCCGCGAACCGCCTGGGCCAGGCTCTCGATCACCACCGCCTCGACGATGCTGACAGGGTATCCCATGAAGTGCAGGGCGACGTAGACCTCGATCGTGCCGATGAACCAGCCGACGAGATGGATGCCGAGGCCGCCGGCGACGCGGCCGCGATGGCCGTAGAGGCGCTTCAGGCTGTCGTAGAGCACGTCGATGGCGCCGAGCGCCCGCCACTCGCGCGAGCCGGCGAAGCGGCTGACGAGAGCCTGGATGACCTTGTGTCCGCTGCGGCGCTGGATGAGGTAGAAGGCGCCGAGGGCAGGGGCCGCCAAGGCGAGGCCGCCCGCGACGGTCCGGACGATGGGGCCGTCGCCGGCGATCCAGACGAGGAGCAGCACGCCCGCCACGGTGAACAGGAACTGGGTGACCGCCTGGGTCATCAAGTCGACGAACATGCTGGCTCCGGCGACGCCACCCGGGACGCCGCGCTTGGTCAGCAGGCGGGCACCGACGAAATCGCCGCCGACCTGGGCGACCGGCAGGAGCGTGTTGATGCCCTCCCGCACGAAGCGCAGCGTCATGCAGTCCCACAGGGTCGGACGCGCCATCTTCGGGAAGATCACGTACCAGCCGAGGCCGGCCCAGGCCACGGCGAAGCCACGGGCCACGACCACGATCAGGGCACCCCAACCGGCGCTGACCACGGCAGCCGCGACGTCTTCCAGTCCCGAGGACAGGAACAGGCCGACGACCGTGCAGAGGCCGACGATCAGGGCCAGTGTCGTGAGACGTTTCATGGGCCCCTTTCGGCCGACAGCACAGCGGGTCTGAGCTTAGATCCGCCGTGTTTCCGACCGGAAAAAACCGTCGGAAACGGTGAACGTCTCCGGAAGTTGCAGCTTTGGGAACCGTTGTCTATCACCCCGGAGACACAGTCAGAACCAAAGCGGCACAGGGCGGAAGGCCCGCGAATCAGCCGTCGGGGCGGACAGGGGAACGGATTTAGATGGACCGCGAATCACACATCACGGCCGGCGAGGTCGTGCACGATGACGCGCAGGCGGAGCGCTATGCCGGGAGCGTCTACGGAGCGACCCGGGATCCCGCCCCGAGCTCCCCGGTCATGGCCTGGAACGAGTGGGATCCGCTGGAGGAGGTCATCGTCGGAAGTCTCGACGGTGCGACCATTCCGACACACCACCTGACGGTGATCTTCAACCTTCCGCGAGCGGCGCAGCCGTTCTATCGCTTCGCTTCGGGTTTTCGCTACCCGCAGTTCATGAAGAAGCTCGCGCAGAAGGAGCTCGACAACTTCATCTCGATCCTGGCCGGCGAGGGTGTGAAGATCCGCCGTCCCGATTCCCTGGACTTCTCGCGCAAGTACAAGGCGCCGCGCTGGTCCTCGCGCGGCTTCTGCGTCGCCTGCCCCCGCGATCCGTACCTCGTGATCGGCGACGAGATCATCGAGAGCCCGATGTGCTGGCGCTCGCGCTACTTCGAGGGCGACGCCTACCGCTCGCTGTTCAAGGAATATTTCCGCAACGGTGCGCGCTGGACGTCGGCGCCGCGGCCGCAGCTCACGGACGAGCTCTACAACTACGACTACCGGGTGCCGAACCTGAAGGCCGGCGAGCCGATGCAGTTCACCGTCAACGAGTTCGAGCCGGTCTTCGATGCCGCCGACTTCGTCCGGTGCGGACGCGACATCTTCGTGACGCGCTCCAACGTGACGAACCTGATGGGCATCGAATGGCTGCGCCGCCACCTGGGCTCCGGCTTCCGGGTCCATGAGATCGAGAGCCGCTGCCCGCAGCCGATGCACATCGACTCGTCGTTCATGCCCCTGGCCCCGGGCAAGGTCCTGGTGAACCCGGACTACATCGACGTCGAGAAGCTTCCCGCCGTGCTGAAGAAGTGGGACGTGTTGATCGCCCCCCGTCCCGACCCCGTCGAGGGCTTCATGAGCAAGATCTCGATGTGCTCGCCCTGGACCTCGATCAACGTGCTGGCGCTCGACGAGAAGAAGATCGTCGTCGACGCGAGCCAGCCGACCCTGATCAAGGCGCTCAAGGATTGGGGCTTCGATCCCATCCCGGCGCCGTTCCTGTCCTACGGTCCGTTCGGCGGCTCGTTCCACTGCGCCACCCTCGACGTCCGTCGGCGGGGCACGCTGAAGTCGTATTTCTAGGACGGTCTCGACCGTCGTTCGAAGGAAGAGGGGCGCCGCGATCGGCGCCCCTCTTATTCATTGCGCTCGCGGGTTTACCGCGCGGTTGCGTAGAGGGAGGCGCCTGCGGAGACGGGTGCGGTGATGGTGGAGAAGACGGAGAGGACCTTCTG
>NZ_CEEDBN010000009.1:0-168401 GCF_979253015.1 Methylobacterium sp. AC433 | reverse complement strand
TCGCGCCCGCCACCGGTACTGGCCGGTCGGCCGGACCCGGGACACGATGGCCCCGGGTCCGGCCGGTTCGGTGTCAGGTGTTCATCGAGTCGAAGAAATCGTTGTTGCTCTTGGTCTGGCGCAGCTTGTCCATGAGGAACTCGATCGCGTCGGTGACGCCCATCGGGTTGAGGATGCGGCGCAGGACGTAGGTCTTCTTGAGCGCATCCGGCGGCACCAAGAGCTCTTCCTTGCGGGTGCCCGAGCGGGTGATGTCGATGGCCGGGAAGATGCGCTTGTCGGAGACCTTGCGGTCGAGAATGATCTCCGAGTTGCCGGTGCCCTTGAACTCCTCGAAGATCACCTCGTCCATGCGCGAGCCGGTGTCGATGAGGGCGGTGGCGATGATCGAGAGCGAGCCGCCCTCCTCGATGTTGCGGGCCGCACCGAAGAAGCGCTTCGGGCGCTGCAGGGCGTTGGCGTCGACGCCGCCCGTGAGCACCTTGCCCGACGACGGCACCACGGTGTTGTAGGCGCGGCCGAGGCGGGTGATCGAATCGAGCAGGATGACCACGTCGCGGCCATGCTCGACGAGGCGCTTGGCCTTCTCGATCACCATCTCGGCGACCTGCACGTGGCGGGTGGCCGGCTCGTCGAAGGTCGAGGCGATGACCTCGCCCTTCACCGAGCGGATCATGTCGGTCACTTCCTCGGGGCGCTCATCGATGAGCAGCACGATGAGGTAGCATTCCGGGTGGTTGATGGTGATCGACTGCGCGATGTTCTGCATCAGCACGGTCTTGCCGGTGCGCGGCGGCGCCACGATCAGGGCGCGCTGCCCCTTGCCGATCGGGGCGACGATGTCGATGATCCGCGGTGAGAAATCCTTCTTCGGCGGATTGTCCAGTTCGAGCTTGAAGCGCTGCGTCGGGAAGAGCGGCGTCAGGTTGTCGAAATGGACCTTGTGCTTGATCTTCTCCGGGTTCTCGAAGTTGATCGTGTTGACCTTCAGCAGCGCGAAGTAGCGCTCGCCGTCCTTGGGGCCGCGGATCGGTCCCTCGACGGTGTCGCCCGTGCGCAGGCCGAAGCGGCGGATCTGCGTCGGCGAGATGTAGATGTCGTCGGGACCCGGCAGGTAGTTCGAATCCGACGAGCGCAGGAAGCCGAAGCCGTCCTGCAGCACCTCGACGGTGCCGGCGCCGATGATCTCGACCTCCTTGGCAGCGAGCTGCTTCAGGATCGCGAACATCAGCTCCTGCTTGCGCATGGTCGAGGCGTTCTCGACCTCGACCTCTTCGGCGAAGGCGATCAGGTCGGTCGGCGTCTTGGACTTGAGGTCCTGGAGCTTGACCTCGCGCATGCCGTCGAGATCGGCGGCGACGATTCCGCCCTCGGCCGGGCTTTCCACGGGGAGGGTCTCGTACGGTGACGTCATGGGGGATTCAGAACCGGCGGGAAGGGCGAGGCGGGGCAGAGGGTCGGAAGTGGCAGTCGGGGAGCTTGGTCGCCGGGCGCCGTTTCGGCGCCGATCAGTCGGTCCGCCTTGGGGAAAGACGGCTCCGCGCATCGTCTTGGCGGAGCCAGGGGCTCACGGATGCAACGCGGCGTAACGAGGAGAGGCCCCAGCGGTAGCGCGTTTCGCGGCTTTTCGCAAGGTCCGTCCGCCGGAGCCCGTCCAGCGCCTCTCAGCGGCGGCGCAGGCGGACGTAGAGAGCCCCGGCGCCGCCGTGATGGCGGGCCGCCTCCTCGAAGCCGAGGACCACGGCGCGCAGCTCCGGCGCGCGCAGCCAGTGGGGCACGCTGCGGCGGAGCACGCCGCGCTCGGAGAAGGCGTCGTCGTAGGTCGGGCCGCCCTTGCCGGTGACCACGAGGACGTGGGTGTGGCCGGCCGCGCGCGCCCGCATCAGGAAGCCGACCAGCGCCCCGTGCGCCTCCGCCTGGTACATCCCGTGGAGGTCGATCCGGGCATCCACCTGGAGGGCGCCCCGGCGCAGGGCGAGGCGGGCGCGGCGCTCCAGGCCCGGCGCCGTCGGCGGCGGTGCCGGGACCGGCGCGGAAAGGGCCGGCGGCGGGCTCGGCTTCAGCGCGGCGCGCTTGGCGAGGGTCCGCGGCATCGGCTTAGGCGGTGCGGGCTTCGTGGCGACGGGCTTGGGCGGTACGCCCTTGGTCGATGCGGGCGTCGGCGCCGGAATGGGCGTGGCGGCGGGCGGCTTGCCCGCCGCGCCCCGGCCCGTGATGCGGCCGCGCAGGGGGGTGATCAGCCGGGCGATCTCGCCCCACAGGTAGGCGTCCTCGCCGGAGAGGCCGCGCGGGCGCCGGGGCGTCTTCATGGGGCGGATCCGGCCCCCGATTTCGGGAGCAGCACGACGAAGCCGACGGCGTCGCGCAGATTGCCGGCGGCGATCCCGGCCTGCGCGCCGGTGCCGAGGTAGAGGTCGCCCCGCGCCGGGCCGACGATGGCCGAGCCGGTATCGGCGGCGACGACGAGCCGCCCGGGATCGGCGGACCCGGCGATCCGGCCCTCGAGCCAGAACGGCAGGCCGTAGCGCCAGAGGGTGGCGTCCACCGCGAGGTTGCGGCCGGGGCTCAGGGGCACGCCGGCGCCGCCGGGCGGCCCGAGATTCGGGTCGTCGATCTCGGCGAGGCGGAAGAAGATGTAGGAGGCGTTGGCCCGCATCAGCCGGGTCGCGTGCTGCGGGTTCGCCCGCAGCCAGCCGGTCCAGCGCGCCAGGGTGAGGCCGTCCAGGGGCAGGTGCCCCTCCGTCACGATGAGCTTGCCGATGGAGGTGTAGGGCCGGCCGTTGCGGCCGTCGTAGAGCACCCGGACCGAGCGCCCGTCGGTCAGGCGGACCCGGCCGGAGCCCTGAACCTGGAGCACGAACAGGTCGACCGCGTCGCGCAGGTAGAGGAGGGGCCGCGCGCGGGCGCCCAGGGCGCCGTCCTCGATGGCGGCCCGGTCGGGATAGGGCTCGAACCCGTCGCCGACCCGGCGCGCGGCGCGCAAGGACGGGTCGAGGCCGGGCCGGGTCTCGCCGGGCTCCAGCCCGACGAGGTCGTCCGGGCGGGCGAGCACCGCGGCGGTGAAATCCGCATTCGGGGTGGCGGACCCGACGAGCTCCGGCTCGAAGTAGCCGGTGAGGAAGCCCGTGCGCCGCTCCGGGTTGCCTCCGGCCGCGGGGCGCACGATCCGGTAGGGCGTGAAGGCCTCGGCGAAGAAGCGCGCCGCGTCGGCCTCGGGCACGGTCCCGGCCCGGGCGCAGGCGGCCCGGAGCGCCTCGGGCGCCACCGTGACGGTGGGGGGCTGGGGCGTCGCCGGCGGGGTCCGGCAGGTCCGGCGGAAGGCCGCGAGCGCCCCGGCGGCGTCGGGGCCGGGGAAACCCGGCAGGGTCGCGGCCTCGACGGGCTCCAGCACCGCCTCGCCCACGCGAAACGGCTCGGCCGCGGGGGCGGCCGAGCCGGGGGAGGGGAGGCTGAGGGCGGCGAGGAGGACCGCCGCGGGACGGGAGAACCGGTTCACGCGACCTTGTGCACCGTCGGGCTCAGGCGCCGGCTTCCGTGGCGACGAGCTGCCAGTTCGGGTCGCGGGTGCCCAGGGTGCGGGCGAAGGTCCAGACGTCGGGCACCTCCACCACGGCCTCGGCGCTGCCGTCCGTCACCTGGCCCTGCGCGTCGCGCGTGGCGGTGATGAGGTGGGACAGGAAGTGCACGGTGATCTGGGCGACGCGGTTCTTCACGTCGACGGCCACGATCTCGGCCTTGTCGAGGGAGACGAAGGTGGTCTCCACGGTCTCGCGGCGGGCCTCGCGGGCATCGATCTCGCGCTCGAAGCCCTCGCAGACCTCGCGGGAGAGCAGGCTGCGCAGGGTCTTGCGGTCGCCCTTGGCGAAGGCGATCACGATGGCCTCGTAGGCGCTGCGGGCACCCTCCACGAAGGCGCGCGGATCGAAGGCGGGCTCGACCTGGACGACGGCCTCGAGGCCCTGCGCGATGGCCGAGCCGGGCTCGGCGATGCCGCGCCAGTCGCGCACATCCGTCTTGACCGCGGTCTGGCCGCGATCGGCCTGGGGCTGGACCCGGTCGGCACCCGGCAGGCGCACGACGTTGTCGCCGTCCCCGCGCGCGGCCGGCGGCTCGGTGCGGCTGCGGTCCACCGGCTTGAACGGCGAGCGCTCCGTGCCGGTCTTCTGACCGAGTACCGAGCGCAGACGCCAGATGACGAACACCGCCAGCGCGAGGAAGATCAGGGTCGTCAAGTCGAAGGAGTCCTGCATCACTGATCCGATCGTGGCCTTGGCACGAATACGTTACTTCACGGGGCTCTGGAAACCCGGCCCGGGTCCTCGGCTGACAAGCGTGGCCGAGACACGCCCGGCCCGGACAAGCCCCGCCGAGCCGGTCCCGGCCGAAATGGTCCCGACCATGTCGCGCAGTTGCCGGCCCCTGCGCAAGGCGCGGGCCGGCTCCTCACGCGCGGAGTCTCGATCGGGGTCGAACCTCCGGGGTCGTGCGGAGATATGGATATCGCGGACGCCGATTCCAGGCGAGGGCGTGCGCCTGCGCCGCCTTGACCCGCCTCGCCTTGTCCCGTGCGGACGAGCGTGATAGCGCGCTATCGCGCTGACCGAGCGGTGACGGCGTGTCGGTGTGCGGGCCGGTCCGCCCGGCTCCGAGCGACCGGAACCGGCGCCTGTCATGGGCTCGCCCTCAGGATCCGAGCGCAGAAGACCCAGGCCTCACCGCGCCCCGACGACCCAGGAAGAGGACAGAACGCCATGGCCGATACTCCGGCACCGAACGGCAACGGTGGCGCCACGGCGCAGACCGACGACGCCACGCCGACGATCAACTCGCTCGCGCAGTACACCAAGGATCTCTCCTTCGAGAATCCGAATGCGCCGCGCTCGCTGCAGCCGCAGGAGAGCGGGCCGCAGATCAACATCCAGGTGAACGTCAACGCCAAGCAGATCGCCGAGTTCGATTTCGAGGTCGACCTGACCCTGGAAGGCGATGCCAAGATCGCCAACGAGGTGCTGTTCGCCTTCGAGCTGACCTATGCGGGCATCTTCCGCATGCGCAACATCCCGCAGGACCAGCTCCATCCGGCCGTGATGATCGAGTGCCCGCGCCTGCTCTTCCCCTTCGCGCGCCAGATCGTCGCCGAGGCCGTCCGCAACGGCGGCTTCCCGCCCCTCTACATCGACCCGATCGACTTCGTCGGCCTCTACCGCCAGAAGGCCATGGAGGCCCAGGCCCAGGGCGAGACCGGCCCGCTCGCCTCGTAAGGGCGCCCCGTCCCTCCAGGCCCGCCCCGCCGGCGCGCGCCCGCGCCCGGGGCGGGACCGAAGGCCGGGGAGACCCCGGGCCGGAGGATCGAAGGCCGGAGGATCGAAGGCCGGACTTGGCCGTTACTCGGAGCCCTTCCGGTCGCGGCCCGCGCGCCGCCGGTCGCCGGATCGCTCCAGCCCCTGGATCGCATGCTCGCTACGCATCACCTCGCCCTGATCAACGTCTTCACGGGCGACATCCAGGGCGGGCTCGGCCCGTTCCTCGGCACCTGGCTCGCCGAGGCCGCATCCTGGAGTCCCGCGCGGGTGGGCTTCGTCACCACCCTGGTGGGCATCGGCTCCCTCCTCCTCAGCGGCCCCTTCGGCGCTCTGGTCGACCGCCTCGGCCGGCCCCGGCTGCTGATCGCCCTGGCCTGCGGGGCGATCCTGTGCGGAACCCTGCTGCTGCTGCCGGCCCGGGGCGTGATCCCGGTCTTCGCCGCGCAGATGATGGCCGCCGCGGGCGGCACGCTGCTGCTGCCCGCGGTCACCGCGCTCACCCTCGGCATCGTCGGCAAGGACCGCTTTCCCCGGCAGCAGGGCCGCAACCAGGCCTTCAACCATCTCGGCATCCTGCTCGCGGCCGGCGGCATCGGCCTCGGCACCGGCTGGTTCGGCCCGGCCATCGCATTCTGGGTGCTCGGCGGCATGGCGGTCCTGGCCATCGTCGCCACCGTCACCACGCCGGGGCACTGCTACAGCGAGCGCCGGGCCGTGGGCTGGCAGGAGGATTCCGACGACGAGCCGGAGCGCGCCGGCCTGCGCAGCATCGTCGGCGACCGCCGGCTCCTCGTGCTGGCCGTGGCCCTGGCCCTGTTCAACCTCGGCAACGGCGGCATGCTCTCGCTGCTGGGCCAGAAGCTGGTGGCCACCGCCGTCGACGCGACGAGCTGGACCGCGCGCTACGTCATGGTGGCGCAGCTGGTGATGATCCCGGTGGCGCTGTTCGCCGGCTCGCTGGCCGACCGGCGCGGCCGGCGCCAGCTCCTCATCGCCGCCTGCGCGGTGCTGCCGGTGCGCGCCGCGCTCTCGGCCTTCATCGACGATCCCCTCTGGCTGATCTCGGCCGAGATTCTCGACGGCGTCGCCTCCGGCATCATCGGCGTCGCGGTGCCGGTGGTGGTGACCGACCTGACCTGGGGCTCCGGCCGCACCCAGACGGCTTTGGGCTCCCTCAACGCCATCCAGGGCATCGGCGGCGCGCTCTCGGCCTGGTACGGCGGCCTTGCCCAGGCGATGCTCGGCTGGACCGGCGCCTTCCTGGCGCTGGGTGCCCCCGCGCTCCTCGCCCTCGGCCTCGTCCTCTGGCTCGACACCACCAGCGAGGGCCGCGGCGGGCGCAAGCGCAAGGCCGCCCCGGAGCCGTCCCGGGGGAGCGCGACCGGACCCGGCCGGGAGGCCGGCCGGTCCCGGCGCGAGACGCGGGCGGAAACGGCCTGAGGGCCGATCGACGCTCCGCGGAACAGCGGGCGGCCGCCCCGGTTTGGCGAGAGAGCCTCACCGACCGGAGCCCCCGACGATGGACGAACGACCCGACGGACGGACCCTGCGGGTCACCGAACCGCGCGCCGTGCCCTGGCTCAGCATCGTGTTCGGCTACGGCCCCATGCTGCCCTTCGCGGTCGGTGCGCTCGTCGCCTGGGGCTGGCGCGGCGCCCCCCTCGGGCAGGCCGCGGCCGCGCTGACCGTCCTGTGGGGCTGCGCCATCCTGCTGTTCCTCTCCGGCGTGCGCCGGGGCGTCAGCTTCCGCACCGAGGGCGGGGCGACCATCGTCCAGATCACCACCATGATCGGGCTCTTCAGCCTCGGCTTCGCCGCCCTGGTGCTGGCGACCCTCGACCGGGCCGTGCCGGCCCTGGCCCTGCTCCTCCTCGGCTTCAGCGCGATCGCCGTCCTCGATCCGATCGCGGCCCGGCGGGGGGAGGCGCCGCTGTTCTTCGCGCGCCTGCGTCCGGTGCAGATCCCGATCGCCATCCTGAGCCTCGCGGGTCTCCTCACCTTGGCGCTCTGACGCCCGGCGCGCTTGCCGCCCCAGGCCACCCGCGATAGAGCCCCCGGGACCCAGAACAGCCCCGACGGACGCGAAGATCACCATGGCCAAGGCCGATTCAACGAAGGCCGACACCCTGAAGCCGCGCCTGCCGCGCGGTTTCGTCGACCGGCGCGCGGACGAGATCGCCGCCCAGCACCGCATGCTGGAGACGATCCGGCAGAGCTTCGAGCTCTACGGCTTCGAGGCGCTGGAGACTCCCTTCGTCGAATACACCGAGGCGCTGGGCAAATTCCTGCCCGATCTCGACCGGCCGAACGAGGGCGTGTTCTCGTTCCAAGACGACGACGAATCCTGGCTCTCGCTGCGCTACGACCTGACCGCGCCGCTCGCCCGGCACGTGGCCGAGCACTTCGACGCGATCCCCAAGCCCTACCGGAGCTTCCGCGCGGGCTACGTCTTCCGCAACGAGAAGCCGGGGCCGGGCCGCTTCCGCCAGTTCATGCAGTTCGACGCCGACATCGTCGGGGCCGGCTCGGTGGCGGCCGATGCCGAGATCTGCATGCTGATGGCCGAGACCCTGGAGAAGCTCGGGCTGACCGGGCAGTACGTGGTGAAGGTCAACAACCGGAAGGTCCTCGACGGCCTGATGGAGTCGATCGGGCTCAGCGGTCCCGACAAGGCCGGCCAGCGCCTGACCGTGCTGCGCGCCATCGACAAGCTCGACCGCCTCGGCGATGCGGGCGTGCGCGAGCTGCTCGGCGCCGGCCGCAGGGACGAGAGCGGCGACTTCACCAAGGGGGCCGGCCTGGCGGAGGAGGCGATCGGGCGCGTCCTGGCCTTCACCGGCTGGACCGGGAGCGGATCGGCCCCGGCCGACAACGCCACCACCCTGGCCAATTTCGAGACGTCGCTCGCGGGCAGCGCCATCGGCCTGGAGGGCGTGCGCGAACTCGCCGAGATGGCCGCCCTGTTCGCGGCGGCCGGCTACGACGCGCGCATCCGCATCGATCCCTCGGTGGTGCGCGGGCTCGAATACTACACCGGCCCGGTCTACGAGGCGGAGCTGACCTTCCCGGTCACCAACGAGGAGGGCCAGACCGTGCGCTTCGGCTCGGTGTCGGGGGGCGGGCGCTACGACGGCCTCGTCGGGCGCTTCCGCAGCGAGCCGGTGCCCGCGACCGGCTTCTCGATCGGCGTCTCGCGCCTGTTCTCGGCCCTGCAGCTCGTGAAGAGCCCGCTGCTGGAGGGCATCGCCAAGCCCGGGCCCGTGGTGGTGCTGGTGCTCGACCGGGACAACATCGCCGATTACCAGCGGCTGGTCTCGAGCCTGCGCGAGGCCGGCATCCGGGCCGAGCTCTATCTCGGCGGTTCGGGGATGAAGGCGCAAATGAAGTATGCCGACCGGCGCGGATCCCCCTGCGCCATCATCCAGGGCTCGAACGAGCGCGAGGCCGGCGAGGTCCAGATCAAGGACCTGATCGAGGGCGCCAAGGCGGCCGCCGCCATCACCAGCAACGCCGCGTGGAAAGCCGCGCGCCCGGCCCAGTTCTCGGTGCCGGTGGCCGAGATGGTCGAGCGGGTGCGCGAGGTCCTGGGACGCCACTTCTGACGTCCCAGGCGCGACTCAGGGCCGTGGAGGCAGGCTCCACGGCCGGCGCGGGATCAGGCGACCGAGATGTCGACCTGGATGTTGCCGCGGGTGGCGTGCGAGTAGGGGCACACCACGTCGGCGCGCTTCACGAGATCCTCGGCCACCGCCCGGTCGAGGCCCGGCAGGGTCGCCTTGAGGGCGACCACGAGGCCGAAGCCGGTGCCGTCGTCGCGGGGGCCGATGCCGACGCTCGACTCGATCTTCGAGTCCTCCGACACCTGGATCTTGTCCTTGCCGGCGACGAACTTGATCGCACCGAGGAAGCAGGCGGCGTAGCCGGCCGCGAAGAGCTGCTCCGGATTGGTGCCGGCGCCACCGCCGCCGCCGAGTTCCTTCGGAGTCGACAGCTTGACGTCCACCTTCGAATCGTCGGTCGCGGCGGAGCCCTCGCGGCCACCGGTGGCATGAGCATGAGCGGTGTAGAGTGCCTTCATGTCGATCTCTCCTGCTGGTCGAACGAACGGATCGGGCGCCATGGCCCGGCCCAGGACCGGATCATATCGATTGCGCGCAATCTAGTTCTTTACTCGCACAGAACTTGATTGTGCGCAATATGAAATCTGCATAAGATCGCGGCCGAAGCCCGCTGTCGGGCGTACGCGCATCGTGAAGGATAGCTCGATATGTCGGGACGGCGGACCCGCACGCCCCAGGAGCCGGTGGCTGCGTCGAACTCCTCCGACGCCCTGAGCCTGGACAGCCAGCTCTGCTTTGCCGTCTACGCCGCGGCGCACGCCTTCGGACGGACGTACCGCGCGCTCCTCGCCGCCCACGACCTGACCTACCCGCAATACCTCGTGCTCCTGGTCCTGTGGGAAGAGGAGGGGCTGGCGGTCAAGGAGATCGGCCAGCGCCTGTTCCTGGATTCCGGGACCCTGACGCCCCTGCTCAAGCGCCTCGAGGCGGCCGGCCATGTCAGGCGTGCCCGGGACCGGGCCGACGAGCGCCAGGTCAGCATCTTCCTGACCGAGAAGAGCCGGGCGCTGAAGGGCCAGATGGAATGCGTGCCCGACGAGGTCGGCGGCCTCACCGGCCTGGATCTCGACGGACGCCGGGCGCTCCTGGACATCCTGATGAACCTGCGCGGCGCGCTGCACGCGGGGACGGGCGAGGCCGGTCCGGAATCGCCCGACGCGGGGCGAACCACGAAAAAAGCCGTCCCCGCGCGGGCGGGAACGGCCTCCTGACCGAGTTGGTGTCGGCCCATCGGGGGACGGGCCGACCTTGGGTCCCGATGGAACGCGGGACCTGACGAGACTCAGGACTTGGTGACGAGACTCAGGACTTGGTCTTGAGGTAGGCGATGATGTCGTCGACCTTCTTGGGATCCTTGACGCCCGGGAACACCATCTTGGTGCCCGGGATCTTCTTCTTGGGGTCCGTCAGCCACTCGTGCAGGTTGGCCTCGTCCCAGGTGATGCCGGAGCTCTTCATGGCCGCCGAGAAGGCGTAGCCGTCGGCCCCTTCGCCGGCCTTCGCGCCGACGACACCCTTCAGGGTCGGGCCGACGCCGTTCTTCTCGAAGTTGTGACAGGCCTTGCAGGGCGCGAACGCCTTCTCGCCGGCGGCGGCATCGCCCTCGGCATGGGCGGACAGGGGCAGCAGCAGGGCCAGGGCGGCGCCGAACAGGACGTGACGCATCGTGTGTTTCCTCCTTGGAAGCGGTTTAGACCGCTAGCTTATGGCAGAGCTTACCCGTTTAGAACAGATTGAGACAGGAACGTGCGAGGCGCGCCGGGATGCGCTGCGGCCAAAGGAAGCTTCGGCGGACCCGATCGGTTCCGCCGCCAAGAACTCGCCGCCACGAACCGGATGCACCGCGCCGCGGTTTGTCCTAGGGTTCCCATCAAGGCGTCGCCCCGTTCGCCAGTCTCTCCCCGCCCATCACGCATAGGCGGTCGCGGCTGAGCGGATGCTGAAGGCGTCGCGCCGCCCGGAGGACACGCCCATGTCGATCGCCTTTCCCGTGCCCGATGCCGCCATCGTCGCCCGCCGCGACGCCATCATCGCGGGGCTCGCCCCCCTGGTCGCGCCGGAGGCCCTGGTGATCACCGAGGACGAGCGCCGCGCCTTCGAGACGGACGGGCTCACCGCCTATCGCAAGATGCCCCTCGCCGTGGTGCTGCCCTCCACCACCGCCGAGGTCTCGGCCGTGATGGCCTATTGCCACGCCAACGGCGTGCGCGTGGTGCCGCGGGGCGCCGGCACCTCGCTGGCGGGCGGCGCGATCGCGCAGGAGGACGCGGTGATTCTCGGAGTCGCCAAGATGAACCGCATCCTGCAGGTCGATTACGAGAACCGCACCGCGCGGGTCGAGGCCGGCATCACCAACCTCGCCATCTCGGGCGCGGTCAGCCACGAGGGCTTCTTCTACGCGCCCGACCCGTCGAGCCAGCTCGCCTGCACCATCGCGGGCAACATCGCGATGAATTCCGGCGGCGCGCATTGCCTCAAATACGGGGTGACCACCAACAATCTCCTGGGCGTCACCTTGGTGCTGAACGACGGCACCGTGGTGGAGATCGGGGGCGAGCACCTCGACGCGCCCGGCTACGACCTCCTCGGCCTCGTCTGCGGCTCCGAGGGACAGCTCGGCATCGTCACCGAGGCCACCGTGCGCATCCTGCGGGCGGCGGAGGGCGCGCGCCCGGCGCTCGTGGGCTTCGGCTCGGTGGAGGATGCGGGCGCCTGCACGGCGGCGATCATCGGCGCCGGCATCATCCCGGTGGCGATCGAGTACATGGACCGCGAGGCGATCCTGATCACCGAGGACTTCGCCCAGGCCGGCTACCCGCGCGACGCCGAGGCCATGCTGATCATCGAGGTCGAAGGGTCGGACGCCGAGTGCACGGCGATGCTGGCCCGCATCGAGGCCATCGCCAGCGACTTCAACCCGACGAGCATCCGGGTCTCGAAATCGGAAGGTGAGAGCGCCGCGATCTGGAAGGGCCGCAAGTCCGCCTTCGGCGCCACCGGCCGGATCTCGGACTACATCTGCATGGACGGCACCATCCCTACCGGCCAGCTCCCCGGGGTGCTGGAGCGCATCGGCGCGATCTGCGCCGAGAAGGGCCTGCGCGTCGCCAACGTGTTCCATGCCGGCGACGGCAACCTGCACCCGCTGATCCTGTTCGACATCAACAAGCCCGGCGAGATGGAGAAGGCCGAGGCGGCCGGCGACGAGATCCTCAAGCTCTGCGTCGAGGTCGGAGGCTGCCTCACGGGCGAGCACGGCGTCGGCATCGAGAAGCGCGAACTCATGCGCTTCCAGTACGCCCAGGCCGATCTCGAGCAGCAGATGCGCGTGAAGAACGTCTTCGACCCGAACTGGCTGATGAACCCCGCCAAGGTGTTCCCCCTGGAGGGGCGCCTGGTCGCCTGAGCCCTCGGGCTTTCGGATCTCGGGATTCCAGACCTCGGGATTCCGGGCCTCAGGCCTCGGCGCCGAAGGCCTCGCAGCGGAACGCGCCGTAATCGGTGCGGGCCAGGCGCTCGGCCAGCGCCGGCAGGAACAGCATCGCCTCCTCGCCGAGGCGCCAGGGCGGGTTGATGACCACGAGGCCGGTGCCGTTGAGGCGCGTCGGGTCGGGCTCGGAGACCATCAGGTCGAGGCGCAGGGCCGGGCGGGCGAGGTCCCGGTCGAGCTGGGCCACCATGTGGTCGACCTTGGCGACGTCCTTGATCGGGTACCAGCCGAGATAGATTCCCGTCGGCCACTTGCGCACCGCCCTGGCCAAGGCCGCCCCGAGGCGGTCGATCTCACCGAGCTCCTCGTAGGGCGGGTCGATCAGCACCAGGCCGCGGCGCTCCGGCGGCGGGATCATCGCGTTGAGCGCCGTCCAGCCGTCGAGATGCATCACCTTCGAGAGGGAATCCTGGTTGAAGCGCGCCCGCAGGGTCTCGGCATCGGCCGGGTGCAGCTCCACGAACACGCCCTGGTCGCTGGGGCGCAGGAACTCGCGGATGATCGCGGGCGAGCCCGGATAGGTCTCGGCCCCGTGCCGGTCCTGCACCGCCGCCACCGCCGCCCGGAAGGGGGCGAGCAGGGCCTCGACCGCTTCGGGAAACGGCGTCGCGAGACGGCCCCAGCCCTCGTGCCACTCGCCGGTGCGCCCGGCCTCGTCGGCGGTGAGGTCGTAGAATCCGAGGCCCGCATGCGTGTCGATCGCCCGGAACCCCGTGGGCTTCAGGCAGAGATGGGCCAGCACGCGGCTGAGCACGAGGTGCTTCAGGACATCGGCGAAATTGCCGGCGTGGAAGGCGTGGCGGTAATTCATGACGTCCGGGCCTGTCTCACCGCGGACCCCGGCGATCGGGCCCGGGGTCGGAGCGCGGCATCATCTACCGCGCGGCGTCGATGGCAACTTCGCCGGCGCGGCAATTCTGGCGCGCCATTTCGGGGCAGGGGGTGAAGCCGCGCAGGTCCTTGGCGAAGCAGATCCGTACCTCCTGGAGCTGGCCGCCCCGGCAGGTCACCGACATCATGTCGGGGCGCAGGCCCCGGTTGGCCGCCACGAACTGCCGGGCCACCTCGATCGGGGCCATCCGGGTGTCGCGCTCCAGTCCCTTGAAGGCATCCGGGATGGTCACCGCCGCGCGGGCGTCCCGGGCCGCCTGGAAGTACGAGACCGGGTCGAGGCCCGAGCAGGTGCCGTGGCTGCGCCACTCGTGCCGGGCCAGTCCCTCGCTCGGATAGACCTGGCCCGCCACCTCGATCGCCTGCCGGGTCGGCGCGCGCACGACGGAGGAGCAGTTCGAAGGGTAGCCGCGGCTGTATTGCGGCCAGAGCCCGTGCACGACGAAGCCGAGGCCGCGCCCCGGCCGACACTGGCCCTCCGCCTCGCGCCGCGCCCCTGGGCCGTCGCAGTAGGTCGGCGACCAGGACAGGGCCAGGACGTAGAAGTCGAACGATCCCGGCGTGCCGCCGCGCTCGAAGCCCTGAGCCAGGGCGCCCGGCGCCGTCAGCGCGAGGGCGAGACCCGCACCGGCGAGGCGCCGAGCGCGCCGGGAGGCGCGGCTCACGGACGGGCTTCGCGGCAGGCCGAGGAATAGGCGTAGGCGAGGTTGCGGTCGAGGCCGTGGACGCAGAACTCGATGCCCCAATCGGCCCCGATGATCCCGAGCCCGTCGCGCACCGAGTAGTCCACCTTGCGGCGGATGCCGTCCGAGGTGGTGGCCACGGCGCTGCAGAAGCGGCGCGGCACGTAGTCGAGGCCCCAGGGGCGCCAGGCCGTACGCTCGATATGCTCGTAGCGCAGGATGGTGAGGGAGGAGTTCCAGAACTTCGCCTCCTTCTCGGCGAAGTGCGTCGAGAGCCGCTCCAGCACCTCGGGGGCTTGGCAGCCCGGGATGTTGGCGTCGTAGTTGAACTCGCGCTCCTCGGCGGGCGTGATCTCCTCGCGGCCGGAGCGGGCGAGCGCCGGCTGGAGGGCGCCCGCCAGGACGAGGCCGAGGGCGAAGGCGGTGGAGAGAGGATTCGGGCGCATGCCGGCGTCTTTGTTCCGCTGGAGTCCGTGAAGCGTGCCGGAACGATGGCGCCTCGGACCGCCCTGTCAAGCATGGGACCGGGGGCGGCGTCGCTTTCCGGGCTCCCTGGGGTGCGCCGGGCACACCCAGGATGCGGGATTCGGCGCGGCCTCAGTAGATCGGTTCGTCGAGACCGGGCGCGGTGAGCGAGAGCGGTTCGGCGGCGAAGTCCTCCGGGGGCAGGGCGGCCGCGACCCGAGGCGCCGGTGATCGGGCGACGGGTGCGCGCGGGGCGGCGGCATAGGCCACCGGCGGCGCGGACCGGCCAACGGGAGCCGGTCCGTGCGCGAGCTGCGCGGCGGGCGGCCGGGCGGGCTGGCGCGCCGACATCGGGGTGACGCCGTAGGGATCGTCCTCCTCGACGTCGATCGGGGCCTGCGGCGGGGCGGGCGGACGCGGGCGGGCCGTGGCGCGCGGAACGCCGTCGGCACCGAGCTGCGGCGTGAACTTGATCAGCGGCTGGCAGATGCGGCGCAGGCCGCGCGGGTCGTGGCGGGCGAGGTCGACGTGGATGTGGTCGTAATGGAACACGTTCGAGCCCGGCGCCAGCACGGTGGAGAACCGGGCGCAGGCCCCGAGGAAGACTTCGCGCAGGAAGCCCTGCTCGGCCTCGGTGCCGCGCCAGCCGCCCTTCACGGTGATGACGTAGCCGTCGGCGAGCTTGAACGACATGATGTCGAGGGCGTTGCCGAAGGAATGCTCGGAGAGCTTGGCGCCGGCCTGGTTGTTGCGGCCCCGGCAGGCATAGGTGCCGGCGTTGATCTCGGCCACGGGCTGGCCGAAATACAGGTTCGCGGCCGGCTGGATCGTGTCGGCGAGCCAGGCCTCGGCCTCGGTCAGCGCCGGGCAGGCCAGGGTCACCCGCTGCTTCAGGGCGACGGTGCCCTTGCCGAGGCGGGTGACGCGGTAGGGCTGCAGCATGCCGCAGACGCCCGGTCCGCTGATCTCCTTGACGGGGGTCACGAACTCCGTCGTCTCGACGAGACGCTTGGCGTTGCAGGCCTGTTCGGTCTGGTCACGCCAGGGCTCGCGCTGCTCAAACTTGTTGAGTGCACAGCCGGTGAGGCCCGCGCCGAACAGCGTCAGGGCCGAGAACGCGAATACGCTACGCCACATGATGCGGACGATGCGCCGGGTTCCGTAAACGTTGCGTCAACGATGCGGTGCGGGCGACGTCCCTGTGGACGGGTGTTGACAGGAGGCGGCCGAGGCCGGACCAAGCCCCATGCTCTCCCTCGTCGATCTCCGCACCCGCATCGCCGCCGGCACCCTCGACCCCGCCGGCGCCATCCGCCTCGCCGAGGCCGCCATCGCCGCCCGCGACCCCGGCATCGGGGCGATCGTCAGCCGAAATCCCGCTCCGGTCGTCGCCGGCTCGGGGCCGCTGGCGGGCATCGCGGTCGGGGTCAAGGACATCATCGACACCGCCGACCTGCCGACCCAGATGGGGTCGCCGATCTATGCCGGCTGGCAGCCGAGGGCGGATGCCGCCATCGTGGCACGCCTGCGGGCGCTCGGCGCCGTGCCCCTGGTCAAGACCACGACCTCGCCCTTCGCCAGCCACGACCCGACCGCGACCGTGAACCCGCGCGATCCCGGCCATACCCCCGGCGGCTCCTCGGCGGGCTCGGCCGCGGCCGTCGCCGCCGGCATGGTGCCCCTGGCGCTCGGCACCCAGACCGGCGGCTCGGTGATCCGCCCGGCGGCTTTCTGCGGCGTGGCGGCGATCAAGCCGTCCTTCCGCCTGCTGCCGACGGTCGGCGTCAAGACCTTCTCCTGGGCCCTCGACACCGTCGGCCTGTTCGGGGCCGGCATCCGCGACATCGCCCAGGGCCTGAGCCTGATCGCCGACCGGCCCGCCCTCGATCTCGACGCGCCGCCCCAGGCGCCGCGCCTCGGCCTCTGCCTCCAGGATTTCGCGGACGCCCCCGATGCGGACGCCCTCGCCGCCCTGCACCGGGCCGCCCGAGCGGCCGAGGCCGCCGGCGCCCGGATCGTCGATCTCGTCCTGCCGGCGCCGCTGCCGGAGGCCTGGGTCCAGCACCCCGTCATCCAGGATTACGAGGCGCGCCAGGCGCTGGCCTGGGAATACGCTCATCACCGGTCGCGGCTCAGCCCGGAGCTCGGCGAGCAGCTCGACGCCGCCCAGGGCCTCGTCGCCGCCCAGTACGATGCGGCGCGCCGCGCCGCCCATCGGGCCCGGCGCGTGTTGAAGGACCTGTTCGGGGATTTCGACGCGATCCTGACCCTGTCGGCCCCAGGCCGGGCACCGGCCGGCCTCGGCACCACGGGCGATGCGCGCTTCAACCGCCTCTGGACGCTGATGGGCGTGCCCTGCGTCACCGTCCCGGTTCCCGGCGACGGCCTGCCGCTGGGCGTGCAGGTCGTCGCCCGCTTCGGCGACGACGGCCGGGCCCTCGCCGTCGCGCGGATGATCGAGCAGTCCCTGGCGGCCTAGCACCCGGGTTCCTTGAGCCGACGCCATCCGGGGGCTATCGCCCCCGGGTCCCTGCCCGTGCCACCGACGGTCTCCCCGATGCATTCCTGGAAGCAGGCCGTGGCCCGGGCCTTCGACGGGGCCGAGGGCTATGACGGCGCGGCCGCGATCCAGGCCGAGGTCGCGGGGCGGCTCGCGCGACGCCTCGGCAGCGAGGCCCTGGCGCCGGCGCCGCGCATCCTCGAGATCGGCTGCGGCACCGGCCTTCTGACCGCAGAATTGCGCCGGTGCCTGCCGGACGGCCGCCTCGTCGCCTCCGACATCGCTCCCGCCATGGTCCGGCGCTGCCGCGCCCGCTTCGCGCGCGCGCCGGACCTCGCCGTCGTCGTCATGGATGCCGAGCGGCCCGCCCTCGCGCCCGGCTTCGACCTCATCGCGTCGAGCCTCGCGGCGCAATGGTTCGAGGACCTGCCCGGAACACTCGCGCGCCTCGCCGCATTGCTGGCGCCCGGCGGCCTGCTGGCGGTGGCGACCCTGGGCGCGGGCACCTTCGCCGAGTGGCGGGCGGCGCATGCGGCGCTCGGCCTCGAAGCGGCGACGCCCCTCTACCCGACCCGGCACGCCCTCGCCGCACTGCCGTTTCCCGGCTGCACGCTCGCGGTCTCGGTCGACCCCCTGGTCGAGGCCCATGCCGATGGCCGCGCCTTCCTCGGCGCCCTGCGGAGGATCGGCGCCGGGACGCCGGGCGCGCCGGGAACACTCTCGCCCGGCGCGATGCGGCGGGTGCTGCGGGGCTTCGAGGCGACGGGCGCGCGGGTCACCTACGAGGTCGTGACCCTGTTCATCCGACGCGACCGACAGGGTTAAGGGTTTTCACGTGCAACAGCGTCTCAGGCCACCGGCCTGGGAGCGCCGCCCGTGCCTCGGCGCAGCAGGAACACGCCCTGCGCGCCCATCAGGTTCCAGACCCACCAGGGCATCGCGAACCGCATCGGCCGGCCCCTGGCGTCGAGGGCGGTGGCCTTCTCGATCTCCGCGTTCACCGTCCGGCACAGGCCGACGAAGTCGCGGATCGTGCAATGGTGGATGTTCTGGGTCTCGTACCATTCCTCGGGCATCAGGGCCGTGACCGGCATGCGCCCGCGCAGGGCGAGTTCCGAGCGCACCCGCCAATGGCCGAAATTCGGGAACGAGATGATGACCTGCCGGCCGATGCGCAGGAGGTGCTCCAGCACGATGCGCGGGTTGCGCGTCGCTTGGATGGTCTGGGACAGGACGACCACGTCGAAGGCATCGTCGGGATAATTCGCCAGATCGGTGTCGGCGTCGCCCTGGATCACCGGCAGGCCGCGGGCGAGGCACGCGTTCACGCCCTCCCGCGACAGCTCGATGCCGCGTCCGTCGACGCCGCGCCGGTCCCGCAGCAGGGCGAGCAGGGCGCCGTCGCCGCAGCCGATGTCGAGGACCCGCGCATTGGCCGGCACGAGGTCGAGGACCACGAGGTGATCGACGCGGGTGTTGCCGGCCTCGCCCCGCGGCAGGGTCTCCGCCGTCTCCCAGGGCCGGTGGGCGGACATCTGCGATCCCGTCACAGGCCGCGGGCCCGGGCGGCGGCGTCGATGTAGCCGCGCGCGGCGGCGAACATCGCCGGCTCGTCGAGGAGGAAGGCGTCGTGGCCCTTGTCGCTCTCGACCTCCACGAAGGCGACCGGGGCCGAGGCCGCGTTCAGGGCATGGACGATGGCGCGGGACTCCGAGGTCGGGAACAGCCAGTCGGAGGTGAACGACATCACGCAGAATCGGGTCCTGGTGCCCTTGAAGGCGTTCGCCAGAATCCCGCCCTGGTCGGCGGCGAGGTCGAAGTAATCCATCGCCCGGGTGAGGTAGAGATAGGCGTTGGCGTCGAAGCGCTCGACGAAGCTGAGGCCCTGGTGGCGCAGGTAGCTCTCGATCTGGAAGTCGGCGTTGAACGAGAAGGTCGGCGCCGAACCGCCCTGGAAGCGGCGCCCGAACTTCCGGTGTAGGGCCGGCTCCGACAGGTAGGTGATGTGCGCGCCCATGCGGGCGACGCCGAGGCCCTTGGCCGGCCGGGTGCCGGCCTCGAGGTAGCGCCCCTCCGCCCAGGCCGGATCCGCCATGATCGCCTGCCGGCCGACCTCGTGGAAGGCGATGTTCTGCGCCGAGTGGCGCGGACCGGTGGCGATCGGCATCGCGGCGAAGACCCGCTCGGGGTAGCTCGCCGCCCATTGCAGCACCTGCATGCCGCCCATGGAGCCGCCGATGCAGAGGAAGAGGTCGCGGATGCCGAGCCGGTCGAGCAGCATGGCCTGGGCCCGGACCATGTCGCGGATGGTCACCAGGGGGAAGTCGAGCCCGTAGGCGCGGCCCGTGGCCGGGTCGATCGAGGCCGGGCCGGTGGAGCCCATGCACGAGCCGACGACGTTCGAGCAGACGACGAAGTAGCGGTCGGTGTCGACGGGCTTGCCCGGTCCCACCAGGGTCTCCCACCAGCCGCGCTTGCCCGTCACCGGATGGGTGTGGGCGAAGTGCTGGTCGCCGGTGAGCGCGTGGCAGATCAGGACGGCGTTGGAGCGGTCCGCGTTGAGGGTGCCCGCCGTCTGGTAGGCGATCTGGAACGGCGCGAGCTGCACGCCGGCATCCATCGCCAGGGGCTCGTCCAGGCCGAACTGCGCCACGAGACCCTTCGGCTCGCGGGCCTGGGACAGCTCGGCGCCCGGCGCGTCGGCGCGCGCCGATTCGTCTTCGGGCGTGCCTGGCTTGAGGGCGGTATCCAGCGACATGGTCATGAAACGGGTTGGAGGAGACGGCGCATCGGTCGGGGCGGGACGGAAGGGACGGCTCGCCGCGCCGTCCGGAGATCGGACCATGCGTCGTGAGGCGTTGAGGTAGTGTGCGCTCCCTCACGCGTCAACGAAAGGGCGCCGGAGTCACGCGCGGCGCCGGGTTTCAGAACCGCGCGGTCGATCCGCTTCGGGGCAAACGGCTCTGGCCCTCCGGCGCGCGCGATCGTAGACCGGGCGGCGGCGCCCGGGAGGCGAGACCCCGGCGCCGGCTCTCCCGACCGTTCCCACCGCAGCCTCGCGAGCCCCCGATGCGCTTCACGACGAGACCCGCGCCGCCCCTCGACAACCTCGGCGACCTGCGCGCCGAGATCGACCGGATCGACGCCGAGATGCACGCGCTGCTGATCCAGCGCGGGTCGATCATCGACCGGCTGATCGCGGTCAAGCGCACCTCGGCCAGCGGCTCGGCCTTCCGGCCCGGACGCGAGGCCTCGATGATGCGGCGCGTCGCCGAGCGCCATCGCGGGCTGCTGCCCCTCGACACCGTGGAGGGCATCTGGCGGGTCATCATCGCCACCTTCACCTACGTGCAGGCGCCGTTCTCGGTGCATGCCGACATCTCGGGCGGAGATGCGCCGATGCGCGATTCCGCCCGCTTCCACTTCGGCTTCACGGTGCCCTACCGGCCCCACCCCACCTGCCTCGCGGTGATCGCGGCGGTGGCCGCCTCCCGCGGCGACCTCGGCATCTTCCGCCTCGATCCCGACGGCTCGGGCGCCTCCACCGACGCGGCACCCTGGTGGGAAGGGCTCGTCGGCGAGGGACGCCCCAAGGTCATCGCGCGCCTGCCCTTCATCGAGCGGCCCACCCATCCGGCCGGCACCCCGGTCCTCGTGGTCTCGAACCCGCTGGACGACCCGGCCGCGGCCCAGCGCGACTGGGTCCTGCACGCCACCCGCGTGGCCGCCTGGGAGCCGGAGGCCATGCGCGCCCTGCAGGACCTCTACGGCGAGGTCGTCGCCCGCGCGGCCGGACCGGACGGGCACGGCCTGCTCCTCGCCGTCCCCGGTGGCGTCAGCGCCCGCCAGCTGCACGAGGCGCTGACCCGCGCCGGCGCCGCGCCTCGGACCCTCGACGAGATCGGCAGCCACGCCGCCCGCTTCCGGGTCTGAGGCGAGGGAAGCCGAAGTCAGGGAAGCTCGGCCGAGGGGGTCCCAAGCAAGGGGCCCGCTCGCAATGCCGGGCCAGCTTTGTTAGACGGGCGCTTCGCCGATCCAGCGGCGGCCGCCAGGTCTTCCCCATGTCCACTGCCACCCTCGCTCCCTCACGCCCGGTGCCCCGCCCCGGCGTCCTCGCCATCGAGGCCTACGTGCCCGGCAAGAGCGGCGCGCCCGGCCATGCCAAGGTGCACAAGCTCTCCTCGAACGAGACGCCGCTGGGCCCGAGCCCGAAGGCGGTGGCGGCGATGCGGGCGGAAGCGGCCAAGCTCGAGCTCTACCCGGAGGGGACCTCGCGGGTGCTGCGCGAGGCGATCGCCACCCGCTACGGCCTCGACCCGGACCGGATCGTCTGCGGCGCCGGCTCGGACGAGCTCCTGTCCTTCCTGGCCTATGCGTATCTCGGCGCCGGCGACGAGGGGATCTTCACCGAGCACGGCTTCCTGGTCTACCGGATCGCGATCCTGGCCGCCGGCGGCACCCCCGTGGTGGTGCCCGAGCGCGACCTGCGCGCCGATGTCGACGCGCTGCTGGCCGCCGTCACGCCCCGCACGAAGATCGTCTACCTCGCCAACCCCAACAACCCAACCGGCACCTACCTGCCCTTCGACGAGGTCCGGCGCCTGCAGGCGGGCCTGCCCCCCCACGTCCTCCTCGTCCTCGACGGAGCCTATGCCGAGTACGTGCGGGCGAACGACTACAGCGCCGGCCTCGACCTCGTGCTGGAGGCCGGCAACGTGGTGATGACCCGGACCTTCTCGAAGATCCACGGGCTCGCCGCCCTCCGGATCGGCTGGATGGTCGGCCCCGCCGAGGTGGTCGACGCGATCAACCGCATCCGCGGCCCCTTCAACCTGTCGGGAGCGGGCATCGCCGCGGGCGCGGCCGCCATCGCGGACGACACCCACGTGGCCGCGGCGGTCGCCCACAACGACCACTGGCTCGCCGCGATGACGCGGGCGGTGCAGGGGCTCAGCCTCACCGTGACGCCGAGCGTCGCGAACTTCATCCTCGTGCACTTCCCCGACGCGCCGGGACGGACGGCCGCCGAGGCCGATGCGTTCCTCTCGGCTCGGGGGGTCATCACCCGGCGGGTCTCGTCCTACGGCCTGCCCCAGGCCCTGCGGGTCACCATCGGCGGCGAGGCGGCGAACACCGCCTTCCTCCAGGCCCTGACCGCCTTCGTGCAGGGCGAGACCCGTGCCTGAGATCGACCCGCATCTCCGCGACACCGTCGCCCTCGACACCCTCGCCATCGTCGGCCTCGGGCTGATCGGCTCGTCGATCGCCCGCGGTGCCCGGCAGTTCGGCCTCGCCCGCCGCATCGTCGCCATCGACCGCGACGCCGCGGTGCTGGAGCGGGTGCGGGCGCTCGGCCTCGCCGACGCGGCCACGGACGATCTCGCCGCCGGCGTGGCCGGGGCCGACCTCGTCATCCTGTGCGTGCCGGTCGGCGCCGTGGGTGCGGTGGCGGAAATCATGGGTCCGGCCCTGAAGCCGGGGGCCATCGTGTCCGATGTCGGCTCGGTCAAGGCCTCGGTGGTCGCCGCCGTCGTGCCGCACCTGCCCGCCGGCGTGCATTTCGTGCCGGCGCATCCCGTGGCCGGCACCGAGTATTCCGGGCCGGATGCCGGGTTCTCGACCCTGTTCTCCGGGCGCTGGTGCATCCTCACCCCCGCCGAGGACACCGACCCGGCGGCGACCGCCCGGGTCCAGGCCTTCTGGGAGGGCCTGCGCGCCATCGTGGAGACGATGACGCCGGAGCATCACGACCTCGTCCTGGCGATCACCAGCCACGTGCCGCACCTCATCGCCTACAACATCGTCGGCACCGCCGCCGACCTGGAGGCGGTGACCCAGTCCGAGGTGATCAAGTTCTCCGCCGGCGGCTTTCGCGATTTCACCCGCATCGCCGCCTCCGACCCGACCATGTGGCGGGACGTGTTCCTGACCAACAAGGACGCGGTGCTGGAGATGCTGGGGCGCTTCAACGAGGACCTCGCGGCGCTCGCCCGGGCGATCCGTTGGGGCGACGGCGAGGCCCTGCACGACCTCTTCACGCGCACCCGCACCATCCGCCGCGGCATCGTCGCCATGGGCCAGGAGACTGCGGAGGCCGATTTCGGCCGCGGCCGCCCGAGCGACCCGGCGGCCTGACGCCGCGCCGCTGCTCAGTAGAGCGGCGGCAGCTGTACGTTGGGGATCGGGAACGGCCCGAGCATCAGGCGGCCCTCGGCAAGGCGCAGGGGCGGCAGGGGCTTGAGGGCATCGTCGGCCGGGGCCGCGACGCCGGCCTCGGTCTGGGCCTGGCTGCGGCGGCCGAGGAGCTGGCCGACGAGGCTGCCGATCAGCGCCCCCTTCTCCGCGCCGAAGCGCTGGCCCATGACCTGACCGACCAGGGCCTCGACGCCGGCCGCCCGCAGGTCGAGCTGGCCCTGGAGCCGGTGCGCCGCATCGAGGTCGAGGCGGCCCTTGGCCTGGATCCGGCGCTCGCCCTTGGCCAGGGACAGGAGCGCGATGTCGAGCCCGCCGCCGGCCTGGCGCCAATCCTCGAGTTCCCTGGCCACGGTGCCGGTGCCGAGGACGGTGGCGCGACTCACGGTGGCGTCGAGGGCGAGGTCGGCCGGGTCGGCGTTGCCCAGCGCCGCATCGACCAGGGGCAGGCGGATCCGGTTCACCCGGAGGCTGGTGTCGATGGCCCCCTCCGACGCGAAGCGGCCGGGGGTCGGGCGGGCATGAAGCTCGAGGTGCTGGGTATCGAAGTCGATGGGCTCGGGACCGGCGCCGTGCACGACGCCCTTGGCGCCATTGGCCACCACGGAGGCCCGTACGAAGCCGTCGGAGGCGCCGTGAAAGCTGCCCTCCAGGGAGGTCCAGGTCGCATCCGCCGTCAGGTCGCCCTGCTCGACGTGGAACGGTCCGCCGACCTCGAGGATGCCCTGGCGCGGCTGGTAGACCTGGGTCACCGCCGTCACGGGCCCGAGGGTGAAGCGGCTGTCGGAGCGGCTGAAGGCGAGGGAGGCGCAGCGCAGCTCGATCCGGAACGGGTAACCGGTGATGCTGCGGTCGGCGCAGGTCCAGGTCCGGCCCGCGGCCGCCTCCTGGGCGAGCCAGCCATCCATCTCGGAAGCGGCCCGGTGGCGGATGTAGAACCAGCCGAGCGACCAGGCGATCACGAGGATGGCGAGGAGGATGTAGGGGAGGAACAGCCCCTTGCGCGAGGGGGAACGGGTCGGGGTCGGGCTCTGCGCCATCGCGTCTTCTGTATCCTGCGCTCGCGTCACGGACCTGCGGCCGTCGTCGGGGCGGCCCGGATGCAAGGCTTGGCAGGGTCTCGGCGGCGAAAGCATGGCGGGAGCCGCCCTCACGCCGCAAAACGCAGGCGTCGCGGCCCGTGCGGGCGCGATGCCGCGATCAGTTCGCGGCGTCGGCGTTCTGCTCGCTGCCGAGATCGGCCACGATGGCCTCGCGCTCGGCCTCGTCCTCGGCGAGCCGGTGGACATGCATCTCGGTCGCGCCCTTGTGCCGCGCACGGGCGATCCAGTTGCGGTGCAGGCGCTCGCGCGGGCTCTGCCCGGCGGAGGCCACCGAGACCAGCTCGCCGACGCCCGCCGCATCGCGACGCACGGCCATGACCACGGCCTCGCCCATGTCGTCGAGCTCGGGCTCGGCCAGCTCATGGATGCCGACGACGTAGCGGCGGCCGGACCGGCCGCGCCAGGCGCTGAGCACCAGGGCGGGGGTCCCGCGCAGGCCGGCCGTCGTCCTCAGACGTTCCTCGCGCACTTCCTGTCTCCGTGCTCGATCGTCCTTCAGGTCGCGGAGTGCGGCCGACCAGGACAGGGCTCTCTTGTTCGCCATTTGTTCCACATTAATCTTAACGTTTCGTTGGCGTCAAGGACGACGCCCCGGCTTCCAATCAGATGGGGATGACGGGAGTTATCCACAAGTCATGCACAGGGTCGAACCGGGGCCGGCGGCCGCTTCAGGCGACGGGCGATCCGTTCCGCTCGGCCTTGGTCCGGGACGCCGGAGCGGCATCGGGGACGGCGTGCCCCGCCGCCGCGAGCTCGCTCCGGCCGGCGGCCAGCAGCGCGTCCGAGGCGGTCTCGATCCGCCCCTGGACCACCTCGAGGAAGCGGGTCCGGTCCAGGCCCGGCGGGATCGGCGCCAGGAACTCGATCACCGAGGTGCCGGGCCGGCGCACGAGGCTGCGGCGGGGCCAGTGCAGGCCCGTGTTGAGGGCGACCGGCAGGCAGGGCACGCCGAGGGCCGCGTACAGGTGGGTGATGCCGAGCTTGTAGGCGGGGGCCGCACCGGGCGGGCGGCGGGTGCCCTCGGGGAAGATGATGAGTTGGCGCCCGTCCCGGATGGCCTGGGCCGCGGCCTCGTTCATGGCGGCCATCGCCCGGGCGCCCTTGCTGCGGTCGATGGCGACCATGCCGGAGCGCGAGAGGAACCACCCGATCAGCGGGATCCAGAGCAGCTCGCGCTTGAGGATGTAGGCGAAGTCGGGAAAGGCCGTGACGAGGGCCAGGGTCTCCAGGGCCGACTGGTGCTTGGCCGCCACCAGGAGGGGGCCGGGCGGGATGTTCTCCACGCCCCGGAACTCCACCGTGATGCCGCCCACCACCCGCAGGAGCCACAGGGTCACGCGTCCCCAGGCCTGTGCCAGCCGGATCACGCCCCGCCGGGAGACGAGGGCCGGCAATCCGCCGATCGCGATCAGGGTGGTCGCGGCATAGAAAGCGAGATTGAACGCGAGCGAACGGACGAGGAGCATCGGGAACCTGGATGAGACAGCCCGGAACAGGGCGCGGCCCAGCTCCCGTGTAGCGTGCGATCTCGTCCCAGGCCATCCGGGCGCGGGATGATCCGGACCGTCAGTCGCCCGCGGCGAGGGTCCCGCGCTGGCGCGGATCGGCGGCGCCCGCCAGCAGCCCATCGCCGGCCTGCACGGAGTTGGCCGAGCCGGAGGTCGCCCCGACGCGGACCGTGTGGCCGCGGGCCCGCAGCAGGGCCAGGGTGTCGGGGGAGAGGCCTTCCTCGGCCATCAGCACGTCCGGCTGCCACTGGTGGTGGATGCGCGGCGCGGCCACGGCCTCGGCGAGGTTCATCCGGAAGTCGAGCACGTTGACGATGACCTGCAGCACCGTCGAGATGATGCGGCTGCCGCCAGGGCTGCCCGTCACCAGGACGAGCCGTCCGTCGCGAAAGACGAAGGCGGGGGTCATCGAGGAGAGCGGCCGGGCGCCGGGCGAGACCGCGTTGGCGACGCTGCCGACGAGGCCGTAGGCGTTGAGGGCGCCGGGCTTGGCCGAGAAATCGTCCATCTCGTTGTTCAGGAGCACGCCCGTGCCCTCCGCCACGAGGCCGAGCCCGTAGGAGAAGTTCAGGGTCGTGGTGTTCGAGACCGCGTTGCCGGCGCCGTCGACCACCGAGAAATGCGTGGTCTGGTCGGATTCGAAGGGGAGGGGATCGCCGGCCCTGACCTCGGCGGCGGGCCGGGCGCGGGCGGGATCGATGCCGGCCCGCACCGTGGCCGCGTAGGCCTTGGCGATCAGGCCCTCGATCGGCACCTGGGTGCGGGCGGGATCGCCGAGCCAGGTCGCGCGGTCGGCATAGGCCGGCTTCATCGCCTCGGCCAGGATGTGGAGGGCGTCGGCGCTCCCCGAGCCCATGCGGGCGAGGTCGAAGCCTTCCAGCACGTTCAGGATCTCGATGAGGTGGATGCCGCCGGAGCTCGGCGGCGGCATCGAGGCGATGGCGTAGCCCCGGTAGGTGCCGCGCACGGGCTCGCGGAGCACCGGGCGATAGGCGGCCAGGTCCTCGGCCGTCATCACCCCGCCCGCGGCGCGCACGGCAGCGGCGATGCGCTCGGCGATGGCGCCCGTGTGGAAGGCGTCGGGACCGGATTTGGCGATGGCCGCCAGCGTGTCGGCGAGATCCGCCTGGATCAGCCGTTCGCCGCGCTGCAGGGGCCTGTCGCCGGCAAAGAAGATCTTTCGCGAGGATGGCCAGCGGCCGAGCAGGCCGGCGGCCCGGGGCAGCGAATCGGCGAGGCCCGATTCCACGGGGATGCCCTGGCGGGCCAGCGCCTCGGCCGGGGCGATCAGGTCGGCCAGGGTGAAGCGGCCCGAGCCGTAGAGTCGATGCGCCTCGGCCAAGCCCCGCACGGTGCCGGGCACGCCCACCGCCTTGCCGGTCCGGGTCGAGGCGGCGCGGTCGGGCTCGCCCTTGGGGTCGAGGAACATGTCGGAGCGGGCGGCGGCCGGGGCGGTCTCGCGGTAATCGAGGGCGATCGTCTCGTCGCCCGCCGCCCGGTGGATCATCATGAAGCCGCCACCGCCGAGGTTGCCGGCCCGCGGCAGGGTCACGGCGAGGGCGAAGCCCACCGCCACGGCGGCGTCGATGGCGTTGCCGCCGGCCCGCAGGATCTCGACGCCGACCCGTGTGGCGCGCGCCTCCTGCGAGGCGACCATGCCCCGGGCGCCGAGCACCGGCAGCAGGCGGGCATCGTCGGACTGGATCGGCGGCGGCTCGGGCGAGCCCGGTGCGGGGCCGGCGGTCCCTTGCGCGAAACCCGGCCCGGTGGCGGCCAGGACCAGGGCGAGGGCGATGCGCGAGGGGGTCAGCCGCATGTCAGGCGCGTCCGTTGCCGCGGGGCGGGAGAGCGGGCGCTCCGTGACGACGCCCGGCGATCGACCAGTAGACCAGGCCCGAGGCCGCGCCGGTGAGGAACAGCACCGCGGTGATGCGCCCCTCCAGGGCCAGGGCCTCGGGACTCGCCCCGGTGCGCGACAGGCCGCGGGCGAGCCAGGGCACGGCGGCGGTGAGGAGGCCCGTCCCGGCACCGTACCAAGTGGCGGCGCGCCAGTTCAGGACGGCGCCGAGGACGGCCACCAGGACGGGCGGCACCACCAGGAGCACGAACAGCGCGCGGGCGAGGGCGGCGAGGGCGAACAGCAGGGTCTCGGGGCCGATCCCGGAGGCGAGGTCCGTCAGCCCGGCGAACAGCCCGACGAGGCCGAGGCGGGACAGGGTCTCGCTGGTGGCCGGGTCGAGCAGCGCGCCGAGGGCCAGGACGGCCGCCCCGCAGGGGATCGCCAGGACCAGCGCGAGGCTCGCGATGAACAGGTCGCCGAGGAGACGCACCCGTCAGTCTTCGTCGCCGTCGTCGGCGCCCGCATAGACGCCCTCGGCGCCGATGCCGTCCTCCAGCATCATCCGGGCGCGGGCGCGCAGCTTCTCGGTCTCGCTCTTGAGCTGGCCGCAGGCGGCCAGGATGTCCCGGCCGCGCGGCGTCCGGACCGGGGACGCGTAGCCGGCTTCGTAGACGATTTCCGAGAAGCGCTCGATGCGCTCCCAGTCCGAGCACTCGTAGACGCTGCCCGGCCAGGGATTGAACGGGATCAGGTTGATCTTGGCCGGAATTCCCTTGAGCAGGCGCACCAGCTCGCGCGCGTCGGCGTCGGTGTCGTTGATGCCCTTGAGCATCACGTACTCGAAGGTGATGCGCCGGGCGTTGTTCAGGCCCGGATAGGCCCGGCAGGCGGCCAGCAACTCGGCGAGCGGATACTTGCGGTTCAGGGGCACCAGCGTGTCGCGCAGGTCGTCGCGCACCGCGTGGAGCGAGATCGCCAGCATGGCATGGGCCTCGTCGCCGAGGCGCTGCATCTGCGGCACCACGCCGGAGGTCGAGACGGTGATGCGCCGGCGCGAGAGGCCGAGGCCCTCCTGGTCGGCCATGACCCCAACGGCGTCGACGACGTTGTCGAGGTTGTAGAGGGGCTCGCCCATGCCCATGAAGACGATGTTGGTGACCTTGCGCCGGGTCTCGTCCTCGCCGGGGGCGGTCGGGTTCTGGCCGGCCCAGTCGTTGAGGTGGTCGCGGGCGACGACGAGCTGCGCCGTGATCTCGGCCGCCGTCAGGTTGCGCACGAGGCGCTGGGTGCCGGTGTGGCAGAACGAGCAGGTGAGGGTGCAGCCGACCTGGCTCGAGACGCAGAGGGTGCCGCGCCCGCGCCCCGGGATGTAGACGCACTCGATCTCGGCGCCGCGGTTGTGGTCGTGCTTGCCCGTGGGGGCCATGCGCATCAGCCACTTGCGGGTGCCGTCGCGGGACACCTGCTCGGTGATCACCTCGGGCCGGTCGAGGGTGTAGGCGTCGGCGAGCTGAGCCTTCAGGCCCTTGCCGACATTGGTCATCTCGTCGAAGGCCTTGGCGCCGCGCACGTTGAGCCAGTGCCAGATCTGGCCGGAGCGCATGCGCTGCTCGCGCTCGGAGACGCCGATGGCGCCGAGCCGGGCCTTCAGCTGCTCGCGGGTGAGCCCCACCAGGGACGCGCGCCCGGGGGGCAGCGCCTGGTTTCCGGCCTGCGGCTCGAACTCCGGCAGCTTCTCGATTGCGGGAACGGCGCTCGCGTCGCGCCGGGCGGTGTCGAACGACGCCGTCGCCATGATCTGGATGAACCTTCGGACTTGGAATGGGTCCGATATAGGGGATTCGGGTCCAAAACGCGAATGCGGGACGGGACTGCGCCGGACTCATGCGATCCGGCGCCGCCGCTTCGGGCTTCCGCCCGGATCGCCCGACGGGCCGGACGGCGGGGACCGCCCGGCCGGCGCTCGCCTATTGCGCCGGTTTGGCCTCGCTCGGCGGCGCGCCGGCAGCGGGATTCTCGGCAGCGGGATTCTCGGCGGGCGGCGCGGGCAGGAGGACGTTCTTGCTGATGCTGCCCTCCGGACCGTATTCCCCGGCCACCGCGATGCAGGCCTTCTCGCGGTTGAGCTGCATTTGGTTCGACATCAGGGCGAACATGGTCTGCACCCGTCCGCCGAACGGCCCGCGCGGACTGACGTCGGCGGCGCGCACGTTCTGCTTCTCGAGGAGGGCGTCGAACTCGTCCGTGCCGATGCGGTAGCCGCAGACATTGGCGGCGGCGAAGATGTAGGCGGCGAATTCGAGCGCCCGCGGCGAGGGCGCGTTGCGGATCTGGGCCTGCGCGGCCGGCGGCAGCGCGAGACAGGTGGCGAGGCAAGCAGCGAGGCCTGCGGCCAGGGGGGGACGAGCGGACATGCGTGGGGTTTCCTCAGGCGCGGAGGCTTCACGCTCCGCTTGCGCGCTGAGATAGGCCCCGGGCGTCCGGCGTCAAACGCCCGGCCTCAACCGAGCCGGCTCAGCAGCCGGTCCATCAGCGGATTGTCCGGCGTGAAGGCGTAGTCGACCTTGCGCACGCTCACGGCGCCCGCCCCGGCCTTTACCAGGGCGTCGGCCAGATCGAACACCGCGTCGACCGGGCAGTGCAGCACCATCTCGCCGCGGCCCTCGGGCGCGCCGTAGGGCAGGGCGGCATCGTGCAGGGCGGCGATGCCGGCCAGGTCGATGTCGCCGTCGTCCGGCATGGCGGCACGGACCTCGCGGGTGGTGCGCGCACGCTCCTCCGCCTGGATGCGGCCGAGGACGGCGCGCAGCGCCCGGCGCTGGGGCTCGCCCCAGGGCGCGTTCAGGGAGGCGACGAGGTTCGCCTCCGAGCGCAGGATGATCCCGTCCTCCAGGATCTTCAGGGCGTTGGCGGCGAGCGTCGCCCCCGTGGTGGTGATGTCGACGATGATCTCGGCCGAGCCCGCGGCCGGCGCGCCCTCGGTGGCGCCCAGGCTCTCGACGATGCGGTAATCCGCGACCCCGTGCTCGGCGAAGAACCGGCGGGTGAGATTGACGTACTTCGTGGCGATGCGCAGGCGCTTGCCGTGGCGGACCCGCATCTCGGCGGCGACCTCGTCGAGGTCGCTCATGGCGCGGACGTCGATCCAGGCCTGGGGCACGGCCACGACCACGGTGGCCTGGCCGAAACCGAGCGGTGTCAGGAGCTCGACCTGGCCGCGGGCGTCGGGCAGCGATTCGCGGATCAGGTCCTCGCCGGTGATGCCGAGATGGGCCGTGCCGCTGGCGAGCTGCGCCGCGATCTCGGAGGCCGAGAGGTAGCGCACCTCGACGCCGGGCACGCCGACGAGTTTTCCGCGATAGTCGCGGGCGCCGGTGTTCTGGGCGAGCTTGAGGCCGGCCCGGGCGAAGAAGGCGGCGGCGTTCTCCTGCAGCCGGCCCTTGGACGGAACGGCGAGGACGAGGGAATCCGGTTCAGCCAACGGTCGCGTCCTTCTCGCTGGGAGCGTTCGCGGCGACCCGCGAGAGCCAGACGGCGCAGCCGACGGCGGGCACGGGCACGGGGCTTCCGAGATGCTGGAGCAGGCCGTCGTAGCGGCCGCCGCCCACCAGGGGCAGCTTCGGCGCACCCGGCGCCGTGCCCTCGAAGATGAACCCGGTGTAGTAGTCGAGGTTGCGCGCGAAGCCGCCGGAGAAGCGGAAGCGCTCCACGGCGAGGCCCCGGGCGGCCATGAAGCCGGTGCGCTCCTCGAACAGGTCGAGGGCCGCGTCGAGGGGCGGGTGGTCGAGGCCGGCCTCCTGCACCAGGGCCCGCACCGCGGCGGCGGCGCTGTCGGGGTCGCCCTCGATGGCGCGGTAGCGGTCGACGATGGCGCGGTTCTCGGGGTTGAGGCCTGAGCCGCCGCTCGCCTGCGCGGCGGCCTTGGCGAGGAAGCGCTCGGCGATCTCGCCGGCGCTGCGGCCGCCGACCCGCGAGATGCCGGCGATCGACAACACGTCCTCCACGAAGGCGCGCACGCCACCGGGATCCTGGCCCTGGATCGCCGCGAGGAGCCCCGCATGCGGGTCCTCGGTGCGCAGGCCGTTGGTGACCGCGTCGAGGGAGCGGCCGGCGGCCAGCGCCCGCAGGGTGCGGCGCTTGGCGGTGGGGGGCACGCCGAGGGCGTCGAGCAGGGCGTCGACGAGGCCCATGTCGCCGAGGCGGACGGCCACGTCGCTGCGCCCGAGCAGGGCGAGGCCCTCCAGGGCGAGGCCGATCACCTCGGCATCGGCGGCCGGCGTGTCGGTGCGCCCGACCGACTCGATGCCGGCCTGGAGGAACTCGTCCGGCTCGTCGCCGGCCAGCCGGAAGACCGGCCCGAGATAGCTGTAATCGGCGCCCTGCGGGGCGGACGGCGGGGGCGGCGAGGGCGCCGAGAATTTCGGGGCGTGCGCGAGGTGGTGGCGGCAGACCGGAATCGTGAATTCCGGCCGCAGGCAGAGCTCGCTGCCCGAGGCGTCCTGGGTCACGAAGATGCGCCGGCGGATGTCCTCGCCGGACAGTTCGAGGAACGGCTCCACCGGCTGCAGCACCGGCGGCGTCACCGCGCCGTAGCCGGCCTCCTGGAAATGCGCGAGCAGGCGCAGGTGGTCCTGCGATCGTTCCCCCGCGGTGCCCCCGCCTGCCTCCGGTCTCGTCATCGTCTCGCCTGCCGCCTCGTCGCGGGCTCTAGTAGCAACCGGGCCTGCGCTTGGCGATGGCTTTCGGCGACGGCCTCCGGCCGGGGCGCCTAGACCCAGCCCTGCAATTCGCGCCGCACCACGGTCTCGATCACCGTCATGCCGAGGTCGCTGTCGTTCAGGCAGGGAATGTAGGCGAACTGCTCGCCGCCATTGTCCTCGAAGTAGTGGCGGTTCTCGCCGTCGAGCTCCTCGAGGGTCTCGAGGCAGTCGGCGGTGAAGCCGGGCGCCACGATCGCCATGCGCTTGACGCCGCTCTTGGCGAGGTTCTGCACGGTCTCGTCGGTGTAGGGACGCAGCCATTCCTCGTTGCCGAAGCGCGACTGGAAGGTGGTGCGCATCCGCTCGGTCGAGAAGCCCAGCGCCTCGCGGATCAGGCGCCCGGTCTTCACGCACTGGCAATGGTAGGGGTCGCCCTTCAGGAGGTAGCTCTTGGGCACCCCGTGGAACGAGGTCAGGATCACCTCGGGCTCGAAGTCGAGCTTGGCCAGGCCCTCGCGGATCGAGGTCGCCATCGCCTCGATGTAGACCGGGTCGTCGTGATAGGGCGGCGAGACGCGCACGGTCGGCTGCCAGCGCATCTGCATCAGGGCCTTGAAGGCCTGGTCGCAGGCGGTGGCTGAGGTCGCGGCGGCGTATTGGGGATAGAGCGGCACCAGCAGGATGCGGTCGCAGCCCTGGTCGAGCAGGGCCTGGATCCGCACGGAGACCTCCGGCTTGCCGTAGCGCATGGCCCAATCGACCACGACCGAATCACCCATGGCCGCCTGCAGGCGCTCGGCCTGCCCGCGGGTGATGGTCTTCAGGGGGCCCTCGTCGCGCTCGTTGTTCCAGACGGAGGCGTAGTCGCGGCCCTTCGGCCCCGGGCGCTTGGTCAGGATGACGAGGTTGAGGAGCGGCCACCAGATCAGGCGCGGGACCTCGATCACCCGGCGGTCCGAGAGGAACTCCTTGAGGTAGCGGCGCATCGGCCAGTAGCTCGTGCCCTCCGGCGTCCCGAGATTCATCAGGAGGACGCCGACCCGGCCCCAGCGCACCGGCGGATGCTCGGACGGCAGGGGCGCGCCCTGCGGCACGCCCGCCTGGGTCGGGAGCGACAGGCCGTCCTGCGGGAGCGGCGGTGCGACGCGTTCGTTCATCGGGTTTCCGTATCGCTCTGGAGGTGAGCGCTTGAGAGCGGCGGGTCCACAAAGGTTGTGTCGTGGGGGATATCTATCTAGAGCACGGAGCCTTCCAGCGATCACACGATGGATGAAGGCGCGACATGCCGTCTCCCCGGTACTTCCTCAACCACTTCATGCCCTTCACGGGCTATCCCTATACGGGGGGGCCGACCGCCTGCAATCTCTGCGGCTCGGCGGAATCCGTGGTGGTGGCCGAGAGCGACCGCCGGCTGAAGACCCTGCGCTCCATCGCCTGCCGCCAGTGCGGCCTGATCCGAACCGATCCGATGCCGACACCGGCCGAGCTCGCGGAATACTACGCCACCGCCTACCGGGCCGACTACCAGCTCGCCTTCGCGGGCGGTCCGCCGCGGGTCCACCTCAAGCGCTCGGCCCGCGAGGCCGCCTTTCGCACCGGCCTCCTGGCGCCCAAGCTGAAGCCCGGCGCCCGGGTGCTCGATTTCGGCTCCGGCTCGGGCGAGTTCCTGGCCGAGGTCCGCGCGAAGGGCTGCGAAGCGATCGGCATCGAGCCGGGGCGGGACTACGCGACCTACGCCCGCACCCATCACGGCGTCGAGGTGCTGGACGATGCCGGCGACGAGCGCTTTCCCGAGGCGCATTTCGACGTCATCACCACCCGGCACGTGCTGGAGCACCTGCGCGATCCGGCCGACGTGATGGAGCGCCTGTCGCGCTGGCTGAAGCCGGACGGCGTGCTCTTCGCCGCCGTGCCCGATATGGCCACCACCGGCAAGCCCGCGCACGAGCGCTTCCACTTCGCCCATGTCCACGGCTTCGTGCGCGAGACCTTCGACCTCACCGCCCGCCGGGCCGGCCTCGTGCCGCATCCGGACTATCCGCGCGAGAACACGGCGGTGGTCTACGCCAAGACCGATGCCCCGCCCGTGACCCTGGCCAATCCCGGGCTCGCCGAGCGCCTGGCCGTGGAGCTGAAGCCGATGCCGCCCGCCGTCTTCCTGGCCTCCGGCGCCTGGCTCTGGCCGATGGTCCGCCGCAACGCCAAGGCGGTGCGCGATACCTTCGTGTCGCGCTGAGGCGGCCGCGGAACCCTGACACGGGGGGCGGACCCTCGCGCGGCGGCGGCCGGCCGTCGTAGGCCCTTCGCGAACGGCGTCCTAGAACACGGGATCGGGCGGCGGCATCCGGCCGCCCGCCCGACGCCTGAGACGCCGCCGTGACGAATCCTCCCACAACGAATCCCGCTGGACCGATCCCGAACCGGCGCCAGACCCTCGCCCTCGGGGCGGGTCTCGCCGTCTCTCTGGGCAGCCCGGCCGAGGCCGCGCCCGCGGCGGCGCCCGACCCGACCTTCACGCTCCTCCTCGTCAACGACCTCTACCAGATGGCCGAGGTCGACGGCCGGGGCGGCTTCGCGCGCCTCACCGCCATCGTGAAGGCCGAGCGCGCCCGGGGCGTGCCGATGCTCTACGCCCATGCGGGCGACACCCTCTCGCCGTCGCTGCTGTCGGGCTTCGACCGCGGCGCCCACATCGTCGAGCTCCTCAACCGCGCGCCGCCCGACGTGTTCGTGCCGGGCAACCACGAGTTCGATTTCGGCCCGGCGACCTTCGCCCAGCGCATGGGCGAGGCGAGCTTCCCGGTCCTGGCGGCCAACCTGCGCGACGGGGCGGGCCGGCCCCTGGCGGGCCTGCGCGACCGGATGGTCGTGACCCTCGGGGGCATCCGGGTCGGCGTGGTGGGAATCGCCCTGGCGAGCACGCCGGAGAAATCGCAGGCGGGCGACCTGCGCTTTTCCCCCGAGATCGAGACCCTGGCCCGCGAGGTCCAGGTCCTGCGGGAGGAGGGCGTCGACCTCGTGGTGGGCGTCTGCCACACGGCCCGGCCCACGGACGACGCCATCGTGGCCGCCCGCCTCGTCGACATCCTGCTCTCGGGCCACGACCACGATCTCGTGGTGCGCTACGACGGCCAGACCGTGATGGCGGAATCGAGCTTCGACGCCCATTACGTCACCGCCATCGACGTCACCGCGACGGTGACCGGGACGGGGCGGGACCGCCGGGTGGCGTGGCGCCCGAGCTTCCGCATCCACGATTCCGCCCAGGTCACCCCGGACCCCGAGACCCTGGCGGTGGTGCAGCGCCTGCAGGGCGAGCTGTCGCGGGAGCTCGACGTGCCGGTGGGCGTGACCCGCGCGCCCCTCGACAGCCGCATCGCCACGGTGCGGGTCCGCGAGGCGAGCTTCGGCAGCCTCGTGGCGGACGCCATGCGGGCCGCCACCGGGGCGCAGGTCGCGATCACCAACGGCGGCGGCATCCGGGGCAACCGGCTCTATCCGGCCGGCACGACCCTGACCCGGCGCGACATTCTCACCGAGCTGCCCTTCGGCAACACGATCGTGCTGGTGTCGCTGACGGGCGCGCGCCTCCGCGCCCTCCTCGAAGGGGCGCTCGCCGACTGGGGGCGCCCGGCGGGGCGCTTCCCCCAGGTCTCGGGCCTCGTGGTCACCCTCGATCCCGCCGCGCCGGTGGGCAAGCGGATTCTGGCGCTGAGCGCGGACGGCGTGCCCGTCGAATCCGATGCGACCTATACGGTGGCGTCGAACAACTTCCTGTACGACGGGGGCAACGGCTACGGCGACCTCGCCCGCGGCCGGACCCTGATCGGCCGGACCGACGGCCAGCTCGTGGCCAACGCGGTGATGGCCTATATCCGTGCCAACGCCCCGCTCCCCGCCCCCGCGGAGGGCCGCATCCTGGTCCGCTGATGCCCGAGACGCCCGTCGCCGACGCCCTCGCCCGCTTCCGGAGATCCGGCTCGTCCTGGCTCGCCCTGCCGTTCTTCGAAGACGGCGCCGCCGAGGCGGTGGCCGCCCGGGTCGATGCCCGCATCGCGGCCGGCGCCACGGTGCTGCCGGCCCCGGAGAACATCTTCAACGCCCTCGCGCTCACGCCCCTCGCGCGGGTGAAGGTCGTCATCCTCGGTCAGGACCCCTATCCGACGCCGGGCGACGCCAACGGCCTCGCCTTCTCGTATGTGGGTCCGCGCCGGCTCCCGGCCTCGCTCAAGGTGATCCTGGCCGAGCTCGCCGAACCGGGCGCGCCGCCGGCGAGACCCCGGACGGGCGATCTCACGCCCTGGGCCGGGCAGGGCGTGCTCCTCCTCAACGCCGCCCTCACGGTGGAGGCCGGCAAGGCCGGGGCGCACCTGCGTTACGGCTGGTCAGCCCTGGCCGACCAGGCGGTGGCGGCGGTCTCGGCCCGTCCGCAGCCGGCGGTGTTCCTGCTCTGGGGCGCACAGGCGCGCGCCCGCGCTGCCCTGGTGGATGCCGGCCGCCACGGCATCGTGGAATGCGGCCATCCCTCGCCGCTCAACCGGGTGCGGGACTTTCCCGGCTCGCGCCCCTTCGACGCGGCCGATGCCTGGCTGTCCGCCCACGGCGTCGCCCCGATCGACTGGCAGCTCGGCTGAGACCGGGAACGTCCGGACCGGGCCCCGGCCTCAGAGCGGACCCTGCTTGGCGAATTCCGAGAACACCGCCCGCAGGACCTTCAGCCGGTCCTCGTAGGATTGCCTCAGGCAGGCGACGTCGGCGGCGCAGGCGCGGCGCTCGGTGAGCCAGGTCTCCTGGTCCTCGCGCAGTTTCGCGTTGCCGCCCATCGGCAGCATCGCCCGCAGGATTTCGAAACGGGTCGCCATCTCCACGTCGAGGTCGTTCAGGGGCAGGTGGGCGCAGATCGCCTTCTCGTCGGCGGTCTCCGCCTTCGCGCAGGAGAAGCTCGCCGCCTGCGCCGAGCCGGCCGCGAGGACGGGGAGCAGGACACCGAACAGCGGGCGGAGAAACGTCACCATGGATCAGGCCTCGCGAGGGCGGGAGGAACGTCAGATGCTGAGCCAGCCCCGCGCCCGCAGACGGGCCAGGAGCGGCAGCAGCGGCAGGCCGAGGATGGTGGAATGGTCGCCTGCGACCGCCGCGAACAGGTGGATGCCGAGGCCCTCGAGCTGGTAGCCGCCGACACTGGAGCACACCCGCTCGGGTCCGGCGAGATCGACATAGGCGGCGATCGCCGCGGCATCGAGGGGCCGCATGGTCAGCTGCGCGGTCTCGACGAAGGTCTCGACCACGGCGCCGTCGACGGCCAGGGCCACCGCCGCGCGCAGCGCGTGGGTCCGGCCCGCGAGGGCGCCGATCTGGGCGCGGGCGGCGGCGAGGTCCGCCGGCTTGTAGAACAGGGTGCCGTCGCATTCGAGGACCTGATCCGCCCCGACCACCACGCGCTCGGGCCGGCGGGCCGCCACGGCCGAAGCCTTGGCCTCGGCCAGCCGGCGCGCCAGGGCCTCGGGCGGGAGACCGGCGCAGTCCGCCTCCACCGCCCGCTCGTCGACGCCCGGGCTCTCGGTGTCGACGGCGAGGCCCGCGCTCGCGAGAAGCGCGCGCCGGGTGGCGCTGGTGGAGGCGAGGAGCAGGGGCCGGCTTCCGCGCCAGGGCGAGGCGGGCATCGGGCGGCTCGGGACGCTCACGAGGCGATGAATTTCAGGCGGTGCTCGCGGTGCAGGTCGAGGATGGCGGCGGCCGTCTCCTCGATCGAGCGCCGGGTCACGTCGATGGTCGGCCAGCGGTGCTTGGCGCAGAGCCGCCGGCAGGCGGCGATCTCGTCGGCCACGGCGCTGCGGTCGACGTAGAGGGAGGAATCGTCGGCCTTCAGGCTGAGGAGCCGGTTCTGGCGGATCTGGACGATGCGCTCCGGGCTGGCGAGGAGCCCGACCAGCAGCGGCTTGCGCGCCGTCTCCAGGCTCTCGGGCAGGGGCATGCCGGGCACCAGGGGGAAGTTCGCGGTCTTCAGGCCGCGATTGGCGAGGTAGATCGCCGTCGGGGTCTTCGAGGTGCGGCTGACGCCGATCAGGATCACGTCGGCCTCGTCCACGTCGAGGGGCAGGTTGCCGTCGTCGTGCAGGAGCGTGAAGTTCATCGCGTCGATGCGCTTGAAGTACTCGGCGTTGAGCATGTGCTGCGCGCCGGGCCGGGCCGTCGAATCCGCCCCGAGATAGGATTGCAGCAGGGCGTGCACCGGCTGCAGCACCGAGAGGCAGGGCGAGCCGGTCTCGCGGCAGGCCGCCTCCAGCCGCTCGGTGAGATCGTGGCCGACCAGGGTGTAGAGCACGAGGCCCGGCGCGGCCTCGATCTCGGAGATCACTCGCTCGAGCTGCGGGCCGGAGCGCACCAGGGGATAGACATGCTCGATCGCCGAGACGCCCTCGTACTGGGCGGCGGCCGCGCGGCCCACGTTGATGAGCGTCTCGCCGGTGGAATCGGAGACGAGGTGCAGGTGAAAATAGCTACGGCTCATCGAAGGGCAGTCTCCTCCGGCCCGGCGGAGAGGATCCATGACGGCGCGCCGCAGGGTCTTGTCCACCGGGCTCGGTCAGGGGAGTCGATAAGGGTGGATAAGCCGGCTTGCCCGAACGGTCCAGCGGCTCACCGAGCCGGCTTGTCGACTCCGGCGTCAACACGCGATCACACCGGCGCGATCCCCGCGCGGTTTTGGGAGAATCCGGGACCGAGCCCCGCTCGCCAGCCGCCGGGCAGGGGCAAGGCACTGTAGGCCATCACCTATCCGGGACATTGGACCCAATCCGTTAAAGCCTGATTAACGCCGCGGCCGCGGGGACGCCCTGTGGACGGTTTCTCGCTCCCGTCATCCGCCCCTCTAAAAGAAAAAACAGAGTCCTAGAATCTCTCTTTCCTTTTAGAGAGCCGGTGTGGGGACGAGTGCGGAAGCCCCCATCCGGGACCCGGGCGAGAGCAGGAGGTTTCGAGCAAAAGGGATTTCGGAGGGAAGGGTTTTCGAGAGGAGGACATCCGACGCTTCGGTGCTACATACCGGCCCTCAGGGAACGGGACGTCGGAGATCGGATGAGCCAGGCAGTTGCAGGGGACCGCGTTCCAGGGGATCGGGCGGTCCTGCGGGTTCTCGCGGGCGAGGCCCTGCCCCGTCCCCCCGCCTGGATGATGCGCCAAGCCGGGCGCTACCTGCCGGAATATCGCGAGGTCCGGGCCCGGGCTGGCTCCTTCCTCGACCTCTGCTACAATCCCGACTTCGCCACCGAGGTGACGCTGCAGCCGATCCGGCGCTTCGGTTTCGAGGCCTCGATCCTGTTCTCCGACATCCTGGTGATCCCGGATGCGCTGGGCCAGAACGTCCGCTTCGTGGAGGGCGAGGGGCCGCGCCTCGACGCCATGGCCGGCCGGGCCGAGTTCGAGCGCCTGCGCGAGGCCGGCGATCCGGCGATCTTCGCGCATCTCGAACCCGTCTTCGAGACGGTGCGGCGCCTGCGCGCCGAGCTCCCCCACGAGACCACGCTGCTGGGCTTCTGCGGCGCGCCCTGGACGGTGGCGAGCTACATGATCGGCGGTCGCGGCACGCCGGACCTCGCCCCCGCCCGCGCGCTGGCCCGGCACGACACCGCCCTGGTGGAGGCGCTGATCGACCGCCTCGTCACGGTGCAGACCGAGTACCTCGTGCGCCAGCTCGAGGCCGGGGCCGACGCGGTGCAGATCTTCGAGTCCCATGCCGGCGCGCTGCCCGATGCGCGCGGCGCCGGCGAGACCAGCGAGGCGGCCGTCAACGAGGTCGCCGAGAGCGCGCTGCCCGAATCTGCGGAGCGCGACGCCCTGACCCGCTGGTCGCTCCAGCCCATCGCCCGCATGATCGCCGGGGTCCGCGCCCGGGTGCCGGGGGCCAGGATCATCGTGTTCGCCCGCGGTTCCGGCCTCGACGGCCATGCCCGCGTGGTGCCCGAGACCGCCGCCGATGCGGTCGGCGTCGACTGGTCGGTCGACCTCAAGGCCCTGCGCGACCGGGTGCCCGCCACGACGGTGACCCAGGGCAACGTCCATCCCGAGACGCTGATCGAGGGCGGGGCGGCCCTCGACGCGGCGGTGGACGGGGTGCGCGCCGCCACCGAAGGCCTGCCGCACATCTTCAACCTCGGCCACGGCATCACCCCGCAGACGCCGATCGCCCATGTCGAGCGCATGCTCGCCAGGCTGCGGGGCTGAGGCGGCGGTGGACAGCCTCTATCCCTGGCTGAAGGCCGGGCACCTCGTCGCGCTGATCTCCTGGATGGCTGCGATGCTCTACCTGCCGCGCCTGTTCGTCTATCACGCCTCCCTGGTGCCGGGACCGCACGCGGCGGCTCAGTCCGAGACCTTCAAGGTCATGGAGCGGCGCCTGCTCAAGGCGATCATGACCCCGGCGATGATCGCCACCTGGATCTTCGGGCTGATCCTCGCCTGGATGAGCGGCTACTACGCCGCCGGCTGGCTCCAGGCGAAGGTCGTCCTGGTGCTCGCCATGAGCGGCATCCACGGCTGGCTCGCCCGGATGGTCAAGGACTTCGCCGCCGACCGGAACACCCGGGGCCACAAGTTCTACCGCATCCTCAACGAGGTGCCGACGCTGCTGATGATCCTGATCGTGATCCTGGCCGCGGTGAAGCCGAGTTTCGGGTGAGGGCCGTCGCCCCGTATCCCGGGATCACAGGACGACGGGATGCGGTGAACCCGGGAAGAGGGGCCGGCCGGGCGCGGGTGAGCCGACGAGCCGGCACGGCCCGAGGCGGGACTGAAGGCAGGACCGATGGCTGAGCACACGCACGATCATCACGACCACGCGGATCACGGGCCTGCACCCGCCCATGCCGGCCACGGGGGTGGGCATTCGCATGGCGGCCATTCCCATGCGCCGGCCACTTTCGGGCGGGCCTTCGCCATCGGCATCGGCCTGAACATCGTCTTCGTGATCATCGAGGCGGTCTACGGTTTCGCCAGCGAATCCATGGCCCTGGTGGCGGATGCCGGCCACAACCTCTCGGACGTGCTCGGGCTCGTCGTCGCCTGGATCGCCTCGGTGCTGGTCAAGCGCGCGCCCACCGCCCGCTTCACCTACGGCCTGCGCGGCTCCTCGATCCTGGCTGCCCTGTTCAACGCGGTGTTCCTGCTGGTGGCCACCGGCGCCATCGCCTGGGAGGCGGTCGCCCGCCTGATCGCTCCCGAGCCGCAGCCGGTGGCGGGCCTGACCGTGATGGTGGTGGCCGGCATCGGCATTCTCATCAACGGCGCCACCGCCTGGCTCTTCATGTCCGGCAAGGGCAGCGACATCAACATCCGCGGCGCCTACCTGCACATGGTGGCGGATGCCGCCGTCTCGGCCGGCGTGGTGGTGACCGGTCTCATCATCGTGCTGACGGGGGCGGCCTGGATCGACCCCCTGGTCAGCCTCGTCATCGCCGGCCTCATCATCTGGGCGACCTGGGGCCTCCTGCGCGACAGCGTGGTGATGTCCCTCTCGGCGGTGCCCCCCGGCATCGACCCGGCGGCGGTGGGGGCCTACCTGCGCGACCGCGCCGGCGTCTCGGACCTGCACGACCTCCACATCTGGCCGATGAGCACCACCGAGATCGCCCTGACGGCCCATCTCGTGATGGCGGAGGGACACCCGGGCAACGGCTTTCTCATCGCCACCGCCGCCGAGCTGAGAACGCGCTTCGGCATCGGCCACGCCACCCTGCAGATTGAGGAGGCGGGCGGCCCCGCCTGCGCGCTCGCCGGAGACTGCACCGCATGATCCGCGCCTTCGTCGTCGGCCATCCCATCGCGCATTCGCGCTCGCCCCTGATCCACGGCCACTGGCTCGACGAGCACGGCATCAACGGCAGCTACGAGCGGATCGACGTGGCGCCGGAGGCCTTTCCGGGTTTCCTGGCGTCCCTGCGCGAGAAGGGATTCGCGGGCGGCAACGTCACCATCCCGCACAAGGAGGCGGCGTTCGAACGCGTCGAATCCCGGACGCCGCGCGCGGAGAAGATCGGGGCGGTCAACACGCTGTTCTTCGACGGGTCCGAGCGCCTCTGGGGCGACAACACCGACGCCCCGGGCTTCATCGCCCATCTCGATCAGAGCCTCGGCCTCGGCTGGACCGAGCGCGGCGCCGGCACCGCCCTGGTGCTTGGAGCCGGCGGAGCCGCCCGCGCCATCGTCGTCGGCCTGCTGGAGCGCGGCCTCTCCCGGATCTGGGTCGCCAACCGGACGCTGGCCCGGGCCGAGGCCCTCGCGGCGCTCGATCCCGCCCGGGTCGAGGCCGTGGCCTGGCACGACCTGCCCGACGCCATGGCGCGGACGGGGCTCCTCGTGAACACCACCTCCCTCGGCATGGTCGGCCACCCGCCCCTCGATCTCGACCTCCTGCCTCTGCCCAAGGACGCGGCGGTGGCCGACATCGTCTACGCGCCCCTGGAGACGCCCCTTCTCGCCGCGGCTCGAGCGCGGGGACTGCCCGCCGTCGACGGCCTCGGCATGCTGCTGCACCAGGCGGTGCCGGGCTTCGCGCGCTGGTTCCGGACGACGCCGAGCGTGACGCCGGCCCTGCGCGCCCGCATCGTCGCCGACCTGGCACCCGCGTGAGCCGGCCCGTCATCCTCGGGCTCACCGGTTCGATCGGCATGGGCAAGTCGGCCACGGCGGCGATGTTCGCGCGCCACGGGGTGCCCGTCCACGACGCGGACGCAGCCGTGCATGCCCTCTACGGTGCCGGCGGTGCGGCGGCGGCTGCCATCGGCGCGGCTTTCCCCGGAACCCTGGACCCGGACGGCGCCGTCGACCGGACGCGCCTGCGGGAGGCGGTGATCGGCGCGCCCGAGCGCCTCGCGGCCCTCGAGGCCCTGGTCCACCCCCTGGCCCAGGCCGCGGCCGGCGACTTCCTCGCGCGCCACGCGGACGCGCCCCTGGTGCTCCTCGACATCCCGCTCCTGTTCGAGACCGGGGCCGACACCCGCTGCGACGCGGTGCTGGTCGTCACAACACCCCTGGACGTGCAGCGCGCCCGGGTGCTCGCCCGGCCCGGCATGGATGCGGCGACCTTCGAGGCGATCCGCGCCAAGCAGCTGCCCGATGCCGAGAAGCGGGCCCGGGCCGACTTCGTCCTCGACACCAGCCTCGGCTTCGACCACGCCGAGGCCGAGGTGGCGGCGATCATCCGGCACCTCGCCGCGGGACCGGTGCCGGCTGCGCCTTGACGCGGCCTGAGGAGGGCGCATGGTCCAGTGGCCGAACGCCACCCTCCAGGATCCTTCGATGCTGCGCGAGATCGTCCTCGACACCGAGACCACCGGCACGGACGCCAAGAACGGCGACCGCCTGATCGAGATCGGCTGCGTCGAGCTGATCAACCACGTCCAGACCGGCAAAATCTTCCACAAACTCGTGAATCCGACCCGGCCGGTCTCACAGGGCGCCTTCGCCGTGCACGGTATCTCGGACGCCATGCTGGCCGACAAGCCGCTCTTCGCCGACATCGTCGACGAATTCCGCGACTTCTGCGGCGACTCGCCCCTGGTGATCCACAACGCGCCCTTCGACGTCGGCTTCCTCAACATGGAATATGCCCGCCTCGGCGCGGCTGCCCCTCCGCCCATCGACCTCGCCGACGTCGTCGACACCCTGCAGCTCGCCCGCCGCAAGCACACGGGGGCGGCCAACAACCTCGACGCCCTGTGCTCGCGCTACGGCATCGACACCACGCGGCGGACCAAGCACGGTGCGCTCCTCGACGCGCAGATCCTGGCCGAGGTCTATGTCGAGCTCCTCGGCGGCAAGCAGACCAGTCTCGGGCTCGCCATGACGGAGGTCGAGGAGGTGGTGGTGATCGGGGATGGCGGCGAGGCCGTGCCGGTCGGCCCGCGCCAGCTGCGCCACCGGCTCAGCGAGACCGAGCGCGCCCGGCACGCGGCCTTCATCGCCACCCTCGGCGGCGGGGCGGTCTGGGGCGACTACCTCGGCGGCGAGGAGACGGCCTAGGAGCCGCCGAACCTGCCCGCACCGGTGCGGATCCCCGCGGTCCCGCGATGCTGCAATGCATCGTGCCGCCATGTTGCATCGCAGCAAAGACCTCCCATATACCATCCTGGTGGATGGTAGCGGGAAGGTACGATGCTCGATCTCGAGGACAAGCCCAGGGCGCCGATCCGGGTCGGTGACACCGAGAAGATCACGATCAATCTCGGTTACGTCGACCTCGGCCACATCGACCTTCTCGTGTCCGAGAGCGTCTACGCCAACCGGAGCGACTTCATCCGCACGGCCGTGCGCAACCAGATCGCCCGCCACGGCGACGTCACACGGCAATCGGTCGCCCGCAAGGGCGTCGAACTCGGCCTGCGCCGCTACGAGCGGGCCGAACTCGAGGCGGCCCGCGCCAGCGGCATCCGCCTCGACATCCGCGTCCTCGGGCTCGCCAGCATCGCGCCCGACGTCAGCCCGGAACTGGCCCGCGACGCCATCGCGTCGATCGAGGTCATGGGAAGCCTGCAGGCGACCCCGGGCGTGAAGGCGGCCCTCGCCGACCGCTTTCTCTAGACTGCGTCCCAACCCGCGTTCCCGACCTCGCATGGTTCGACGCCTCGTCGAGCCGGAAAGCGAAACCCATGACCGATTCTTCGAAGACCGACCCTTCGAACCGGATGCAGAACCGCCTCGCCGATATGATGGAGGCGACGCGCCTCACTGCGGCCGGACGCCTGCAGGACGCGACGGACCTGCTGCAGCGCGGCTTCGCCGGCGCATCGCCCGCGTCCCGGCCCCAGGCGGGGCACACCGCTCCGGCCGCCGAACCCCACACCATCGACCTGGTGGCCGAGCGCATCGAGACCGGTCCCGCCGCCCAGCGCACCACCCCCGACCGGTCCGGGGCCTCGATCAAGGCCACCGCGAATCCTTCCTCCAAGCCTGCTTTCTCCAAGCCTGCTTTCTCCAAGCCTGCTTTGTCCAAGCCGGGTCCGGCCGCCGGCGACGAGGCCGGTCTCGCCGCGATCCTGCCGGAGAAGCTGCGCAAGGTCGTCGAGACGGTGACGCGGGGGATCGCTCCGGTTCTCGGCGGCCTCGGGAAGGCCGGCCACGGCATCCCGAACCCAGGCGCCTCGGGTCCCGCAGGCTCCGGACTTCCGGGCGGAGGCCTCGTCGGCAATCTCGGCACCCTCGTCTCGGGGCTGGCCGGCGGCCTCGGCTCGTCGGGCACCGACCAGGCCCGCGCGCCCCTTACCGAGGGCGGCAGCTTCACCGAGCACAGCTTCGCCAATGCGGCCGGCGCGCGGGACTACAAGCTCTTCGTTCCCAGCGACGTCCGTCCCGACCTGCCCCTGGTGGTGATGCTGCACGGCTGCACCCAATCGCCGGACGACTTCGCTGCCGGCACCGGCATGAACGCCCTCGCCGAGGCCGAGGGCTTCCTCGTCGCCTATCCGGCCCAGAGCGGGCGTGCCAACGGCCAGCGCTGCTGGAACTGGTTTCAGCCCGTCGACCAGGGCCGGGATTCCGGCGAGGCCGGGATCATCGCCGGGCTCACCCGCGCGATCATCGCCGAGCACCGGGTCGATCCGGCGCGCGTCTACATCGCTGGCCTGTCGGCGGGGGGCGCCGCGGCGGTGAACATCGCCCGGGCCTATCCCGACCTCTACGCGGCGGTGGGGATCCATTCCGGCCTCGCGGCGGGCTGTGCCCGCGACGTCTCGACCGCGCTGACGGTGATGCGCCTGGGCCCCGTGGCCGCCGCCGATTGCGCGGCGTCCGCGGTGCGGGTGCCCACCATCGTGTTCCACGGCGAGAGCGACGGCACCGTCAACCCGCGCAACGGCGAGCAGGCGCTGGCCCAGGCCGGCATCGACGGGCTGACGCCCGAGGCGGCCGAGGCGGTGAGCCCGGGCGGCCTGCCCTACACCCGCACCCGCTACGCCGACGCGGACGGCCGGGTCGCGGTGGAGGGCTGGATCGTGCGCGGCCTCGGCCATGCCTGGTCCGGCGGCAGCCCGGCCGGCAGCTACACCGATCCGCGCGGACCGGATGCCACGCGGGCGATGCTCGACTTCTTCCGGGCCAATCCCCTGGCGGCGGGCCGGGCCTGAGCGTCCGGCGGGTCAGCCCACCGCCACGTTGTCGATAAGGCGCGTGCGGCCGAGATAGGCCGCCGCCAGCACCCGGGCCGGTCGGGTCGCGCGCTCGACCGGCGCCAGCGTCCCGGCATCGCGGACCTCGAGATACTGCACCGGCTCGAATCCCGCCGCCGCCAGCGCGGCCCGGCCCCGTTCGATCAGGGGACCGGCCCCCGCGCCGGCCACGAGGCCCGCGGCGATCTCGGCCAGGACGGCATGGAGGCGCGGCGCGCGGGACCGCTCCTCGGGCGCGAGGTAGCGGTTGCGCGAGGACAGGGCGAGGCCGTCCGCCTCCCGCAGGGTCGGGACGCCCAGGATCTCCACGGGTAGGTCGAGGTCGCGCACGGCGCGGCGGATCACCAGGAGCTGCTGGTAGTCCTTCTCGCCGAAGAGGGCGCAGTCCGGCTGGACCTGGTTGAGGAGCTTGGTCACCACCGTGGCGACGCCGGAGAAGTGGCCGGGCCGGTAGGCGCCGCACAGACCCTCCGTGAGGCCGCCGACCTCGATCCGGGTCGAGAAATGCTCGGGGTACATGCCGGAGACTTCCGGCAGGTAGGCCGCATCGACGCCCGCCTCCGCCAGCCGGGCGAGGTCCGCCGCGGTGTCGCGGGGATAGCGCGAGTAGTCCTCGTTCGGACCGAACTGGGTCGGATTGACGAAGATGCTCGCCACGACGCGCCGGCCGAGGCTGCGCGCCCGCGCCATCAGGGCGACGTGGCCGGCATGGAGCGCCCCCATCGTCGGCACCAGCACCACCCGCTCGCCGGCAAGCCGCCAGGCGGCGACCTCCGCGCGCAGGGGAGCGACGGCCGTGAACCGGAGCAGGGGGATGGGATCGGACATCGGCAGCTCGTCCTCGGCAGAACTTCGGCGGGGAATCGCGCCTCGGGCGCGAGACCTAATCGCACCGCCGCGGGGATGCCAGACGCCTCAGGGACAATAGGGCCGCAGCGGCCGGCCGTAGGGATCGTCCACCCCGAGAGGCGGGGTGAAGCCGTAATAGCTCGGCTTGCCGAGGCCGTAGGCCGAGCCGACGTAGCTCGGGTCGCCGGGGGCGTCGGTGGGGATGGGAACCCGGCGGGGAATGCAGCCGGCCAGCCGCCGGCGCGGCACCGGTGCGCGGTGGACCACCCCGCCATCCTCCTCCGCCCGCGGGAAGTAACGCGGCAGGCCCTCGGGCTCCGCCGCGTAGCCCTCGGCCGCGCGGCCGGGGGTCGGGAAGGCGAGACCGCCGAAATCCGCCGCACCGGCGGGGACCGTCACCAGCCCGGCCAGGAGCACGAGCGCCGGCACCGGGCCGCCCCGTCTGATCGCCACACCGCCACGCCGCATCGGGTCCACTCCTCGCCGGACGAGGGTGGCAGGCAGGCGTGAACCGAGCGTTAACCATAAGTCTCCGCGATGACCCGGCCGATCGCCGCATGGGCGGCGTCGCGGGCCTCGCTCGGGGCGTCCGATCCCGTCAGGTAGACCGCCGCCACCAGGGGCGCCCGGGCCGGCGGGCGCAGGAGCGCCACCACGTTGGCGGTGCCGTTGGACCCGGTGCCGGTCTTGTCGCCGACGCCCCACGCCGCCGGAAGCCCGGCCCGAAGGCGCTTCGTCCCGGTACGGGAGGCCGTCATCCAGCCCTCGAGGCGGGCGCGGCCGTCCTCCGTCAGCGTCGGTCCGAGGAGGACCTTCGCGACGGTCGCCGCCATCGTGGCGGGCCGGGTGGTGTCGCGGGGATCGCTGGGCACGGCCGAATTCAGGTCGGGCTCGGTCCGGTCGAGGCGGGTCGCCGGGTCGCCGAGGTCCCGGCACCAGGCGGTCAGCGCCGCGGGCCCGCCGAGCGCGCCGAGCAGGAGGTTGGCGGCGGTGTTGTCGCTCCAGACCATGGCGGCCGCGCATAGGGCCTCCACGGACATCGCCCCGGCCTCCGGGCCGCCCGCCCTCAGCGCGCCCCCGGTGACGGGAGCGTAGGCGTCGAGGTCGGCCGCACCGTAGGCGAGTCGCCGGTCGAGCCGTTCGCGGCCGGCCTCGACCCGAGCCAGGATCGCGGCGGCGAGGAGCAGCTTGAAGGTGCTGCACAGCGGAAAGGCTGCCTCGGCGTCGTGCAGAAGGGCGGGTCCGCCGCCCGCGTCGAGGACGGCGATCCCGGCCCGGCCGCCGAGTTCTCCGGCGATCCGCGTGAGCGCCGCCTCGGCCTCGGCGAACCGGCCGGCGGTTCCGCGATCCGGCCGGGCCTGCGCCGCCCCCGGCCGCGGCAGCGCGGGTAGGAGGGTCCCCGCCCCGAGGAGGGTCCGTCGCGTCAGGCGCATGGGATTCCGAACGGTCGTGGCGAGGTCACGGTGCGCTCCGCGCCCGTCCGTCGAGGGGGGCGAGGCGGGCGGGCGCCGCCGCGGCCGGGGCGGTCGCGACGACGGGACGTCCCAGGGCGCGGGCGAGGTCCGGCAGGTCGGGCGCCGTCGCGGGGCCGGGCCCGTAGAGGCTGGCATCGAGAGCCTCGAGGCCCGCGGCGATCTCCGGCTCGGCCCGCCAGGCGCGGGCGAGGTCCGGCTGCTCCAGGAGCACGGGATCGAGATGGGCGCGGAAGGCCCGTGCGTCCCGGGCCGCGGCGGCGCGGCCCAGCGCCCGGCGCGTCCGGGCGTCGAGGCGCCGGCGTCCAGGGCGGCGCCCGGTGCCGAAGCCGAGCAGGGCGAGGCCGAGGCCGAAGGCGCCGAGGGCTGCCGTCGCCACCAGGAGGGGGGAGGCCGGCAGGACGGGTTTCGCCTCGTCGTCCCGGTCGGGCAGGCCGCCGCCGATCTGGCGGGCCGGGATCTCGGCCTCGCGCAGGGTGCGCGAGACGGTGTCGAACCACGGGATGACGATCGCGTCGAGGGGAATGATCTCCTCGATCGCGGGGCGCACGTCCCACTGGTAGGTCACGCGGGCCACGGGTCCGGCGGGGGTGATCAGGGTCTCGCGGGTCACCGGCCCGGCGAAGGTGAGGATGCCGCGGGTGCGCATCACCGGGCGGGGCGGCAGCCCCTCGGCGACCATGCCCTGCGCCTCCAGGGTGACGATGCGCCGGGTGGTCTCGCCTAGCTTCACCGTCTCGGGATCGGGGCTCCAGGAATCGGTGATCGTGACGTCCTTGGCCGGCAGCCACCACGGCTCCTTGGCGTCGGGACCGCCGACGGGTTTCGTCCAGGTGGCGACGGGCAGCGTCACCGGGGCCGAGGGCACGTCGACGACGACCCGCTTGCCGCCGTCGTTGACGGTGAGGCGGTGCAGGAACGGATCGATGGTGAAGTCGCCCGGATGGTGCGGGAAGATCGCCACGACCCGGTCGAAGGCGATCGCCACCTGCCCGTCGGGCAGCCGGGTCTTCGACCAGGCGTCGCGGCCGAGCTGCGTCCAGCTGAAATTGGCCAGCGACGGCTGGATCACCTCCTCGAGCAGGATCGGCTGCCGGTAGACCCCGTGGATGCGCAGCAGCACCATCTCGCGGGAGAACGGATCGGCGTTGCCGTTGCGCTCCGGGGTCACCGTGAGGGTGAGGTCGCCGGGGCCGATCTCGGCCCGGGCGGGGAGGGGCGCGAGGCAGGTGAGGACCAGGGCGAGACACGCCGTCAAACCCCTCTCCCGCGAGGGGGAGCGGGGGGGCTGCATCACACTCACCATGGGTTGCTCCCGCCGGGCACCGCCGTGCCGGCCTCGATGCGGGCCGCCTGCTCCGCCTTCAGGCGCAGCTTGAGATACCGTCCGGGATCGTCCGGCAGGGTCTGCAGCCAGAGGCGGTCGGGGCGGATCTCGTGGGCCTCGAAGCTCTTCGTCACCCGGCGCACCTCGCGCTCGGGGGCCGCCGCGACCATGGCCGAGCCCGCCCCCGTGCGGCCGCGCCCGGCCGCGTCGCTGGCCGAGCCGCGGGCCTCGCCCTTGCCGGAATCCACCGAGACCTGCTCGGCCTTGCCGCGCCGGGCGACCTTGCTGTTGCCCGGCGTCGAGGAGGTGGTGCCGCCCTCCTTGTTGCCGGCCAGGCCCTCGCCGCTGGAGGTGGCCTGGGTGTCGTCGTTGGGATCCTGGTTCGAGGTCTTGTTGTAGCGCGCGCCCACGGTGGCGGTGGCGTTGGCGACACCCCCGCCCTTGCCGGGATCGCCGGCGCCCTCGTCGACGAGGCGGGCGATCAGCGAGCGGTTGGCCTGCGCGTCGGCATCGCGCGGGTTGTACTGGAGCGCGGCGTCGTAGGCGTCCAGCGCCCCCTGCAGGTCGCCGGACTTCGCCAGCGCATTGCCGAGGTTGTAGCTGTTGCGCCGGCCGCCGGTGCGGAACAGGGCGGCGGCTTCCGTGTAGCGCCCGGCCTGATAGAGGGCCGGGCCGCGCCAGGCCGGATCGTCGAACACCCCGGCCGCGGCCCCGGGCAGGCCGGCCCCCATCAGGGCGCGGCCGAGGCTGGTGCGCGGCTGCGCCGTGGCGGTGAGGCCGAGGATGCCGGCCCCGGCGAGCCCGAGGGCGGCGAGGCGCGCCCAGCGGGTCCAGCCGCGGGGAAGGGCGGGCAGGCGGGCGGACAACGAACCGGTCGCCATCAGGCGCTCCTGCGGAACAGGACGAGGGCCGGCAGCAGGGCCAGCAGGACGAGCCAGCGCCCGAGATCGGCGAAGGCCAGCACGGTGTAGCCCCCGGCGGCGAGGTGCTGGGCGGTGCTGGCGCCCACCGCGTCGAGCACCGCGGCCGGGCTGTCCAGGAGGGCGAAGCGGCCCGCGCCGGCATCGGCCAGGCGCTCGAGGGCGCCCCGGTCGGGCTTGGGCGAGCCCGCCGGCAGGCCGGGGCCGGCGGGCACGAACAGCCCGTGCAGGTGCCAGCCCTTGGCCCGGATCGCGGTGGCCTCGCGCAGGGCCGCGTCGCCGATGCCGTCGCCGTCGGTGACGAGGACCACGTCGCCCGCGATCACGCCGGCCTCCTCCAGGGTGCGGCGGGCGAGCGCGAGGCCGCGCTCGGGATGGGTGCCCCGGTCCGGCACGGTGTCGCCGTCGAGGGCGAAGAGGGTCGAGGACAGGGCGTCCCGGTCGGTGGTGGGCGGGGCGGCGAGATAGGCGTCGCCGGCATAGACCACCACCGCGACGCTGCGGGTGCCGGCGGCCTCGGCCGTGCCCTGCGCGACCTGGCGCACGTCCTTGAGGTGCCCGCCCTCCGCGATGGAGCGCGACAGGTCGACCACCACCACGGTGGCGTCGAGGTTGCGGAAGGTGGCGGCGTCCGGGCGCTCCACCGCCGGGCCGGTGAGGGCCAGGGCGACGAGCCCGGCCGCGATCGCCGCGGCGAGGTTCGCCTGCCGGCGTCCGCCGAGCACCGCCCCGCGCCGGGCCAGCAGCGCCATCAGGCCGGGATCGACGGCCCGGGTCCAGTCGCCGAGGGGTGCCGAGCGCCAGGCGGCGCGCAGCGCCAGGGCGGCCACGAGGGGGATCGCCACCAGCCACCAGGGCCGCAGGACGGCGAGGGTGTCGAGGAGGCTCATGCGGTCCGCCGCGACGCGAGGAGGCCGGCCGCGGCCAGGAAGGCGAGGGCGGCGGGCCAGGGCCAGAGGTCCTTGCGCAGGGGCACCGGCGGCGCCTTGGCGCGCCCGCCCTCGATCGCGTCGATGGCCTCCGCCATGGCGACGAGGTCGTCGGTGGTCTTCACGCGGAACATCCGGCCGCCGGTGAGATCCGCGATCTCCCGCAGGGTCTCGGTGTCGACGACGTCCTGCTCGCCGTCGGCGTTGGAGAGGTCGCGGGGGCCCAGCGCGATGGTGTGGACGCGGACACCGAGCTCCTTGGCGAGGCCGGCCACGTCCCGGGGCGTGGTCTGGCCGGCATTGTTGGCGCCGTCGGTCATCAGGATCACCACCTTGGCGGTGCCGGCCGGCGCGCCCTCGGCCTCCGGCCCCGCCGGGGTCAGGCGCTTGAGGGCGAGGCCGAGGCCGTCGCCGATGCCGGTGGAGCGGCCGACGAGGCCGATGGTCGCCTCGTCGAGGGCGCGGGCGACGGTGGCGGTGTCGAAGCTCGGGCTCGCGGCGACGTAGGATTCGTTGGCGAAGATGACGAGGCCGATGCGGTCCCCGGCCCGGCGGCGGATGAAGTCGGTGCCGACGCGCTTGACCGCGGCGAGCCGGGTCACGGTCTGGCCGTCGAGGGCGAAGTCGCGCCGCTCCATCGAGCCCGAGAGGTCCATCACCAGCATGATCTCCCGGCCCGAGGCCGGCAGGGCGGTGGCCGGCAGGACGAGGCGCGGCCCCGCCAGGGCGACCACCAGGGCCGCCCACAGGGTCCAGACCAGGAGGATGCGCCCGCGCCCGCGCGCCGCCACGCTGTCGCCCCGGGCGGCCTCGGCCACCAGGGAGGGGGGCACCCGCAGGGCGCCGCTCGCCCCGACCCGCTCGGGCGGCATCAGCCGGGCCGCCAGGAGCGGCAGGGGCAGGAGCAGCAGGGCATAGGGGCTCGCGAGGTCGAAGGCCGAGGCGAGGGCGGAGAGCCAGTGCGGCAGGAATCCGGTCGGGAGGGCCGTCAGCATGGCTCAGGCCCCGATCCGGGCGAACAGCCGCGCCAGCTCGGCATCCACCGCGGCCGGCTCGGGCGCGCCGCGCTGGTAGAGCCCCTCGGCGAAGATCCGGCCCGCGCCGGCGCTGAAGAAGGTCGTGGCGAAGAGGCGATCGAGGGCGCCGGCCCAGGCGGACCCCTGCGCGTCCGCCGCCGCGTCGCCCTGGAGGGTGCGGGCGAGGCGGCGCAGCAGCTGCGCCTGCGCCACCCGGCGGTGCTCCGGCGGCAGGGCGTTGGCGGCGGCGAGGTCGGCCAGGGCCGCCCGCCGGACCGAGCCGCGCCGGCGCGCCCGCAACAGGCGCAGCAGGCCGAGGACGAGGGCCGCCGTGAAGCCCAGCGCGATGGCGAGCATCACCGCGCCCTGCGCCCCGCCCGTCTCGGCGGGCAGGTGCAGGCCGCGTAGCTGCTCGAGCCCCGCCGGGGCCTCGGGCGTCACCGTGCCGCTCCCTGTCGACTTGGTTCCCGAGAGCCTGGTATCCGGGAGCCTGGCGCCCTACAGCATCGCATCGAGGCGCTCCATCAGCGGCGCGTAGGCCTCCGGACCGGCCTCGACGTCGAGGCGCAGGCCCGCGATGCCGCGCTGGGCATAGGCGACGAGGCGGGCATCGGTGCCCGGCGAAGCCCGCCCGGCCCGGCTCGCCTGCACGGTGCCGCGCCGGCCGTCCGGCGTGGCGAAGGGGTAGAAGCCCGGCGGCCGGGCGCGCTCGAAGGCGTCGCTCACGAGGACGAGGCGGATCGACAGGCGCTCGGCCATGATCGTCAGGAGCGGGTCGAAATCCGTCCCCGCCGCGTCGAGGGCGCTGCCGATGACGAGGTGGCCGCCGGAGGGCAGCAGGCTCTGGGCGAGGGTCAGGGCCGGCGCGAGGGGCGGGTCCTCGGCGGCGCCGTCGGCCAGGGCGCGGGCATGGGCCAGCGCCAGGGCGCCGGTGAGCGCGGTCATCGCCCGCTCGCCGCCGGCGGGCCGCACCACCACGGGCTCGCCGGCGCCGATCGCGACGAGGCCGATGCGGCCGCCGTCGCCGACGATGCGCCAGCCGAGCAGGACCAGGGCCTCCGCCGCCGCCACCGAGCGCAGGGCGCGGCGGGTGCCGAACAGCATCGAGGGCCGCATGTCGGCCAGCAGCACCACGGCGCGGTCGCGCTCGTCGTGGTGGGTGCGCACGTGCAGGATGCCGGTGCGGGCGGTGGCGTTGCGGTCGATGTGCCGGCGGTCGTCGCCCTCGGACCAGAGGCGCACGTCGTCCGGCTCGGAGCCGCGCCCGCGCCGGCGGGTCACGATCCCGCCGGGCAGGCCCGCCAGCGTCCGGGTGGCCGGGCCGGAGCCGCGCCGGGCGAGGTGGCGCAGGCCCATCAGCGCCTCGCCGGAGAGGTGGATGCCCGGCGCCATCAGCGGGTCGGTGTCCGGCGGGAGGGCGGGGGCCGGGCGCGGCGCGGTCATGGTCGCGCTCAGAGCGCCCGCACCCGCTGGACCAGGCCGCGGATGATGCCCCGGGCCGTCTGGCCCTCGGCCGCGGCGCGCCAGGTCAGGCCGATGCGGTGGGCCAGCGCGTCCGCGGCGAGCTCCGCCACGTCCTCGGGGATGACGTGGTCGCGGCCGCGCAGGTAGGCCCGCGCCTTGCCGGCCACCATCAGCGCCAGGGTGCCGCGCGGGGAGGCCGGGTGCTCGATGGCGGCCCGCAGGTCCGGGGCCGCCGCGTCGGTGCGGGTCCCGGCGACCAGGCGCACGAGGTAGTCCTTGAGGGCGGGCGAGACGTAGACGCTGAGGGCGGCCTCGCGGGCGGCGCGGATCTCCCCGACGGAGAGCCGCACCGGCATCGCCTCGGCGTGGTGGTTCAATTCGCCCTCCACGAGATCGAGGATGCGGCGCTCGGCGGCCTCGTCGGGCATCTCCACCAGGACGTGGAGGAGGAAGCGGTCGAGCTGCGCCTCGGGCAGCGGGAAGGTGCCCGCGTGCTCGATCGGGTTCTGGGTCGCCACCACCATGAACGGGTCGGGCAGGGCATGGGTGTGGCCCGAGACCGTGATCTGCCCTTCCGCCATGGCCTCGAGCAGCGCCGACTGCACCTTCGGCGGCGCGCGGTTCACCTCGTCGACGAGGACGAGGGAGTGGAACAGGGGACCGGGCAGGAACTCGAAGTCGCCGGCATCCTGGCGCCAGACCGTGGTGCCGGTGAGGTCGGCCGGCATCAGGTCGGGGGTGCACTGGATGCGGGCGAAGCTGCCGTCGAGCCCGTCCGACAGGCGCTTGACCGCGCGGGTCTTGGCGAGGCCGGGGGCGCCCTCGATGAGGAGGTGGCCCCCGGTGAGGAGGCCGATGAGGAGGCGCTCGACCATGGCGTCGGCGCCGATGAGCCCGTGCAGAAGGCCGTCCCGGAGCGCCAGGATGCGCCCGCGCAGGGCGGCGTCCACGGAAGCCGCGCCGGTGGCCGGCCGTTCGGCGAGGGCCGCGCCGCTCATGCGGACGGGCTCGCGTCGGCCGGACGCAGCGCCCGGATCATGTGTGGGGCAGGAACGGTGGGCCGGTCCATGCGCGTCTCCTCGGTGATCTTCTTTGGGTGATCTTTTTTGGGTCGGATTCTTGCGCGATCCGCCGCCTTCGGGTGTGCCCGCTGCGCGGGCCGGGCGTCAATCCCGCCCCGGCATCCGCGAGGCCGCAGGGCGTGCGCCGGGCCTCCCGGTCCGAACACAACCTTGCGGGCGCGGCGTCAGCGGGCGACGTCGTCCGGTCCCGCTCAGAGCTTCTTCGACATCGGGGCCGCGCCCCGTCCTGCCATGCCCTCGCAGCAGCAGGCGGCCTTCCGGGTCCGGGACGGTTTCATGGCGCCGGCCCGCAGGTCCATCCTGGCCTTGCCGCACATCATGGCGCCGCCGCCTCCGCAGCACCCGGCGGCCTCTGCGGGAGCGAGGCCGGCCAGGGCGAGGGCGGCGGCCAGGGCGAGGGCGGTGAGACATGTCGGCATCGGGAAACGTCCTGCTGTGGCGGGAAGATGTGGCAGATCTAGTCGGAAAACCGTCCGCTTCCAGCCGAAACGCCGTGGTCCGCGAGCGCGAACCGGCGCCCGGCCCCGCGCGTTCCCCCGGCCCCTGCCGGAGGCGCCGCCCGTGACCACCGATCTCTTCCCCCGCTTCGCCGCTCCCTGGATCGACATCCCGGCCGGGCGCTTCTTCGCCCGCATCGGCGGGCCGGAGGACGGGACTCCGGTGCTGCTCCTCCACGGCTTCCCGCAGAGCCATGCCTGCTGGCACCGGATCGCGCCGGCGCTGGCCGAACGCCACCGCGTGATCTGCCTCGACCTCAAGGGCTACGGCTGGTCGGCCGCGCCCGAGGGCGACCCGCGCCACGAGGCCTATGCCAAGCGCACGCTCGCGGCCGAGGTGGTGGCGGTGATGGAATCCCTCGGCCACGTGCACTTCGCCCTCGTCGGGCACGACCGGGGCGCCCGCATCGGCTACCGCCTCGCCCTGGACGAGCCGGGGCGGATCGCCCGGCTGGCCCTCCTCGACATCCTGCCGACCCTGGTCCAGTGGGAGCGGATCGAGGCCAACCCGCGCAAGCCTTCGCCGCGCAAGCCTTCGCACTGGCACTTCCTGGCCGAGGCCGCGCCGGGGCCCGAGCAGGCCATCGGCCGCGATGCGGATTCCTATTTCGAGGGGCTCCTGCGCGATTGGAGCGGGGACACGTCCCTCAAGGCCTTCGCCCCCGCCGCGCTCCATCTCTACCGGCAGGCCTGGGGCGTGCCCGAGCGCATCCACGCCTTCTGCGAGGATTACCGGGCGGGGGCCACCCGCGACCGCGAGGCCGACCTCGCGGACCTCGCCGCCGGGCGCCGCCTCGCCTGCCCGACCCTGATCCTCACCGGCGACGGCTACCTCGACCGCAGCGTGGAGACGCCCCTCGCCGCCTGGCAGCGCACCTTCGCGCCGGGCGCCGTCGCCGCCGAGGTCACCTCCGGCCATTTCCTGGCCGAGGAGAACCCCGAAGCGACCCTGGCGGCCCTGCGAACCTTCCTGGGGTGACCTTACGGGGCTGAGGCAATACCCACCGGGTGATGGTGTTCGCCCGAGCTCGTTCCCACACGCACGATACTCGCGCCGGTTCGAAGCGTATCCCTCCGCTATCGGAAAGCGAGGCTCATGATTTCGGGGGGAGCCGCCCTGCATCGTGCCGCCAGGCCCGGCGGCGAGATCGTTCCACTTTCCTCGCGCCACGTCAGAAGATCTACGGAATACAACCGGGGACCCGCGAAACTGCCATCAGCGGCAGCAAATTTTGCCTGCGTTAATCATTGTTTCAGCGTCGTATCACAGGAATGTGAGCGGGACGCCGCGTTCACGAGAGACCGACCAGGGTCCCGCGCCGGCATCGTCCACGGGGACCTCCATGCGCGCATTCGACGATCTCAAGCTCCTGGGGAAGCTCGCGCTTCCGAGCCTGGTCCTCATCCTCGTGGCGGTGGGGCTGGTGGTCCTGGCCCGCGCGAGCCTCGCCACCCTCGCGCAGAACACGACCCAGATCGTCGATGTCCGCGCCACCCGGCTCTCCGTGGCCCAGCAGCTGGCCCTGGCCGTGGACGAGGCGGTGATCGCCGAGAAGAACACCATCATCGAGACCGACGACGCGCAGATGCGCCAGGACGTCGCCCATTACCAGGCCAGCCGCGAAGCCGCCCTGGCGGCGAACGACCGCCTGATCGCCCTCGCCGACACCGCGGAACGCCGGGGCATCCTGCAGGGCGTCCGCGGCGAGCTGGAGGCGTTCTTCGCCACCGCCGACCGCTCCATCGCCCTCGGCCTGCGCAACGAGAACGAAGCGGCCGCCCGGATCTCGAAGGGGGAGGTCCGCCCGGCCCGGCTCAGGATCGCCCAGAGCGTGGCGGCCCGCGTCGCCTCGAACCTGCGCGACCTCGAGGCCGCCAAGCGGGCCGCGACCGAGACCGCTCAGGACGCCACGCGCTCCCTGGTCGTCACCGCCATCCTCGGCCTCGGCTTCGCGGTCGGCCTGCTCGCGCTCATCACGATCTACGGCGTCACCCGTCCGCTCGCCGCCATGACGGCGGCGATGGGCCGCCTCGCGGCCGGCGACCTCGCCGTGGCGGTGTCGGGCACCGCGCGGCGCGACGAGGTCGGCCTCCTCGCCCGCTCGCTCCAGGTCTTCAAGGACAACGCCCTGGAGGCCCGCCGCCTCGCCGAGGCGCAGGCGGCCGAGGACGCCGCCAAGATGCGCCGGGCCCAGCGCCTCGACGTCCTGACCAGGGCCTTCGAGACCAACGTCTCGACCCTGACCCAGGGCCTGGCGGGGGCCGCCACCGAGATGGAGGCCACGGCCCAGTCGATGAGCAGCGTCGCCGGCCAGACCAACCAGCAGACCGTGATCGTCGCGGGCGCCGCCGAGGAGACCTCCGCCAACGTCCAGACGGTGGCCGCGGCCAGCGAGGAGATGTCGGCCTCGGTGCAGGAGATCGTGAACCAGGTCAGCCTGTCGGCCCGCATCGCCGACCAAGCGGTGGAGAACGCCCAGCGGACCGACGCCACCGTGCGCCGCCTGGCCGGCACCACCGAGCGCATCGGCGCCTTCGTCGAGGTGATCTCCGGCATCGCGGCGCAGACCAATCTGCTGGCGCTCAACGCCACCATCGAGGCGGCCCGCGCCGGCGAGGCCGGCCGCGGCTTCGCCGTCGTCGCCTCCGAGGTGAAGGAACTGGCCGGGCAGACCGCCAAGGCCACGGGGGAGATCGGCGAGCGCATCACCGAGATCCGCAACGCGACCCAGGAGGCCGTCACCGACATCGAGGCCATCAGCCGGATCATCGCCGAGATGTCGAGCTACGCCGCCTCGATCGCCGCCGCCATGGAGGAGCAGGGGGCCGCGACCCAGGAGATCACCCGCAACGTGCAGGAGGCGGCCCGCGGCACCGAGGAGGTGACCACCAACATCGCCGGCGTGCGCGACGGCGCCGGCCAGACGGGGGCGGCCGCCTCCCAGGTGCTCAGCGCCGCCCAGGAGCTCGCCCGGCACTCGGAGAGCCTGACCCGCGAGGTCGGCGGATTCCTCGCCGACGTGAAGGCGGCCTGAGCGGGCCTCCAGGGCGGTGCCGGTCCCCGGCGATCTCCAGGGTTGACGCCCCTGGCGGTTGGCGGGAAGGAGAACCCACCCTTCAGACGGATGCGCGGCCCCTCCCGGAGGCGGGACGGGCCGCGGCCGCCGCCCGCACGAGAGCGAACCCCGCGCATGACGACCTCCTTCCTGCCGATCGACCGCGCCGTGATCGCCCGCGAGGCGGCCAAGATGCTCCTCGAGATCAAGGCGGTGCACTTCTACCAGGAGAAGCCCTTCACCTTCACCTCGGGCTGGGCGAGCCCGGTCTACATCGACTGCCGCAAGATCATCTCGTACCCGCGCCTGCGCTCCACCCTGAACGACTTCGCCGCCGCCACCATCGTGCGCGACATCGGCTACGAGTCGATCACCCACGTGGCCGGCGGCGAGACCGCGGGCATCCCCTTCGCGGCCTGGATCTCGGACCGGCTGATGCTGCCGATGCAGTACGTGCGCAAGAAGGCCAAGGGCTTCGGCCGCAACGCCCAGATCGAGGGCGAGGTGGTGGAGGGCGCCAAGACCCTGCTGGTGGAGGACCTCGCCACCGACGGGCGCAGCAAGGCGCTGTTCTGCAAGGCCCTGCGCGATGCGGGCGCCCAGGTCGACCATTGCTTCGTGATGTTCTTCTACGACATCTTCCCCAACAGCCGCGAGCTCATGGCCGACCTCGGCGTCCAGCTGCACTACCTCACGACCTGGTGGGACGTGCTGGCGGTGGCCAAGGAGAGCGGCCATTTCGACCCGAAGATCCTCGCCGAGGTCGAGAGCTTCCTGCACGAGCCCGCCAAGTGGTCGGCGGCGCATGGCGGCATCTCCGACTACCCGCAGGCCTGAATCCCGCCGCAGGCCTGAATCCCGCCGCAGGCCTGATCCCGGCCGCACCGTCATGGTCCCGTCACGGGACCGCGTCAGGGCAGGACGATGATCCCCTTCCTGTCCGGGCCGCTGCCCGAAGCCGTCAACTCGGCGATCAGCCTCCTCGTCGCCTTCGGGCTCGGCACCCTGATCGGGGCCGAGCGCCAGTACCGGCAGCGCACGGCGGGCCTGCGCACCAACGTCCTGGTGGCGGTGGGCGCGGCCGCCTTCGTCGACCTCGGCATGCGCCTCGAAGGGGCGGCCGGCGGCACCCGCACCGTGGCCTACGTGATCTCGGGCGTCGGCTTCCTCGGCGCCGGCGTGATCATGAAGGAGGGCATGAACGTCCGCGGCCTCAACACCGCCGCGACCCTGTGGTGCTCGGCCGCCGTGGGCGCCTTCGCGGGGGCCGACTTTCCCCTGGAGGCGACCTTCGTCACCGCCGCGGTGCTCGCCGGCAACACCCTGCTCCGGCCCCTCGTCAACGCGATCAACCGCGCGCCCATCGACGAGAGCCAGACCGAGGCGACCTACGAGGTGCAGGTGACGGTCCAGGCGGAGGCCGCCGGCCCCTCGCGCGACCTCCTGGTCGAGCGCCTGGAAGCGGCGCAGTACCCCGTCGGCGGCATCGAGGTGGTGGAGCGGGGCGAGGACACCGTCGAGGTGGTGGCGACCCTGGTGGCGACGGCGGTGGCCGGCGCCGAGCTCGACGCCGTGGTGGCGGGCCTCGCGCGGATGCCCGGCATCGAGCACGCGACCTGGTCGGTCCAGACGGCGGATTGAGGGACGCGCGGGTGCGCCCGCACACCTCGGCGCAGGCGGCCCGGATTGCCGGCGCCGCTCATCCGTCCAACCTCCCCGCCGAGGGAAGGGCGGCGCGGCCCCCGGGCGACCGTCCTTCCGCGAACCAGGGACACGGATCACCATGGCATCCCAGAAGAACGCCCTCATCGTCGGGGCCTCGCGCGGACTCGGGCTCGGCCTCGTCGAGACCTTCCTCCAACGGGGCTGGCGGGTGACCGCGACCCAGCGCTCGGCCTCCCCGGGCCTTGCCGCCCTCGCCGCCGCCGCCCTCACGGTCGAGACGGCCGACATCGACGACGACCGGGCCGTGACCGCCCTGCACGACCGCCTGGCGGGCCGGAGCTTCGACCTGATCTTCGTGGTGGCCGGCGTGGCGACGCAGGCCCACGAGCCGCTGCACCGCGTGCCGCGCGAGGTCGCCGCCCAGGTCTACCTCACCAACGCGGTGAGCCCGGTGCGCTTCGCCGAGACCTTCCTCGACCGGCTCGCGCCCCAGGGCCTCGTCGCCTTCATGAGCTCGATCCTCGGCAGCGTCGGCCTCAACGAATCCGGCGGCTGGGAGAATTACCGGGCGAGCAAGGCCGCCCTCAACACCCTGGTGCGCAGCTTCGAGATCCGCCATCGCGAGGCCGGCTTCGGCGTGCTGCTGCTGCATCCGGGCTGGGTCCGCACCGAGATGGGCGGAGCCGATGCCGATCTCGACGTCGCCACCAGCGTCACCGGCATGGTCGACGTGATCACGGCCCAGCTCGGACGGACCGGCACGGCCTATCTCGACTACACCGGCAAGACGCTGGACTGGTAGCGAGCCGGACCCGCGGTCAGGGGCGCCCGATCGGCGGGCGCCCGCGCCGCTCGACCACCACCGGCGGCCGGGTCCGGCGCTCGACGATGACCGTGCGCGGCGCCCGGCTCGGGCTGGCGGCGGTGAGGATGCGCTCCGGCATCCGCTCGGAGTGGCGCTCGGGCCTGGCCTCGGATTTCGCCTTGGCGGCGGCGACCACGTGCTCGCGGACCGCTTCCGCCGGCAGGCCGATGAGCCCGGCGGCGATCTCCACCTGCTGCTCGATGTCGTCCGCGAGGTCCTGGGCCGCGGCGACGGCCTCGGGGATGGTCGGCGGCTCGCGCCGCACGCGGATCGGCGGGAGATCCTGGAAGGATTTCGAGGTCTTCTTCACGGCGCGACTCGCTTGGGGCATCGCCGGATCATAAGCGGGTTCCGCGGGTTTGTGCACCGCACACATTCGCGGGAGAGCCGCGCGCCCGGTGCATCGCGGCGCCGTGATGGATTTTCGATCAGGGCTCCCGGCGCCTCCGCGAGGGACCCTGCATGGGCCGGAAGCGCCCTGCCGGTGGATTGGGCAGGTCCGGGCGTCGAAATGACGCGCCGCCCGCCGGGGCCTCCAGCCGGTTGCGGTGCGGCCGGCAAGGGCGGATAGTCCAGGCATGCAGGCCTGTCCGTTCGATCTCTCCGACCCCCGCCTCGTGCCGGCCCGGCCCGAGATCGCCGACCTGCGCCTGCGGGGCCATGTCGAGGCCGAGCGCTACGTGGTGGGCGAGGCCCGCTCCGTCGTGGTGCCCTCGGCCCCCTTGCGCCGCACGCCCCGTTTCGATGCCGGCCTCGAGACCGAGGCGGTGATGGGCGACGCGGTGACCGCCTACGGCGCCGAGGAGGGCTTCGCCTTCGTCCAGTTCGCCCATGACGGCTATGTCGGCTACCTGCCCGAGGCGGCCCTCGGGCTCGCCGTGGCGCCGACCCATCGGGTCACCGCCCTGCGGACCTTCCTCTACCCCGGGCCCGACCTGAAGCAGCCCGCCAGCGGCTGGCTCACCCTGGGCGCCCGCCTCCGTCCGACCGAGAGCCAGGGCGACTATCTGCGGATCGCGGGCGGCTACGTCTTCGCCGGCCACTGCGCCCCCCTCGCGGCGGTCGAGCCCGACTACGCCGTCACCGCCGAGCGCCTCGTCGGCACGCCCTATCTGTGGGGCGGCCGCACCAGCCTCGGCCTCGACTGCTCGGGCCTCGTCCAGCTCTGCCTCGCGCAGGCCGGGATCGCGGCGCCGCGCGACGCCGACCAGCAGGAGCGCGGTCTCGGCGAGGCCCTGCCCCTGGACTTCGACGGGCTGGAGCGCGGCGATGTCGTGTTCTGGCGCGGCCATGTCGGGCTGATGCTCGACGCCACCCGCCTGATCCACGCCAACGGCCACCACATGGCGGTGACGGTGGAACCCTTGCGCGAGGCCGTCGCCCGCATCCGGGAGAAGAGCTACGGCCCGGTGACGTCGCTCCGGCGGCTCAGCCCTTCAGCCGCATCTTGATCCGGTAGACCAAGCCGTCGCGGACGTCACGATAGGCGTCGAGGCGCTGCTCCCGGGTGCCGTCCTGGATGACGGTCGGGTCGGGGGTGGGCCAGTACTCGACCTCGACCGCGTTGGTGCGGGTCAGCTCCAGGGCGGCGTGGTGGGCTTCGGGCGCCAGGGTGACGATGAGGTCGAAGTTCAGCCCCTCCCACTCCTCGAGCTGGGCCAGGGTGCGCGGCTTGTGGCGCGCCGCGTCGATGCCGATCTCGTCGAGGGCCGCCACCATGAACGGATCGGCCGGCTCGCCGGAGCGCACCCCGGCCGACTGGACGTAGATCGACCTGCCGAAATAGTGGCGCGCGATGGCCTCCGCCGCGAGCGAGCGCACGGCGTTGAAGTTGCACATGAACAGGGCCGACTGCACGCGCGTCTTCTTCGGGCCGGTCGCGTCCGCCATCCGGTCGTCTCAGCCTCGCACTTCGAGAGCGATCGCGGCTCTAAGCCTTCCAGTGCAAGGCGAAGACCAGGGTGAAGAGGCGCCGCGCGGTGTCGTGGTCGAGATCGACCTTGCCCTCGAGCCGCTGGCGCAGCAGGTCGGAGGCCTCGTTGTGCAGGCCGCGCCGGCCCATGTCGATCGCCTCGATCTGGGTCGGCGAGGCGGTGCGGATGGCGTTGTAGTAGCTCTCGCAGATCATCTCGTAGTCGCGGATCACCCGGCGGAACGGGGTCAGCGACAGCAGGTGGGTCATCACCGGCTCGCCGTCCTCGCGCTTGATGACGAAGGCGAGCTTGCTCTCCACGAGTCCGAGGGTGAGGGCGTAGGGGCCCTCGCGGCCGGGGATCGTGAAGCTGTTGTCCTCCAGGATGTCGAAGATCGCGATGGCGCGCTCGTGCTCCTGGTCCGGGTTGCCCCGTCCGATCGATTCCTCGTCGAGGGTCACCACCGCGAGGCGGTGCGGCGACTTCGTCTTCGCCTCCGGCGCCTTGGCGTCCTGGGATTTCGCTTCGCTCGACTTGGCCGCACCGGACATCAGGCCCTCACAGGTTCAGGCGGATCGCCACCGAGCGGGCGTGGCCCTCCAGGCCCTCCGACCGTCCGAGGGCGATGGCCGAGGGGCCCAGCGCCCGGAGGGCCGCCGGGTCGCAGCGCAGGATCGTGGTGCGCTTCATGAAGTCGAGGACGCCGAGCCCGGAGGAGAACCGCGCCGAGCGGGCGGTGGGAAGGACGTGGTTGGGGCCGCCGACATAGTCGCCGATGGCCTCCGGCGTGTGCGCGCCGAGGAAGATCGCCCCGGCGTTGCGCACCTTGGCGGCGAGCGCCTCGGCGTCGGCCGTCTCGATCTCCAGGTGCTCCGGGGCGAGGCGGTCGACCAGGGGCACCGCCTCGTCGAAGGTGCGCACCACCACGATGGCGCCGTAGTCGCGCCAGCTCGCCCGGGCGATCTCGGCCCGGGGGAGGGTGGTCAGGGCGCGCTCCACCGCCTCGGCGACATTGTCGGCCAGGGCCTCGGACTCGGTGATCAGGATCGACTGGGCCGCGGCATCGTGCTCGGCCTGGGCCAGGAGGTCGGCCGCCACCCAGTCGGGATTGGCGTGCGCGTCGGCCAGGATCAGCACCTCGGAGGGGCCGGCGATCATGTCGATCCCGACCTGGCCGAACACCCGGCGCTTGGCCGCCGCCACCCAGGCATTGCCGGGGCCGACGATCTTGGCCACCGGCGCGATCGTGTCCGTGCCGTAGGCCAGCGCCGCCACCGCCTGGGCGCCGCCGACCCGGTAGACCTCGTCGACGCCGGCCAGATGCGCTGCGGCGAGCACCAGCGGGTTCATCGTGCCCTCCGGCATCGGCACCACCATGACGACCCGGGGCACCCCGGCGACCCGGGCGGGGATGGCGTTCATCAGCACCGAGGAGGGATAGCTCGCGGTGCCGCCGGGCACGTAGAGGCCGACGGATTCCAGCGCCGTCCAGCGCCAGCCGGCGGTGACGCCCAGGCTGTCGGTGGCCATGTGGTCGCCCGGCACCTGCGCGGCGTGGAACGCCTCGATGCGGGCGGCCGCGAAGCGCAGGGCCTCCAGGGCCTCGGCCGGGCAGGCCGCGACGGCCGCCTCGATCTCGGCCGGCGTCACCCGCAGCGAGTCGACGGTGAAATCCTCGCCGAACCGGTCGAAGCGGCGGGTGTAGTCGACCAGCGCCGCGTCGCCGCCCGCGACCACGCCCGCGATGATGCCGCGCACGGTCTCGTCGACATCCTCCGAGATCTCGCGCTTGACGCTGAGCAGGCGCGCGAAGGCGGCGGCGAAGTCCGCGTCGCGGGAATCGAGGCGGACCATCAGGCGTTTCCCTCGGAGGTGTTGTCCCGGGAGGCGTCGCCCGCGATCGCGGCGCGGCCGGCGGCCACCGCCTCGTGGTCGGGCCGCCCCTCCACCTCCCAGACCGGCCCGAGATCCTTGAGCTGCACCTCGATGCATTCGAGATCGAGCTGGATCGCCGCGCCGCCGGCGAAGACCAGGGTGGCGGTGCCGGAGGGCGCCTCGGTGGGCGCGAAGGTGATGGCGAGGAGCTCGAGGGGCGCGTCGGATTCGGCCCCCGGGGTGATGCCGCGGCTGCGCACCCGCAGCACCCGGTCGAAATGCATGCCGGTCAGGCGCCGGCGCGGCGGCGCGCCGTCCTCCGCCGACCAGTCGAAGCGGCGTGCCACCAGGACGAAGCGGTGCTGGCCCGCGAGATAGGCGAGGTCGCTCGCCTTCAGGATGGCGTCCTGCAGGTGGGCGGAGATGACGCCCAGGTCTTCGGCGTCGAGGGCGGCGAGCCTGAGAAGCTCCATGATCGGGTGTCGCGCTCGTGTGGCGGCCCCGCACCTGTGCGGGGCGCGGCCGTTCAGGGTGTGGGAGCCGTAGGTAGCGAGGCGGCCCGCCCACGGCAACCGGTCCGGCCGAACTCCGCCATTGTCCCGCCGGCCGAACCTGCTAGGGACGCCTCGCTGCGCCGGCCCTTCGCCGGCGAACGGAGTCGAGACGTGTCGGCCGCATCCCTGTCCCTGCCCGGCGAGGCCCGCCCGCCTTCCGAAGCCACCGCCACGGTCCGCGCCGTGGTCGCGATCCCGGTGCGCAACGAGGCCGAGCGCATCGCCGCCTGCCTCGGCGCGATCGAGGCCCAGACCGGCCTCGCGCCGGGCAGCCTCGGGGTGGTCCTGTTCCTCAACAACTGCACCGACGGCACCGAGGCCATCGTGGCCGAGCTGGTGCCGCGGATGTCGGTGCCGGTCCGGGTCACGAACGTCGACTATGCCGGCGCCCATGCGGGCTGGGCCCGGCGGGAGGCGATGAACCGGGCGGCCGACTGGCTCGGCGCCGACGGCATGATCCTCTCGACCGATGCCGACAGCCGGGTTCCGCCCGACTGGGTCGCGCGCAACCGGGCCGCCCTCGACCGGGGCGCCGATGCGGTGGCCGGGCGGATCCAGCTCGATCCGGACGAGCGCGCCCTGCTGCCGCCCTCCCTGCACTGGCGCGGCGACCGGGAGGACATCTACAGCGACCTCCTCACCGAGGCCGAGGCGCGCATCGATCCCGATCCGCACGATCCCTGGCCCTGCCACCGCACCACCATCGGCGCCACCCTGAGCGTCAGCGTCGCGGCCTACCGGGCCGTCGGCGGCATGCCCGCGATCGCGCTGGGCGAGGACGGCGCCTTCGTGGCGCTGCTGCTGGCGCAGGGCCTGCACGTCCGGCACGACCCCTCCATCCTCGTCACGGTCTCGGGGCGGATCGTGGGCCGGGCGCCGGGCGGCGTCGCCGACACCATCCGGGCACGCTGCGAGAAGCCCGACAGCCTGTGCGACGCCCGCCTCGAATCGGTGCCGCGGGCGCTGTTCCGCTACGCCTGGCGCCGCCGCCTGCGCCGGCTCCACGCCGCGGGCCGCCTCGGCACCGAGCGGGGCTGGGCCCGGGCCCTGCGGATCGAGGCCGCGGACGCCGCCCGCGTCGCGGCCCATCCGCTCGCCGGCCACGCCGTGGCCGAGGCCGAGCGCGCCAGCCCGCGGCTCGTCCATCGTCCCCTCGGCCCGCGGCAGCTGCCGGGCCAGATCCGGGTCGCCCGGGCCGTGCTGCCGCTGGTGCGCCTCGTCACGCGGCTCCTCGGCTGAGACGGGACCGCCCAGGCCCCGTTTCGGTCGGCCACGGCCCTCAGGCGGCGTTCAGCCCGGGGCCGCTAGATCCGACGGCGATGAGACGGCACATGCGAGGGACGCCCGCCATGACGCGCAAGACCACGACGACCATCAGGACCACGATCCTCGCGCTCGCCACCGCGGCGACGCTGGGCACCGGCCTCGGCGCCTTCGAGGCGCGGGCGCAGTACTACGGCGACGACGACCGGCCCCGCCGCTTCGAGCGCCGCTACGACGAAGATCGCTACGAGCGCCGGCGCTACGACGAGGACCGGTACGACCGGCGTCCCCGCGGCTACGGCGGCGGGTTCGGCCGCCTCTGCCTGACCCAGCGCGGCAACTGCGTCACCCGCCCGCAGCCCTACGGCTCGCGCTGCGGCTGCGACATCCCGGGCTTCGGCCGCAAGCACGGCGAGATCGGCGGCTGAGCTTCCGAGCGCTCTCCGCCCCGGCCGGGCGGAGAGCCGCTGCCGTCAGCTGCGGACGCGGGTGATCTCGGCGCCGCAGCGGGCGAGCTTGGCCTCGAGCGCCTCGAAGCCGCGGTCGAGATGGTAGACCCGGTTGATGCTGGTCTCGCCCTCGGCCGCGAGGCCCGCGATGACGAGGGAGACGGAGGCGCGCAGGTCGGTCGCCATCACGGGCGCGCCCTTGAGGCGGTCGACGCCCTCGACGATGGCGAGGTCGCCCTCGAGCCGGATTCGGGCGCCGAGGCGGGCCAGTTCCTGCACGTGCATGAAGCGGTTCTCGAAGATCGTCTCGCGGATGTTGGACTGGCCCTTGGCCAGCGTCATCAGCGCCATGAACTGCGCCTGCAGGTCGGTGGGGAAGCCCGGGAACGGATCGGTGGTGACGTCGACCGCGGCGATGCCGCCGCCGTTGCGCCGGATGCGGATCGTGTCGACGCCGCTCGTGATCTCGGCGCCCGTGGTGGCGAGGATGTCGAGGGCCGAATGCAGCAGGTCGGCGCGGGTGTTCTCCAGGGTGACGTCGCCCCCGGTCATCGCCACCGCCATGGCGTAGGTGCCGGTCTCGATCCGGTCGGGCAGCACGTCGTGGCGGGCGCCGTGCAGGCGCGAGACGCCCTCGACGGTGATGCGCGGGGTGCCGGCGCCCTCGATGCGGGCGCCCATCTTGGTGAGGCAGGCGGCGAGATCGACGACCTCGGGCTCGCGCGCGGCGTTCTCGATCAGGGTCGAGCCGTTGGCCAGGGCCGCCGCCATCAGCGCCACGTGGGTGCCGCCCACGGTCACCTTGGGGAAGTGGATCTCGCCGCCGCGCAGGCCGTTCTTGGCCCGGGCGACGACGTAGCCGCCATCGACCTCGACGGTGGCGCCGAGGCGCTCCAGCGCCATCAGCAGCAGGTCGACGGGACGCGTGCCGATGGCGCAGCCGCCCGGCATCGAGACCCGGGCCTCGCCGAAGCGGGCGAGCAGCGGCGCGATCACCCAGAAGCTCGCCCGCATGGTCGAGACGAGCTCGTAGGGCGCCGTGGTGTCGATGACGTTGGAGGCGGTGAGGCGGATGGTCTGGCCGGTCTCGGTGGTCTGGCCCGGGCGCTTGCCCACCACCATGTGGTCGACGCCGTGGTTGCCGAGGATGCGCAGGAGCGCGTTGATGTCGGCCAGCCGCGGCACGTTGCCGAGCTCCAGGGTCTCGCCGGTCATCAGGCTGGCGATCATCAGGGGCAGCGCGGCGTTCTTGGCGCCCGAGATCGGGATCACCCCGTGCAGCGGCCGCCCGCCGATGATGTTGATGCGGTCCATCGTTCTAAAACCTTGCCTGAAACCTAGCCCGGCCAGGGCGCATCACGCGCCGCCGGCCGGAGACATTCGACATCGAAACCCGGCAGATCGAAACCTGGCGGGACCTGCGCCGTCCACGTGGAAACGGCACCGTTATAGCTAGGTTTTGTCGAAAAGGAGGTTCGCGGCGCGCGATCATGCTTCCCCGTCGCGCTCGGGGGCCTTCCCGGATTCCGGCTGACCCGACCGGCCGCGCGACTGGGCCTTGCGCCGGCGCAGGTTGTCGCGCAGGGCCGCCTTCAGGCGCTCGGCCCTCTGACCGGCGGCGCTCGCCGGTGCTTCCTGGGACGTGTCCTTGAGCGTGTCCGTGCGGGAAGGCCCGGCCTCAGTCTCGTCGTCCATCATGCGTCGCGGGATCCGGCTGCGGGTGAAGCATAGCGCGCTGCGCGAAGGCTCGGGAAGGCCGACGCGACGCATCGTCGCCACGTCGTCGTGTCGGCTTTGCATCCACGGGTCGATGGATGCAAAGCAGGAATGCGGATGTCGACTTGAACCAATTCCAAGTTCACCTGTATCGTCGCCACCGCGTCGGGGAAACCCGAGCCAGGGCGAGCGTCGTCAGCACCTCCTCCGCGGAGGGTGCGCCAGGCTCGCCATCGAGATCGGTTGCATCGGGGGCCCCCGCACGAGGGTCCGCGTGGAATCGATCCCGCCGGAGGCCGCGACCCCACCGCCGGCCCCTCAGCCCAAGCGTGAAGGACGGATGCCCGTGAACCGCATGCCCGCGACGATCAAGATCAGCGACACCAAGCAGGGAGCGGGCCAGGAAGCCGGACAGGGGTGCAACACCGGGGCGCTGGGCCGGGGCCGGACCGACTACGAGTCGCATTTCCGCACCGCGCTGGACCGCCTGCACGGCGAGCGCCGCTACCGGGTCTTCGCCGACATCGAGCGCATCGCGGGGCGCTTTCCCACCGCGCACTGGCGCAAGCCCGACGGCGGCACCTCCGAGATCACGGTCTGGTGCTCGAACGACTATCTCGGCATGGGCCAGCACCCGGACGTGGTGGGCGCCATGACCCGCACCGCCGCCCGCTGCGGCGTCGGCGCGGGCGGCACCCGCAACATCGCGGGCAACAACTCGCCGCTGGTCGACCTGGAGCGTGAACTCGCGGATCTCCACGGCAAGGAGGCGGGCCTGGTCTTCACCTCGGGCTACGTCTCGAACCAGGCGGGCATCTCCACCATCGCCAAGCTGATCCCGAACTGCCTGATCCTGTCGGACGCCTTCAACCACAATTCGATGATCGAGGGCGTGCGCCATTCGGGCTGCGAGAAGCGCGTCTTCCGCCACAACGACCTCGCGCATCTCGAGGAGCTGCTGATCGCGGCGGGCGACCGCCCGAAGCTGATCGCCTTCGAGAGCGTCTACTCCATGGACGGGGACGTCTCGGACATCGGCGCGATCTGCGACCTCGCCGACCGGTACGGCGCCCTGACCTACCTCGACGAGGTCCACGCGGTCGGCCTCTACGGCCCCCGCGGCGGCGGGATCAGTGAGCGCGACGGGGTGATGCACCGGGTCGACGTGATCGAGGGCACCCTGGCCAAGGGCTTCGGCTGCGTCGGCGGCTACATCACCGGCTCGGCGGTTCTCTGCGACGCGGTCCGCAGCCACGCCCCGGGCTTCATCTTCACCACCGCCCTGCCGCCGGCCATCGCGGCGGCCGCCATCGCCTCGGTACGCTACCTCAAGCGCTCGAACGGCGAGCGCGAGGCGCACCAGCGCCAGGCCGCCCGCACCAAGGCCGCTCTGGAGGCCGCCGGCCTGCCTGTGCTGCACACCGAGACCCACATCGTGCCCGTGATGGTGGGCGATGCCGAGCTGTGCAAGGCGGCGGCCGACCACCTGCTGGAGCATCACGGCATCTACATCCAGCCGATCAATTACCCCACCGTGCCGCGCGGCACCGAGCGCCTGCGCATCACGCCCTCGCCCTTCCACGACGACGCCCGCATCGCCAAGCTGACGGCGGCCCTCACCGAGACCTGGGACACCCTGGACCTCCCCCGCGCCGGCACCGTCTTCGTCGAGGCCGCCGAGTAGGCCGGGCGCGCCGGCTCAGTTCAGGCGCCAGATCGCCCCGGTGAGCACGGTGGCGAAGCCGACCCAGGCGGCGTAGGGCACCAGCAGCCATGCCGCCGCCCGGTCGAAGCGCCAGGACAGGCGGATCGTCCAGAGGATCATCACCCACATCGCGGCCGAGACCACCAGGGCGGCCCCGAGGGCGTGAGCGGAAAAGAAGGTCGGGGTCCAGGCGGCGTTGAGCGCGAGCTGCACCGCGAAGGCGGCCAGCGCCAGGCGCCACGCCCCCACCGTCGGGCCGGTGCGCGGCTTCGCCCCGAGGAGTCGGAAGGCCGAGAGCGCGATCATCGCGTAGAGGATCGTCCAGGCCACCGGGAACGCCCAGTTCGGCGGGTTGAAGGACGGCTTCGTCAGGCCCGCATACCAGCCCTCGATGTTCGGCCCCGTGGCGGCCGAGCCCAGCACGGCCGTCGCCACCACGGGCAGGATCGCCGCCGCCAGCCGCCCGGGCAGGGCGAGGGCGGGTCCGGCGGGAACGTGGATCGGTGACGATGCGGGTGCGCGGGACATGCAGAACGGTCTTCCTTGCCTCTGATCCGGCTTCGGGACGGAGCGCTGACGCCCCGGCTTGCGGTCCGTGCCAGGGTCTGCGAGGGCGGGTCAACCGAACCGTCACCCCGCGGACCCGCCCATGCCGGACCCCCAGTCAGAACCGAACGCGCCGACGGGGCCTTCGGATGCGCAGCCTCCCTTCGCCAAGCGCAGCCTCGCCGCGCAGGCCCTCGGCCGGGTCGATCCGGTGACGCGGGGCGTGGTGGCGCCCCTGCACGTCGCCACCACCTTCCTGCGCGATCCCGACAACGGCTACAGCTCGGGTTTCTCCTATGCCCGGCCCGACAACGCCACCGTGCGCGAGGCGGAAGGCGTGCTGGCGATGCTGGAGGACGCCGGCGCCGGCGCCCTGCTGTTCGGCTCCGGCATGGCGGCGGCCACGGCGGTCTTCACCGCCCTGGAGCCCGGCGACCACGTGGTGGCGCCCCGCGTGATGTATTGGGGTCTGAAGCGCTGGCTCGCGAGCGAGATGCCGCGCCGGCGGATCGCGGTCGACTTCGTCGGCATGGACGACCTTGCCGCCCTGGCCCGGGCGATCCGGCCGGGCGCCACGAAGCTCGTCTGGATCGAGACCCCGGGCAATCCGCTCTGGACGGTCACCGACATCGCGCAAGCCGCCCGCCTCGCCCATGCGGCGGGGGCGCGGCTCGCCGTCGATTCCACCGCGGCCTCGCCGATCCACACCCGGCCCCTGACGCTGGGCGCCGACCTCGTGATGCACTCGGCCACCAAGATCCTGAACGGCCATTCCGACGTGGTGGCGGGCGTGCTCGCCGGGGCCCGGGCGGACGGGTTCTGGGAGCGCCTCGTCGCGATCCGCTCCGGCGGCGGCGCCATCCTGGGTCCGTTCGAGGCCTACCTGCTGATGCGCTCGCTGCGCACCCTGCCGCTGCGGGCGGCGGCGCAATCGGCCGGTGCCGCCGAGCTCGCGCGCCGCTTCCAGGGGCATCCCTGCCTCTCCCACGTGCTCTATCCCGGCCTGCCGGACGATCCCGGCCACGCGGTGGCGGCCCGGCAGATGGAGGGCGGCTTCGGCTTCATGCTGTCGATCCGGGTGCGCGACGGCACGGCGGCGGCGATCCGCGCGGCGGCGCGGGTGCGGCTGTGGAAGCGGGCCACCTCGCTCGGCGGCGTCGAGAGCCTGATCGAGCACCGCGCCTCGGTGGAGGGACCGGACTCGCCCTGCCCGCCCGATCTGCTGCGCCTCTCCACCGGGATCGAGGCGGTGGACGACCTGTTCGCCGACCTCGACGAGGCCCTGCGGGGCGCCTGAACTTTTCGGTGGTGCCGCGGAGGGGCCTCGCGCGTTGGTGCGGCAAATCCCGATCCCGCGGCCGGAGGCCGGCGCAGGATCATGCCCCGAGGGACCGCCCGACCATGATGAAGCCCGTCCTCCTCTCCGGACCCCTCGCCCTGCTGCTCCTCGGCGCCCCCGCTTGGGCCGAGAGCGGGCCGCCGGACCTGAACATCGAGCGGACCTGCCGGTCGGCGGCCTCCGCGAGCGTCAGCGACAATGCCAGCCAGGAGGGGTGCCTGCGCTCCGAGCGCGCCTCCCGCGACGAGGTCAAGCGCCGCTGGGGCGAATTCACCCCCGCCGCCAAGCGCCAGTGCGAGAAGCAGTTCGAGGCGGGCGGCTTCCCGTCCTACGTCGAGATGGTGACCTGCCTCGAACTCGCGAGCGGCACCGGCCTGCCGACGCAGCCCGACGATCCGCGCGCCGGCCGGGGCACCAGCAGCGCCACGAAGGAGCCGAGCCCGGCCCAGCGCACCGACCCGATCAAGGTGCTCGAGCAGAAGTAGGCCGACGATCCCGCCTCAGCTCGACGAGACCGGGACCTCGTCGGCGATCCAGGCCGGCTGCGGCCGGCCGCGGCCGGGCTCGGCCGCCCCGCCCCGGCTGTGGGCCAGGGCGGTGAGCTCCGGGGCGCGGGCGGTGTCGTCCACCGTCAGGAACAGGCGGCGCCCCTGCGAGATCCGGCCGAGGCGGGCGCTGCTGGTCAGCACGCTCTGGGCCGGGCTCGACAGCAGGCCGAGCACCACCGGCGCCATCCAGAGGGCGAGCCAGACATCGCCGGCCCAGGCCAGGCCGGCCGCCAGCAGGGCGCCCGCCACGAGGGTGTCGACCTGGAGCCGGCAGGCCTCGGCCCAGGGCACGCGGCGGTCGTCGCGGACCTGCGCGTCCCAGCGCACCACGCGGCCGACGAAGGTGGTGGCGACGGCGCCCGCCGCGAACAGGGTCATCACCGGCCAGAGCAGGACCCAGACCGCCTGTTCGAGGGCGGCGCTCTTCAGGAGCGATGCGGTGCCGCCGAAGGCCGCGCGCCGCTCGCGCGAGGCCAGGACGTGGCCGAGGCTGAGGAGCTTGGGCAGGGCCAGGATCGCCAGGACGAGGGCGGCGAGGGCATGGGCGGCGGCGCCCGTGCCGGTGAGGCCGTAGCCGAGGAGGCCGAGGTCGCCGCTCCGCGCCGCCTGGAGCGTTCCGAGGGCGAGGAACAGGACCCAGAGCGGGCAGGCCATGTAGGACAGGATGCCGACGGCGAGGTGCCAGCGGCTGGCCGGGCGCAGGCCCGGCAGGGCGGTGACGCGCAGGTGCTGCATGTTGCCCTGGCACCAGCGGCGCTCGCGCCCGAGGAGGTCGACGAGGTTCGTGGGCATCTCCTCCCAGGTGCCGCCCATCTCCGGCAGCAGGCGGACCTCCCAGCCGGCCCGGCGCAGCAGCGCGCCCTCGACGATGTCGTGGCACAGGATCTCGCCGCCGAGCGGCGCCTTGCCGGGCAGGACGGGGAGCTCGGCGTTGTCGGCGAAGGCCGCGACCCGCACGATCGCGTTGTGGCCCCAGTAGCTGCCGTCCGGCCCCTGCCAGGTCTCCAGGCAGCGGATCGCCAGGGGCGCGTAGAGCCGCACGGCGAATTGCTGGATGCGGGCGAACAGGGTGTCGCGCCCGGTGGCGTAGGACACGGTCTGGATCAGGCCGACGCGCGGGCTCTCCTCCATCAGCCGGGCCAGGCGGCGCATGGCGCTGCCGGTCATCAGGCTGTCGGCGTCGAGCACGATCATGAAGTCGTATTCGGGCCCGTAGGTCTTGCAGAACTCGGCGATGTTGCCGGCCTTGCGGCCGGCATTGTCCCGGCGCCGGCGGTAGCGGATCCGCGGCAGGCCGGGTCCGTGCTGGCGGGTCCAGGCCTCGATGCGCGCGAATTCGTGTTCCTCCACCGCCGCGATGGCGCCGTCCCGCGTATCGGAGAGGACGAAGATGTCGATGTCGCCGCCATCGCCCCCGGCCCGCTGCAGCGAGCGGGCCATGACGCGCAGGGCCGCGAACACCGCGACCGCATCCTCGGCGTGGATCGCCACCACCGCGGCCGTGCGGCTCAGGCCCGAGGCCTCCGCCGGGATGGTGAGGGAGCGGCGCTCCAGGGCGGATTTCGCCCGGTCGCCGAAGGCCGTGGCGACGAGGCCGTAGACGTATTGCCAGGCCACGAAGGCCTGCCAGGTCATGACCAGGGCGAACAGCCCCAGCACAGCCGCCCCGAGGAGGCCGGACGGCGGTCCGTAGGCGGCCAGCGCCAGGGCGGTGACGGCCGCCCCCAGGGCGAGCGGCGGCAGGGCCAGCAGCAGGCGGCGGCCCAGAAAGCCGGCGGGCGAGGGGGCGGGAGAGCCGGCGGGCGCCCCGGGAGCGATTTCCAGCGGACCCGGGATTTCGGCCGCCGGAGCGTCGTGCGACAACCTGTGGGACATGGGGCGCGGGAAACTCGAAGGAGGGACACCGCCGCTCCACCACCGGGCGCGATGCCGGCGAAGGGGAAGCGATGCACGATGGCGAGGGTCTCGAAGGATCCGGGTGGACCGTACCCTTCTCGCGGCGGCAGGCCCTGCGGACCACGCTCAGCGCGGCCGTTGGGATGATCCTCCCTACCGCGCACGATCTGAATGCGGGCCGAACGCGCGCGGAGGCCCCCGCCCGCATAACATTCGACGCCGTGAAGGCGAAGGCGCGCACCCTGGCGGCGAGCCCCTACCGGGCGCCGCAGGACGATCTGCCGCCGGCCCTGGCGGGATTGTCCTATGACGGCTACCGCGCCATCACCTTCCGTCCGGAGGCGAGCCTGCCCCTCGGCCGCCGCTTCTCGGCCCAGCTGTTCCATCGCGGCTTCCTGCAGCGCAAGCGCGTCGCCCTCTCCCTGCAGCCCCGCGACGGCCCGGCCCGGGCCATCCCCTACGCGCCGGACCTGTTCGACCTCGGGCCGGACCTGAAGGGGCAGAGCTTCGCGCCGGATCTCGGCTTTGCCGGCTTCCGGCTGCACTACGCCTTCGCGGCCGACCGGCCGGGCGACCAGGAGGAATTCCTGGTCTTCCTCGGCGCCTCCTACTTCCGGCTGCGCGGGTTCGGCCAGGAATACGGGCTCTCGGCCCGCGGCGCCGCGATCCGCACCGGGGGACCGGGCGCGGAGGAATTCCCGGACTTCACCGCCTTCTGGATCTGTGAGCCGGACGCCGATTCCCGGACCATCGAGATCTGGGCGCTGCTCGACTCCCCGAGCCTCGCCGGGGCCTACCGCTTCCGCGTGGCGCCGGGCGACCCCTCGGTGATGCGGGTCGAGGCGTCGCTGCATCCCCGCGCCGCCCTGGACCATCTCGGGCTCGCCCCCCTCACCAGCATGTTCCTGCACGGGGCGAACGGGCCCGGCGGACGCGGGGCGGAGCCGTTCGACGATTTCCGCCCGCAGGTGCATGATTCCGACGGGCTGGCGGTGGTGACCCGGGGCGAGCGGCTGTGGCGGCCCCTCGTCAACGGCCGGGCGCAGCCGCAGATCTCGGCCTTCGGCGTCGACCCGCTGGAGGGCTTCGGCCTGCTCCAGCGCGCGCGCGACTTTCCCGCCTATCTCGACGTGCAGGCCCGGCACGAGGCGCGGCCTGGGCTCTGGGTCACGCCGGAATCGGGGTTCGGAGCCGGTGCGGTCCGGCTCTTCGAGATCCCGTCGCGCGAGGAGTACATGGACAACATCGTGGCGGCCTTCGTGCCCGGCGCCCCCGTCCCGGCCGGGAGCGAGCGGAGCCTGGCCTACACGCTCACGACGGTCGGCACGGAGCCGGCGAGCGTCGTGCCCGGCACCCTCGGCCGCGTGGTCTCGACACGGGTGGGTTCGGCCGAGCGCCTGCGCCCGACCACGCCGCCGAGCCCGGGTCGACGCCTCTACGTCGTGGATTTCGAAGGGCCGGGCCTGCCGTCCGACCGCGGGGCGACCCTGTCCGCCGACGTTTCCGCCGGCGCCGGCACGATGGTCGACCCGGTGGTGGAATTCGTCCCCCAGACCGGCGGCTGGCGGCTCTACGTCGAGTGGCGGCCGCCGACGCCGCTCCCGCCCGGCGACGTGATCCTGCGCGCCCGCCTCGTCCGGGACGGCCGCGCCGTGACGGAGACCTGGGACGCGGTCGCCTGACGATCCGGCCAGGCCGCTCCCGGGTTTGACCGCCCGGTGGGCGGCCCTGTAGACACCCGGCCCCACCCGGAGACGCCCCATGGCCGCCATCAACACGAGTCTCGCCGCCGAACTCGGCGTCGCGGAATGGCAGGTGAAGGCCGCGGTCGACCTGCTCGACGGCGGCGCGACGGTGCCGTTCATCGCGCGCTACCGCAAGGAGGTCACCGGCACCCTCGACGACGCGCAGCTGCGCACCCTGGAGGAGCGCCTCGCCTACCTGCGCGACCTGGAAGCCCGCCGGGCCGCCGTGCTGGAGGCGATCGAGGCCCAGGGCAAGCTCGAGGCCGGCCTGAAGGCCCGCATCCTCGCCGCCGACACCAAGGCCCGGCTGGAGGACCTCTACCTGCCGTTCAAGGTGAAGCGCCGGACGAAGGCGCAGGTCGCCCGCGAGGCCGGGCTCGAACCCCTCGCCGAAGCCCTCCTCGCCCGGCCCGAGCAATCCCCCGAGGGGGCCGCCCGGGCCTACGTGGATGCGGGCAAGGGCGTCGCCGACGTCGAGGCCGCCTTGGAGGGCGCGCGCGCCATCCTGGTCGAGCGCGTCAGCGAGGACCCGGAGCTGGTCGGCGCGCTTCGCGAGACCGGCTGGCAGCGCGGCCGGATGGTCGCCACCGTGAAGGCCGGCAAGGCCGCCGCCGGCGAGAAGTTCGCAGATTACTTCGACTTCTCGGAAGCCCTCGCGAAGCTGCCCTCGCACCGCATCCTCGCCCTGTTCCGCGGCGAGAAGGAGGAGGTGCTCGACCTCGCCATCGCCGATGCGCTGGGCGACGCGCCGGCCAAGGGCCAGCCCGGATCGCAGGAACTGCGCATCGCCAAGACCTTCGGCATCCGCGACCAGGGACGGCCGGGCGACGCCTTCCTGATGGAGACGGTCCGGCGCGCCTGGCGGACCCGCCTGAAGCCCGCCCTCGACACGGACCTGCGCGCCCGCCTCTGGGCGGTGGCCGAGGCCGGCGCGGTCACGGTCTTCGCCGGAAACCTGCGCGACCTCCTGCTCGCGGCCCCGGCCGGCGCGCGGCCGACCCTCGGGCTCGACCCGGGCTTCCGCACCGGGGTGAAGGTCGCGGTGGTCGATGCCACCGGCAAGGTGGTGGCCACCGACACGATCTACCCGCACGAGCCGCGCCGCGACTGGAACGGCGCCCTGATCGCCCTGGCCAAGCTCTGCCGGGCGCACGCGGTGGAGCTCGTCGCCATCGGCAACGGCACCGCCTCGCGGGAGACCGACAGGCTCGCCGCCGAGCTCATCGCCAAGCAGCCCGAGCTGAAACTCACCAAGGTGATGGTCTCGGAGGCCGGCGCCTCGGTCTACTCGGCCTCCGCCTATGCCAGCGCGGAGCTGCCCGAGCTCGACGTCTCGATCCGCGGCGCGGTCTCCATCGCCCGGCGCCTGCAGGATCCCCTGGCCGAGCTCGTCAAGATCGAGCCGAAGGCCATCGGCGTCGGCCAGTACCAGCACGATCTGGCCGAGGGGAAGCTCGCGCGCTCCCTCGACGCCGTGGTGGAGGATTGCGTGAACGGCGTCGGGGTCGACGTGAACACCGCCTCGGCGCCGCTGCTGGCGCGGGTCTCGGGCCTGACCGCGCGGGTCGCCTCCAACATCATCGTGCATCGGGACGCCCACGGCCCGTTCCGCAGCCGCGCCAGCCTGAAGAAGGTGGCGGGGCTCGGCCCCAAGGCCTACGAGCTCGCCGCCGGCTTCCTGCGCATCCGCGACGGGACCGATCCCCTCGACGCCTCGGGCGTGCACCCGGAGGCCTACCCGGTGGTGCGCCGGATCCTGGCCTCCACCGGCCAGCCGATCCAGGCGCTGATCGGCAATACCGGCGCGCTGCGGAGCCTGGACCCGAAAAAATTCACCGACGCGACCTTCGGCTTGCCCACCGTCACCGACATCCTGTCGGAGCTGGAGAAGCCGGGCCGCGACCCGCGCCCTGCCTTCAGGACCGCGACCTTCCAGGAGGGCGTCGAGAAGATCTCCGACCTGAAGCCGGGCATGCGCCTCGAGGGCGTCGTCACCAACGTGGCGGCCTTCGGCGCCTTCGTGGACGTCGGGGTCCACCAGGACGGGCTGGTGCACATCTCGATGCTGGCCGACCGCTTCGTGAAGGACCCGCGCGAGGTGGTGAAGCCCGGCGACGTGGTGCAGGTGCGGGTGGTCGAAGTGGACCCCAACCGCAAGCGCATCGCCCTCACGATGCGCTCGGACGAGGCCGGCGCGCCGCGTTCCGCCCCCCGCCGCGAGGCGCCGGCCGCTCCGCCGGCGAGACCCGCCCCGCGGGCCGCACCGGCACCGGCTCCCGAGGCCGGCGGCGCCCTGGCCGAGGCCCTGCGGCGCGCGGCCCTCGCCAAGGGAATGCCGAAGCGCTGAGCGCCGCCCGTCCGCCCGGCGCCGACAGCGCGCCGCCGGAGGCAGGCTCGGGGTCGGAACGGACTCAGGGCGGGTAGAGGCTCAGTGGAAGAACGGCAACGCGTGCGGCGCGTAGAGGCCGAAGCCGAGGAGGGCCAGCCCGGCGATGCCCAGGAGCCCGCCGCCGACCACCAGGGCGAAGATGCCGGTGATGACCTCCGCCGAGGCCAGCACGATGCCGATCTGGAAAGCGGCCGAGGCGAACTCGTAATGGTGGTAGCGGTGCAGGGCGAGGTCGCGCACCTCCTGCGAGTGCCGCGCCTTCTCGGCCAGTTCCTTGCGCCCCTCGCCGGTGGCGGGCTCGCTGTCCCAGCGGGCCATGGTCTTGGCCCACTCGGCGCGCTTGGCCTTCACCGCCTCGGAATTCGCCACCTCCGGCGGCAGCAGCGCCAGGGTCTCGTCGGCGGTCTTGAGGACGGTGCCCCGGATGGTGCGGGCCTGGAAGTAGGCCCATTGGTTGGAGGCCTCGACATTGGCCCCGAGGGCATCGGTCTGCGCGCCCTTGGCCAGGGTCTCGGCCAGCGCCAGGAACAGCGCCAGCACCGAGATCAGCAGCGCCACGCGCTTGTTCGAACTGCCGCCCGCCCCGTGACCACCCGACATGCTGCCTCCTCCTGATTTGGACGGCGGCAGTCACACCCGATCGCGCCGGCGAGCGCAAGACGCTTTCCCGTCAGTCCGGAAGACCGGCGCTAGTTCGGAAACACGTGGCCGCCGATGATCCGCAGGCCCACCGGGCTGCCGGCCGCGAAGCGATTGGTGTCGGCGGCCTCCACCACCACGGTCTTGCCCTCGGGCCGGTCGACCTCGATGCGCTGGCGCCCCTGCGTGCGGTAGGACGAGCGCACAACGCCCTGGAGATGCGCCCCGTCGCCCTCGGCGAACTGGAGCTGCCAGGGACGGGCATAGAGCTTGACCGGGCCGACGAGGCCGCCGGGGGCCCGCACCGGAGTCAGGCGGCCATCGACGCGGACCTCGCCCCCTTGGGCGATCGCCTCGACCTCGATCGTGTCGCCGAGGAACTTCAGCACGGTGGCGGAGACCGGCGCCTCCTGGACCTCGTCCGGCGTGCCGACCTGTTCCAGGCGGCCCTTGTCGAGCACGGCGACCCGGTCGGAGAGCTCCAGGGCCTCGTCCTGGTCGTGGGTGACGAAGATGGTGGTCTGCCCGGTGCGGTCGTGGATCTCGCGCAGCCAGCGGCGCAGATCCTTGCGCACCTGGGCGTCGAGGGCGCCGAACGGCTCGTCGAGCAGCAGGACGCGGGGTTCCACCGCCAGCGCCCGGGCCAGCGCGATGCGCTGGCGCTGGCCGCCGGAGAGCTGGCTCGGATAGCGGTCGGCGAAGCCGGAGAGCTTGATGAGATCGAGGAGGTCGCCGACCCGGCGCTTGATCTCGGCCTTGGCCGGACGCTCGGACCGCTTCCGGGCGTTGAGCCCGTAGGCGATGTTCTCGGCCACGCTCATGTGCTTGAACAGGGCGTAGTGCTGGAACACGAAGCCCACCGCGCGCTGCTGCACGGGGAGCCGGGTCGCGTCCTCGGCTCCGAACACGATGCGGCCGTCGTCGGGGAAATCGAGGCCCGCGATGATGCGCAGCAGCGTGGTCTTGCCCGAGCCCGAGGGGCCGAGCAGGGCCAGGAGTTCGCCGGCCCGCACGTCCAGCGAGAAGTCGTGCAGCACCGCCGCCGTGTCGAAGGTCTTCGAGAGGTTCTCGACGCGGATGGCGGTGGAGCCGCCCGTCCGCTCAGTGGCCCCGGGCACCGGCCTTGATCTCGTCGGCGTAGCGCCATTCGAGGAGGGATTTGACGAGGAGGGTGACGAGGGCGAGGCCGGCCAGGAGGGAGGCGACGGCGAAAGCGGCAACGAAGTTGTACTCATTGTAGAGGATCTCCACGTGGAGCGGCAGGGTGTTGGTGAGGCCCCGGATGTGGCCGGAGACCACCGAGACCGCGCCGAATTCGCCCATCGCGCGGGCATTGCAGAGGAGCACGCTGTAGAGGAGGCCCCAGCGGATGTTGGGGAGCGTCACCGTCCGGAAGGCGTGCCAGCCGGAGGCGCCGAGCGTCAGGGCCGCCTCCTCCTCCGCCGTGCCCTGCTCCTGCATCAGCGGGATGAGCTGGCGGGCGACGAACGGGAAGGTGACGAAGATGGTCGCCAGCACGATCCCCGGCACCGCGAAGATGACCTGGAGGTCGTGGGCCAGCAGCCAGGGGCCGAGGAGCCCCTGTGCCCCGAAGACCAGCACGTAGATCAGGCCCGAGACCACCGGCGAGACCGAGAACGGCAGGTCGATCAGGGTGACCAGCAGGTTCTTGCCCCAGAACTCGAACTTGGCGATGGCCCAGGAGGCCATGATGCCGAAGACGAGGTTGAACGGGACGGCGACGGCCGCCGTCAGCAGGGTCAGGCGGATCGCCGCGTGGGCGTCGGCCTCCGTGAAGGCGGCCAGGTAGGCGCCGAAGCCCTTGGCCAGCGCCTGGGCGAACACGGTGACCAGGGGCAGCACCAGGAATAGGGCCAGGAACAGGATCGCGACCGCGATCAGCAGGCCCCGGACCCAGAGCCCCTCGGTGACCACGCTGGCCGGCCGGGCCTCGGCCAGGGTTGCGGGGGCGTAGCTCTCAGACATAGCCGAATCTCCGTCGGCTCCAGGCCTGGATCAGGTTGATGGCGAGGAGGGTGAGGAACGAGATGCCGAGCATGATCGTCGCGATGGCGCAGGCGCCGCCGTAATCGTACTCGGACAGCTTGATGACGATGAGGAGCGGCGCGATCTCGGAGACGTAGGGCAGGTTTCCGGCGATGAAGATGATCGAGCCGTACTCGCCGACCCCCCGCGCGAAGGCGAGGGCGAAACCCGTGAGCACCGCCGGGATCAGCGGCGGCAGCACCACCCGCACCAGGGTGTGGACGCGGCCCGCCCCGAGGGTGGCCGAGGCCTCCTCGATCTCCTTGTCGATCTCGGCGATCAGCGGCTGCACGGTGCGCACGGCGAAGGGCAGGCCGATGAACACCATGGCGATGTAGATGCCCACGGGCGTGTAGGCGGCCTCGATCCCGAGCCGCGCCAGCTGCGCGCCGACGAGCCCGTTGGGCGCGTAGAGGGCGGCCAGGGCGATGCCCGCGACGGCGGTGGGCAGGGCGAAGGGCAGGTCGACCACCGCGTCGACGATCTTGCGGCCGGGAAAGCGGTAGCGGGTCAGCACCCAGGCGATGAGGAAGCCGAACACCGAGGCGGTCAGTGCCGCCAGCAGCGAGACGCCGAAGCTGACCCGCAGGGCGCTGGCGACCCGCGGATCGGTGGCGACCTCCCAGATCCCCGACAGGCCGAGGCCGGAGGCCCGGGTGACCAGGGCCGCCAGGGGCAGCAGCACGATCAGGCCGAGGCAGGTGAGGGTGTAGCCGAAGGCGAGCCCGAAACCGGGGATCACGCTCGGGCGGAGAAAGCGCCGCTTGGCGCGCTTGGGCGGAGCCATGGGGGTATCCTGTTGCGATGTCGAACCCCTTCCGGGCGCGGGCATCGGGCCCGGCGCAGGGCGGGGGCGACGGGGCGCGGCGTCAGCGTCCCGCCTTGCTCAGCTGGTCGAACAGACCCCCGTTGTCGAAATTCTTCTTCTGGATCTCGTCCCAGTCGCCCTGCAGATCCTCGATCTTGAACAGCTTCAGCTCGGGCAGCTGCGCCAGATCCTCGGGCTTGGCCGCCGCCCGGTTGAGCGGACGGTAATGGTGCTTGGCGAAGATGGCCTGCGCCCGGTCCGAATAGAGGAACTGGAGATAAGCCTCGGCCTGCTTGCGGGTTCCCTTCCTGTCGACATTGGCGTCGACCAGGGCGACCGGCGGCTCGGCGTAGATCGAGGTCGGCGGCACCACGACATCGAACTTGTCGCGGCCGAACTCCTCGAAGACGAGGTAGGCCTCGTTCTCCCAGGTGGGCAGCACGTCGCCCAGGCCCCGCTGCGCGAAGGTCACGGTCGAGCCGCGGGCGCCGGTGTCGAGGACGGGAACGTTCTTGTAGACGTCGCCCACGAAGGCATTGGCCTTATCGGCGTTCCTGCCTTCCTTCTCGTAGGCGTAGCCCCAGGCCGCGAGGAAGTTCCAGCGCCCGCCCGCCGAGGTCTTGGGGTTCGGCGTGATGACCTTGATGTCCGGCTTCACGAGGTCGCCCCAGTCCTTCACGCCCTTCGGGTTGCCCTTGCGCACGAGGAACACCACCGTGGAGGTGTAGGGCAGGCCCTGGTTGGGCAGCTTGGTGCGCCAGTCGGGGACGATCTTCTTCGAGATCCGGCTGATCGCGTCGATGTCGGACGGAATGCCGAGGGTCACCACGTCGGCCGGGATGCCGTCGATCACGGTCCGGGCCTGCGAGCCCGAGCCGCCATGGGCGGCACGCACCGTGAGCGTCTCGCCGGTCTTGGCCTTCCACTCCTCGGAGAAGGCCGCGTTGATCTCGCGATAGAGTTCGCGGGTCGGATCGTAGGAGACGTTCAGGAGCTCGGTCTGGGCGCAGGCCAGGGTGGGCGCGAGCAGGGCCGCGGCGAGGCCGGCGCCGAGCAAGAGCGCATGGCGGCGGGGGCGTCCGGTGGTCCGGGAAGAAGTCTCGCTCACGGGGGGCTCCGAATCTGGCTCAAGCGGCCGGAGCGGAAGCGATCGCCTCGCGGCTCCGGCGAGGCTGGTTTCGTTCGTTTTAACGAACGTTGTCAAGCGCCGTGGTTCGGCGGGACAAGGCGGCCGGAGCAGTTCCGTTCCCCGCACTTGCACAGGCGGAGGATACTTTTTCGCGAAGGAGAACGGCATTCTCTCCCTAGCTGCCGAGAGAGAAGAACCTGTTCGTTGAGCATGGGTTCTATAGAAAGGACGTTGTGCTGGATTTTATCGTGTCATGGGAGGTCGGCCGGTGCGGCGCGGACGTGCCGGGGCGGCTGCCGGCCGGGCCTGGCCGCGTGCCGATCGGTCGAGGGCTGGACTCTCGGGGTGCGACGCGCTGCGGCGTGCCGATGCCCGCGCCGCGGTCGTCCTGGAGCCGGGCCGAGGCATGACACGGCCCGGCGATCAAGCGGCGCGGGCGGAGGAAGGGATCGGTGCGCTGGAAGGTTCGTGTGCGCCGGCCTCGCGCTTCCGCGCGAGCCGTCCGGCCGCTCAGTCCGCCGCGACGGCGATCAGCGAGAACAGGGAAGCCAGCAGGATGTTGCCGACGACGACGAGGGCGAGCGTGATCATGGAGCGGCTTCATGTGAGCGCGCCGCGGAGTGCAGGCGCGCATCGGATCAACGCTCAACTACCCGTCCCGGCGTGAACCGTCAGTGAATTCCCGCACAGGACAGGGAAACATCCGGAAACGCGGTAAACGCGCCACACCTTCTGCGCTCAGCGCTTGCCTTTGCCGAGGCGCGCGAGCAGCGCTTCGAGCCGGGCACCCGGCGGATCGGCCAGGATGTCGGCGTAGACGCTGCGCAGGGCGTGCCCGAGGTGACGGCGGATGCCGGGGCTCAGCGTCGGCATGACGGGACGCGCCGCATCCGTGTCCGCCTCGTATTCGCTTCGGGTCTTGGGCATGAATCGGATCCCGGCCTCGACCACCCGCAGCCTGCCCGAGGCAGACGCGGCCGAAGCGTGACAATCGCACCGATCGGTTAAGGATTGGCTGACGCTACGCGGACCCGCATCGGTCGCCGCCCGAGCGGGCGCGACACCCTATCAAAGGTTGTCAAGCGCATCGGATCGAACGGCAGCGCTAAAAAAAACCTCCGCCGCCGACCGCATGGGGAAACAGCGACCGGACAAAGACTTGGCCGTTCGGAACCGGGACGCCCGAGGGTCGGGATGGCTAACGGACGGTTTCCGGTTGTGGACGAATCCGGTCAGATTCGCTTACAACATCCAAGCTCACGGCGCCGCAGAGTGGTTGTTTTCGAACTCCCGCAACCAACAACGGGAATTATAACCGGCATGCAGAATATTACCATTACAGATCGAGAACGTGATGCTGTATTAGCCGCGCTTCGCTATTATCAATTCTATCGGCTCCAGGGACATCCGTTCAGTCCGCATCAGGATCATCTGATCGACGCAATTGCGAGCGATTCAGGCAATGCACTCGATCTCGCGGAGATTGATGATCTTTGCGCCGGCTTGCACGGCAACGATCACGCCCTCGCGGCCGTCACCAGCGCCTGACGTCGTCGCCTGCGCGCGGGGCGAACGCCGCCCGACACCCGCGCCGGCCCCTGATGACGGGGCCAGCGCTTCACCGGCGCCTCAGGGCGCGCTGTCCACCTGCTTCTGCGCCCGATCCACCGCCTCGCCACAGGCCTTGGCATCGCCCTTCGTGTCGGCGGTCCGCGCCTCGTCGAGGGCCACCTTCGCCTGCATCGCCTTGTCGCCGCCCTTCCCGGCCTCCGCCGACTTCTCCGGGGGCGCGGCCTCGGCCGAGGCGCTGCCGCCGCTTCCCGTGACACCCTGGCCGCCCCGGGCGCTGGCCGCGGCCTTGCCGCTGGTGTTGGCGGAAATCGCCTCCTTGGCCAGGTCCTTTACCGGCCCCTCCAGCTTCGCAATCCGGTCGCCGCAGGGCGAGGCGAGGGCGGGCGCCGCACCCGCGGCGAGGAGACCGGCGGCGAGACACCCGGCAGCGGGCCACACGAAACGCGTCATCGATTGCTGTCCTTGATTCGGACGGTGGGGCCGGCCCGACCGGGCCGCCTTCGTCGCGGGGTCAACCCACGGGAGGGAGGCCGGGCTCCCTTCGCGGGGCGGGAAATGCGAGGGCAGAGGAAGCCGAGGCAAGAGAAGCGAAGACGGGAGAACACCCGCCGACGCGGCCCCATCGGCACGACACGGCGACGGAGGTCGGCTCACCGGGCGCCCGACGCCCCTTGCGGGGCGGCCGTCGGAGAGGATGTCGGCCGGAGACGACTCGGGGCGCAGGACGGCGTACGGCCGCCCTGCGCCCCGGGACCTTCCCCGAGAATCGTGCCCGACCGCCTGGGTCGGGGCACGTCTCGAGACCTTCGTTTCGACGCGCTTTCCTCCGACGAACCGGCCACCACTTCGTCGGACGGCGCGCCCGGCAGGGCGGGCGATCCCCGATCAGGCGCTCAGCTGATCGCGAATCGGCAGCTGCCGGATGCGCCGGCCGGTGGCGGCGAAGATCGCGTTGGCGATCGCCGGGGCCACGGGTGGCACGCCGGGCTCTCCGACGCCGCCCAACGGAGCGCTGAAGTCCGGATTCGGCAGCAGGTGGACATGGATCTCCTTCGGCGCCGCGTCGATGCGGGTGATCTCGTAGCCGTCGAAGTTGTTCTGCTGCGCGCGTCCGTCCTTGAAGGTGATCTCGGCCGAGAGCGCGAGGCCCATGCCCATCACGACCGCGCCCTCCATCTGCGAACGGATCCGCTCCGGATTGACCTGCGGCCCGCAATCGACGGCGATGTCGACGCGCTTGACCTGCACCTCGCCCTTGGGGCCGACCGCCACCTCCGCGGCCACCGCCGTGTGGGTGACGAAGCTGTAGTGGCCGGCGATCCCGAGGCCGGTGCCCTTCTCCATCTTCCGGCCCCAGCCGATGCCCTTGGCGGCCGCCTCGATCACGCGGCGCAGGCGCCCCGTGTCGATCGGGTAGCGGGCCGGGTCCTCGCCGTAGTTCCAGACGTCGCTGATGCTGGTCGGGTCGATGACCCGGTCCGGACCGATCAGCGCGAGCAGGTACGCCTTCGGGTCCTTGCCCGCCGCGTGGGCGAGCTCGGACACGAAGGACTGGATCGCGAAGGCGTGCGGGATGTTCGAGACCGAGCGGAACCAGCCGATGCGCACGTGGGCATCCGCCGCCGGATTCTCGAGGCGGATGTTGGGCACGGCGAACGGCGTGTTGGTCAGCCCCATGCCGAGCTCGAAGGGCAGCTCGTGCTTCGGGTCGGGCGCGAAGATCGACCCGATGGTGGGCGCCGCCGAGCGGTGCAGCCAGGCGACCGGCATGCCCTTGTCGTCGAGCCCGGCCTCCAGGCGCTCCACCGAGATGGTGTGGTAGTAGCCGTGGTGGAGGTCGTCGTCGCGGGTCCAGATCAGCTTGACGGGTGCGCCGTCCACGGCCTGGCTGCAGAGCGCGGCCTCCAGCACGTAGTCGGGCTTGGACTTGCGGCCGAAGCCGCCGCCCAGCAGCGTCACGTTCACCCGCACCTTGTCGGCGGGAAGGTTCAGCTTCTTGGCGAGTCGGTCATGGGTCGCCTGGGGCGCCTGGGTGCAGGCCCAGGCCTCGCAGAACCCGTCCTTGATCCGCACGGTGGCGGCCGGCGGCTCCATCGGGGCCTGGACGAGATGGGGCACGAAGTACTCGGCTTCGAGCTTCGTCTTGGCCTTGGCCATCGCGCCCGCGACGTCGCCCTGGTCGCGCACGACCTTGCCGGGCGCACGCGCCGCCTTCTCCAGTTCGCCCCGGAACGCGACGGAATCGTAGCCGGCGTTCGGACCGTCGTCCCAGGTGATCTTGAGGGCCTCGCGGGCCTTCATCGCCGCCCAGGTGTTCTTGGCCACCACGGCGACGCCGCCAACGGGCTGGAATTCGGACGGGATCTCGGGCGCGTCGATCTTGAAGATCTTGACCACGCCGGCGACCTTCCGGGCCTCGCTGTCGTCGAAGCTCACCACCTTGCCGCCGTAGACGGGCGGGCGGGCGACGAGGGCGTAGAGCATCCCGTCGAGGCGGGTGTCGATGCCGTACATCGCCTTGCCGACGGTGAAGTCGTGGTTGTCGATGAGGCCGATCTTGCCCTTGCCGATGTAGCGGAAGGCGTCCTGCTTCTTCAGCGTCACGCTCTCGCGGGCCGGCACCGGCAGCTCGGCGGCGGCGGCCGCCACCTCGCCGTAGCCGAGGCTGCGCTTCGACTTGGCGTGGGTGACGACGTGGTTCTCGGCCTTCACCTCGGCGGCGGGCACGCCCCATTGCTTGGCGGCGGCCTGGACCAGCATGGCGCGGGCCGCGGCGCCGGCGTGGCGCAGGTGCGGGAAGAAGTGGCGCAGGGACCGCGAGCCGTCGGTGTCCTGGTTGCCGAAGCGGGCCTCGTCGCCCCAGGCCTGGGCGACCTTCACCTTCGACCAGTCGGCGTCGAGCTCGTCGGCCACCACCAGCGCGACCGAGGTGCGTACGCCCTGGCCCATCTCGGAGCGGTGGCAGGTCACCGTCACGGTGCCGTCGGGGGCGATCGCCACGAACACCTTCGGGTCGTCCTGCCAGCCATGCGGCATGGCATCGGCGCCGTATTTCTTCGGCTCGTCCGTCTTGTCCTCGGCCCGGGCCGGGTCACGCCAGGACAGGGCGAGCACGAGGGCGCCCATGCCGCCGAGCATGGCGCGGCGGCTGACATTGGCGAGCGCGCTCGGCGCGGTCTGGTCGATTTCGGGTCCGGCCGGCGCGGCGGCGCGGTCCGCCATGGTCTGAGCTTCGTGGATCACAGGCGCTCTCCCTTGTTCGCGGCCGGTGCTTGACCGGCGGCCTGGTGGATCGCGGCGCGGATGCGCGGGTAGGTGCCGCAGCGGCACAGGTTCCCGCTCATCGCCTCGTCGATCTGCGCGTCGGTGGGCTTCGGGGTGTCGGTGAGGAGGGAGGCCGCCTGCATCATCTGCCCGCACTGGCAGTAGCCGCACTGCGCCACGTTGAGGTCGCGCCAGGCGACCTGGACCGGATGGTTGCCGTCGGGGGACAGGCCCTCGATGGTGACGACGGTCTGCCCCTCGGCGGCCGAGACGGGGGTGACGCAGCCGCGCACGGCCGTGCCGCCGACATGGATGGTGCAGGCGCCGCAGAGGGCCTGCCCGCAGCCGAACTTGGTTCCGGTGAGCCCGACCTCGTCGCGCAGGTACCAGAGCAGCGGCATGTCGGGGTCGCCGTCGAAGCTGCGTTCAGCTCCGTTCACGGTCAGTTTGATCATCGGTGTATCCTGTCATGGATCAGGCCACGGGCCGGTCGGGATCGGCGTCACGCCAATCCGTCAACCGGCGGGAAGCCGTCGGGGTCACATGTCGGGCGTCGAGGGCGTTGGCCGCCCCCCGGAAGGATCCTGAGGCACGGCGGCGGATCCAGCTCTCTCGGGAGAGCCGTCGCAGCGCACGAAGCCCCCACGCCCCGTACCTCGGAATGAATACAATTAAACGCTCGGTCCGTTGCGGCGCAACCGGACAGCCCCGCCCTCATCCGTCACGGATTCGTCGATCCGGCTTTCATGTGCTGTTGCGCACGGGTCGAAGAAGAAGATCCGATCCGAGGCGTGGGTTCGCGCGTTCACTCGCCCACGTATCGGCCGAACCCGAGAAGAACTGTCCGTTCCGGTCCGTATTCCCTCAGGTTTCGACGAGGCCGGTGCTGGCGCCCGACGCCTCGGAATCACCCGCGCCATGCGGCAGGGCGAGGTATTCCGACGAGCGCATCTCGATCAGCCTTGAGACCGTGCGGTCGAATTCGAAGGCCTCGCGGCCCTCGGTGGCCGTGTAGAGGTCCTGCGGCTCGGCGGCGGCCGAGGCGACGAGCTTCACGTGCGCGTCGTAGAGGGTGTCGACCAGGGTGATGAAGCGCTTGGCCTCGTTCCGGTGCTCCGGTCCCATCACGGGAATGTCGGAGACGATCACCGTGTGGAAGGCGCGCGCCACCGCCATGTAGTCGGAGGCGCCGAGGGGCCGGGCGCAGAGGTCGGCGAAGCCGAAGCGGGCGACGCCGCCGGTCTCCTCGGGCACCGGGACGTCGTGCCCTTTCACCCGCAGGGTCGCGGGCCGGCCCTTCGCCTTGCCGGTGAGCCCCTTGAAGGCGGCCGCCAGGGCGGCCTCGGCCGCCGCATCCGCGGGGACGTGGTAGACGGAGGCGCCCCCGAGCTTCTCCAGCCGGAAATCCGTACGGGAATCGAGGCGCAGCACGTCGACCCGCTCCTGTAGCTCGGCGATGAAGGGCACGAACAGGGCGCGGTTCAGGCCGCCCTCGTAGAGCCGGTCGGGCTCGACGTTGGAGGTCGCCACCACGGTGACGCCGCGCTTGAACAGGGCGCCGAACAGGCGGCCGAGGATCATCGCGTCGGCGATGTCGGTGACGGTGAACTCGTCGAAGCAGAGCAGCGTCGCCTCGTCGGCCAGGGCGTCGGCGACCACGGGGATCGGGTCGTCGCCCTTGGCGGTGCCGGCCTTCAGCGCCTGGCGGTGGGCGTGGATGCGCTCGTGCGCGTCGGCGAGGAAGCCGTGGAAGTGCACCCGGCGCTTCGGCTCGGGGGCGGCCTCGTGGAAGAGGTCCATCAGCATGGTCTTGCCGCGCCCCACCGAGCCCCAGATGTAGAGCCCCTTCGGCGGTGTCGCGGCGTCGTCCCGGCGGCCGAACAGCCAGCCGAGGGCGCTGCCCTTGCGGGCGCGCTTGCGCCGGCCGAGCTCCTGCACCAGGCGGTCGAGGGCGCGCACGAGATGGATCTGCGCCGGGTCGCGCTCGATGGCCGCCGCGCGGACCAGGGCCTCGTAGCGGTCGGCGACCGGACCGGGGGACGCGGCGCCGGCCTTGGCCTGGCTCGACGGCTCGAAACCCGGAGGGGAGGGGGCGTTCACGGCGTGGGCGACCTGTTCGCGAAGGGATCGGGTTCGGGACCGAGGGGCCGGCGGGCACGCCGGTCTGACGCGGTCACCAGCCCGGATCAAGCCCCGGAAACCGTTCCGGCGCCGGACGCGCGGCTGCCGGTCGCTTTGCTGCATTGCACAAACATGGCAGCGATGCCAAATCTGGTGCGCCTTGAGGGAGGCTACGCCCGGAACCGGCGCGCCGCGCGCGCCCTGAAACCGGAGACCGGCACCCGATGCCCGATACGCATCCGACCCTACACCCGCTCATCCGCCGCCTCTGGCCCAACGATGGCCCGGCGGTGGAAGCCTATTTCCTGCGGCTCGATCCGGAGACCCGCGCCAGCCGCTTCATGGGCGCCCTGAGCGACGCGGCCGCCGTCGCCTATGCCCGTAACGCCATGGGCGCCGAGGGCCTGATGTATGGCAGCTTCGTCGACGGCACCCTGCGGGGTCTGGGCGAATTGCGGCCCGCCTCCGCGCCGCCGCCCGGCTTCGCCCTCGGCACGGAGGCGGAGGCCGCCTTCGCCGTGGAGAAGGCGTTCCGCCGCAACGGCCTCGGTCAGGCCCTGTTCGGCCGCATCGCCGCCGCCGCGCGCAACCGCGGCGTGCGCGACCTGCACGTGCGCTGCCTGCCGTGGAACCGGCCGATGCGGGGCCTGGCCACCAAGGTGGGCGCGGACCTGCGCATCACCGGCGGCGAGGCGGACGGCGCCCTGCACCTCGCGCGCCCGACCCCGGTCTCCCTGTGGCAGGAGGGCGTCACCGAGGCGGTTGATTTCACCCTCGCCCTCACGGCGGCGTGAGCCCGGCTTTGCCGGCCCCCGTCCCGGGGCTATCGTCGCCCACGACACGCCGCCCGGACGGGCTCCTCTCGTCCGCATCGGCCAAGGGCACATCATGATCGACGTATCGCGGCGGAGCCTGTCCGCCCTCCTCGCCTGCATCGCCCTCCTGCCGGGCGTCGCGCAGGCCCAGACCCGCCCCGATACCCGGGCGATGACCTGCGCCGAGGCCTCCGCCCTGGTGGCCCGGGCCGGCGCCATCGTGCTGAGTACGGGGCCGGTGACCTACGCGCGCTTCGTGCGCGACGGCGGGTTCTGCCCGCTGCCGGAAACCACCCAGCCGTCCTGGGAGATCACCCGGGACGACCCGAAGTGCTTCGTCGGCTACACCTGCCGCGACAAGTTCAACGAGGGCCAGGGCCGCGACTGAGACCGGCGCCCCCGGCCCCGTCGCCACCCCGCACGGGGTCTCACGGCCAAGCTGCCATGTTGCCGCCCCGCCCTCTGCCGATGCTCTCGGCCGAGACCCGTTCCGCCAGAGGACGGGCTCGCCGACGCGGGGCGTAGTCATGGACCTGAGCGAGACCTCCCACACCACCCGCCCCGCGAGCTGGCCGGCCGAGGCGCGCCTCGAGCGCTCCGTGGCGGATGCCCTGCGCATCATCAGGGCCGCCTGCGACGAGCGGAACGAAGCCCCGGTGAAGGCCGCCCGGCGCCACCTCGCGGAGATCTACGGCGCGACCCGCCTCAGCCGGCAGCGCGAGCGCCGGAGCGCCTCCGCCTGAGGTCCTCTCACCGGGCCGGCCGCTCGGCGAGCCAGATGGTGTGGCGCGCGCCGCGCGACCGCCCGGCCCGGACGCCGACCGCCTCGACCCGGAAGCCGCCCCGCGCCAGGCGCTGTGTGAAGGCGGGATCGGGATGGGCCGACCACACCGCCAGGACGCCGCCCGGGCGCAGCGCCGCTCGCGCGGCGGCGAGGCCCGCGGCATCGTAGAGCCGGTCGTTGGCGCGGCGCGTCAGGCCGTCGGGACCGTTGTCGACGTCGAGCAGGATCGCGTCGTAAGCGCCGCGGCCGACGCGAATCACCTCGGCGACATCCCCCACCCGCGCCTCGGCCCGGGGGTCCGACAGCGCCCCGGAGGACAGGTGCGCCAGCGGCCCCCGGCCCCAGTCCAGCACCGCCGGCACGAGCTCGGCCAGCACGATCCGGGCTTCCCCGGGCAGCGCGTCGAGGGCGGCCCGGAGGGTGAAGCCCATGCCGTAGCCGCCGATCAGCCAGCAGGCCTTCGCCCGCGTCCCGAGGCGCTCGGCGGCCAGGGTCGCCAACGCCTCCTCGGAGCCGCTGAGCCGGCTGTTCATCAGCTCGTTGTGGCCGAGCTGGATCGAGAACTCGGTGCCCCGCTGCAGCAGGCGCAGGGGGGCCGATCCGCCCGGGACGGGCGCGGTGTCGAGGACGACCCAGGGGATCATGATGCGGGCTGGCCGGGCGGAAGGATCATGCCATCCCGCTAGCACGCGACGACCGGATCACGCGACACCGCGACGCCGGCCCTTCCCCCCCGCGCATCGCGGGGGGGGGAAGGGCCGTGCGGGCTAGAACAGCCCTTCGATCTGGCCCTCGGCGTCGAGGTGGATCCCCTCCGAGGCCGGGACCTTGGGCAGGCCCGGCATGGTCATGATCTCACCGCAGATCACCACGACGAAGCCGGCCCCCGCCGAGAGACGCACGTCGCGCACCGCGATGAGATGGCCCGAGGGTGCGCCCATCAGGCTCGGATCGGTGGAGAACGAGTACTGGGTCTTGGCCATGCAGACGGGCAGGTGCCCGTAGCCGTCCTTCTCGAACTGGGCGAGCTTGGTGGCGGCCTTCGATTCCACCTGGATGTCGCCGGCGCCGTAGAGCTTGGTGGCGATGGCGAGGATCTTGTCGGTGAGCTTGGTCTCGGTCTCGTAGACGAAGTTCAGGGGCTTCTGCTCGCCCTCCGCCAGCTTGACCACCGCATGGGCGAGCTCCTCGGCGCCGGCGCCGCCCTCCGCCCAGTGCCTGCAGGTGATGGCCTCGACCTGGAGCCTGTCGCGGCACAGCTCCTTCAGCTTGGCGTGCTCGGCATCGGTGTCGGCGTAGAAGTGGTTGACGCCGACGACGACGGGCAGTCCGAAGCTGCGCACGTTGGTGACGTGGCGCGCCAGGTTCGCGAACCCCTTCTCCAGGGCGTCGAGGTTCTCGGAGCCGAGTTCCTTCTTCGAGACGCCGCCATGCATCTTGAGGGCGCGCACGGTGGCGACGATCACCACCGCGGAGGGCTTCAGGCCCGCTTGGCGGCACTTGATGTCGATGAATTTCTCCGCGCCGAGATCGGCGCCGAAGCCGGCCTCCGTGACCACGTAGTCGCCGAGCTTGAGCCCGGCGCGGGTGGCGATCACCGAGTTGCAGCCATGGGCGATGTTGGCGAAGGGGCCGCCGTGGATCAGGGCGGGGTTACCCTCCAGGGTCTGCACGAGGTTGGGCTGCAGGGCGTCCTTCAGGAGCACCGTCATGGCCCCCGTGGCCTTGACGTCCTTGAGCGTCACGGGCTTGCGGTCGCGGGTCTCGGCGATGACGATGCGGCCGAGGCGCGCCTCGAGGTCGTCGAGGTCGCGCGCGAGGCAGAACACCGCCATGACCTCGGAGGCCACGGTGATGTCGAAGCCGTCCTCGCGGGGGAAGCCGTTGGCGACGCCGCCCAGCGACTGGGTGATGGCGCGCAGGGCCCGGTCGTTCATGTCGACCACCCGGCGCCAATGGATGCGGCGCACGTCGATGTTGAGCTCGTTGGCCCAGTAGACGTGGTTGTCGATGAGGGCGGCCGCCAGGCTGTGCGCGGAGGTGATGGCGTGGAAGTCGCCGGTGAAGTGCAGGTTGATCTGCTCCATCGGCACGACCTGGGCCTTGCCGCCGCCGGCCGCGCCGCCCTTCATGCCGAAGCAGGGGCCGAGCGAGGGCTCGCGCAGGCAGGCCACCGTCTTCTGGCCGACGCGGTTGAGCGCGTCCGCGAGGCCGACCGTGGTGGTGGTCTTGCCCTCGCCGGCCGGCGTCGGGCTGATCGCCGTCACGAGGACGAGCTTGCCCTCGGGCTTGGCCTCCAGGGACTTGATGAAGGCGTGGTCGATCTTGGCGATGTGCCGGCCGTAGTGGTGCAGCGCGTCGTCCGGGATGCCGATCCTGGCGGCCACGTCGGTGATCGGCTGAAGCGTGGCCGCGCGCGCGATCTCGATATCTGAGGGCATGGTTGCGTTTCTCCCGGATTGTTCTCGTGCGTCCGGGACCGGTACGTGGCCGCATCCCGTCCGCTGGCGTTCGTCGTCTGCCGCCAGGACCGGATCCGCCGACGTTGGGCCGTGCGGATCGGCCGAACGGCCACGCATCATCGATCGCATCAGTTTGCGTGAACGGACAAGCAAAAGCGCGTCGGAAATTTTGAATTTGCAGGCAAAAATTTGTTTGGGATCAGATCTCCGTCAGCCCGTCATGGCACTGGCCGTGTATCCGGCCTCGGTCAGAGCCTCGGCGATGCTCAGGGCCTGGGCGGTCGTCGTCACCGCGACGCGGCCGTGGTCGAGATCGACCGCGACCCTGGCCTCGGGATCGAGGCGCTGGATGGCGCGGCGCACCGCCGCCGCGCAGCCGTCGCAGGTCATGCCCTCCACCTGCATCAGGAGGTCCGATGGCGTCGCGTCCATGAGGTTCGCTCCGGGCTTCTCGTTCCGCGACGCGCATTGTGGCGCTCGGACCCGTCGATGCAAGCTGCGCCGCAGCGCCGATGACCGGAACCGCAAGTCACAGTTCGGGAAAATCCGTTTCCAGGGCCGGCCCATGGCTTGTCGGACAGCGGCGTCTCGGCAACAAAAGGGGCCGCGGACCGGCCCAGGCCGGAACGGCACCCGTGTTCTCCCCTGGTTTCGAGGATCGAAGACTCCGATGGCCCGGATCGTCGGCCGGCGCACGAGCCTGTGGGCCCTCGTTCTGCTCGGGCTCTGCCTCCTTGGACCGCTGGCGGTCTTCTCCCCGCTCGGGGCGAGCCTCGGGCTGGCCGGGATCGGGCTGGCGGCGGCCCTCGTCGCCCATCGCCGGGCCGGCAGGCTCAATGCCCGCTGCGAGAAGCTGTCGGGCGAGGTCGACGTGCTCTCGCAGCGCCTGGTCCGGCTGGAGACGGTCACCCGCGCCCTGGCCGAGCAGCAGGTCCGCGCCGTCGATGCCGCAACCCCTGCTGGCGCGCCCGCGCCCGCGCCCGGTCCGGACAGCCGCGACCTCAGCGCCGGCATCGAGGAGGTCACGGCCGAGATCGGCCTCCTCAGCGGCATCGTGCGCGAGCTCGCGGCCGTGGTCGCGGCGCCGGGCGGAGCGGGTCGTCGCCCCCGATCCCGACCTGCGCGCGGAGCCACGCTTCGAGGCGGTGCCGCCCCGTCGCGCGGACTCAGCCCCGGCCGCCCCCTGGACGCCGCGGGCCCTGTCCCGGGCCGACGCCCCGGCCCGGGACCCCGAGCGCGATGCCGCCCTGATCGCCGCCTTCGACGCGGCCGGCCTCGAGGTCCACCTCCAGCCCATCGTGTCGCTGCCCCAGCGCAAGGTGGTGTCCTACGAGGCGATGGCGCGCCTGCGGCTGGCCGGTGAGACCCTGATGCCGGAGGCGTTCGTGCCGGCGCTGGAGCGCCACGGGCGGACCACCGATCTCGACCGCCGCATGATCCAGCGCGTCGCCACCATCGCGCAGCACCTCGCCGGACGGGGCAGCCAGGCGGCGGTGGCCTACGGCCTGTCGCCGCGCTCCCTGTTCGAGCCGGGCTTCCTGCGCTCCCTGGGGCGCCTCGTCGAGGGCGCGCCGGACCTGTCGGGCCGGGTCATGCTGGCCCTGCCTCAGGTGAGCTGGCGCAGCCTCGACGCCGAGCAGGCCGGCGCCCTGGCCGACCTGCGCGGCCGCATCGGCTTCATCCTGGACCGGCCCCTCGACCTGCGCCTCGATCCCCTGGCCCTGGCCGACCGCGGGGTCGCGCAGGTGAAGGTCCCGGCGGACCTGCTCCTGCGCCCGGATTCGCGCCAGGCGATGCCCGACATCGCCCTCGAGGACCTCGTGGCCGCCCTGGCGCGCGCCGGCATCCGCCTCGTCGCCGAACGGGTGGAACGCGAGACCGACGTGCCCGACCTCATCGAGCTCGACGTGCCCCTGGCCCAGGGCAGCGTGTTCGCGCCGGCCCGGGTGGTGCGGGCCGAGGTGCTCAACGCGGCCCCGCCGGCGCCCGAGCCGGGGCCGCCGAACGAGGATCCGGAGCCGCCGCCCCAGCGCAGACCCTTCCGCGACTTCCTGCGACGGGCCGGCTGAAACCCGTGCGGCGTTGATTTTCCCGGACGTCCCGCCTAACCGGACCGCGCTCCCCGCCACGTCCGCCGTCCAGGTTGAGGCCCGCCGCATGCCCGATACGCCCGCACGCCCCGCTGCGCCCCGGCCCGTCCCGACCCTCGACGGCTTCGCCGCGATCGCGACGGATTACGACCTGATTCTGTGCGACGTCTGGGGCGTGCTGCACGACGGCACCCACGCGCATCGGGGCGCCGGCGACGCGCTGATCCGCTTCCGCGCCCTGCCGGAGGCCGGGCGGCCGCGCCGGGTGGTCCTCGTCTCGAACGCGCCGCGTCCCTGGGCCGGCGTGCAGGCGATCCTCGACGGGTTCGGCGTGCCCCGCGGCGCCTACGACGCGATCCTGACCTCGGGCGACCTGACGCGCAGCCTGATCGCGGCTCGCCCCGGGGAGCGCGTCCACCACCTCGGGCCGGAGCGCGACGCCACGATCTTCGACGGCCTCGACGTGACCCTGGTCGAGGTGGCGCAGGCCGAGCGCGTCGTCTGCACCGGCCTGTTCGACGATACCTGCGAGACCGCCGAGGATTACCGTGGGACGCTGGAGGGGATGCGGGCCCGGGACGTGCCGATGATCTGCGCCAATCCCGACCTCGTGGTGGAGCGCCGGGGCGAGCTCATCCCCTGTGCGGGACTGATCGCGGAAGCCTACGCGGCGATGGGCGGTGCGGTGACCTATGCGGGCAAGCCCCATCGCCCCGTCTACGAGGCGGCGCTGGCGCTGGCGGGCGGCCTCGACGACCGGGCGCCGCCGGAGCCGGCCCGGGTCCTCGCCGTCGGCGATGCCCTGCGCACCGACATCGCGGGCGCGTCCGCGTTCGGAATTCCCAGCCTGCTGGTGGCGCGCGGCATCCACGCCGAGGAACTCGGCGTCTCCGCGGCGCACGCGACCCTCGGCGACATCGCCGGCTGGCTCGACCGCCAGGCGGTCCGGCCGGATGCTGTGATCGAGCGCCTGATCTGGTGATCAGGCGAACAGGGCGTCGATCTCGTCCTGGGCGACGGCCGGGCCGTGGAGCTGCGGCCCGTTGAGGATGAGGAGTTCGTTGCGGACCCGGCGCTCGACCTCTTCCGGGTCGATGCCGCCCTCGTCCTTGGCCTTGACGGCGCTGGCGAAGCGCGAGAGCCGGCTCTCGAGATGGCGCAGGGCCTCCACCACCTTGGCGATGCGCTGCCCGGTGATGTCCTGGAAGGTGCAGGCCTCGAAGATGTCGTTCATCCGCGCCTCGACGGTGGCGCGGTAGTTCCGGTCGTCGGGCAGGCCGAGGATCTCCTCGGCCGTGTTCATGATGGCGTTCGTGGCACCCGCCGTGGCGGCCACCACGCTGCCGAGCTCCTCGTGCGCCATCGGCAGGCGGTCCCGGGTGAGCTCGTTGGCCCGCAGCGCGGCAATCTCGTTGCGCAGGTGGGCGATGTAGTCCGCGATCTCGACAAGCTCGCGGATCAAGGACGGCTTATCCGGCGCGGGTCTCACTGTCCGCGCCTGCTTGGCGAGTGCCATGGGCTCCCGGCTCCCCGAATGCGGTGTTCCTGGTCTGCGGTCCCGAGCGATCAGGCGCCGCAGACGGCTTCGATCTTGCTCTTGAGCGTCGCGGCGTTGAACGGCTTGACGATGTAGTTGTTCACGCCCGCCTTCTTGGCGGCGATGACGTTCTCGGTCTTCGATTCGGCGGTGACCATGATGAACGGGGTGGTGCGCAGGGCCTCGTCGGCGCGGACGTGGCGCAGCAGCTCGTAACCCGTCATCGGCTCCATGTTCCAGTCGGAGATCACGAGGCCGTACTTGCGGTTCTTGAGCCGGGCGAGGGCAGCGGTGCCGTCGGAGGCGTCGTCGACCTCCTCGAAGCCGAGCTGCTTGAGCAGGTTGCGGATGATACGGACCATCGTCTGATAATCGTCGACGACGAGGATCGGCATGCCGAGATCGAGGGCCATGGGTCGGTGTGCTCCGTCGGGGGAGGGCCCGTGCCGGGGCACGGCCCTCCAGTAATGGGCCGGAGCGCCAAGGTTTGGGCGCCCCTTGGCGATGAAACTACGCAGCATCGCATTGCGAAGCGGTTAACTGCCCGGCGGTCCGGGCCTCCGCGTGACCCGGCGTGGCAGAGATGCACCGCGTCCGCCTTGACAAGCCCGTCGCCCTCGCACCCATGCGGACGGCATGTCCCTCGCTCCGCGCCTGCCCGACACCGCCGATTCCGCGTCGTCCAGCCTCGACGCCTTCGCCCGGGAGACCTTGGCCGACCTCGACGCACGCGCCCTGCGCCGCCGTCTCGTCGACACCGCCCGCGGTCCCGGGCCGGTCGCGCACCGCGCCGGCCGGAGCCTGGTCTCGTTCTCCTGCAACGACTATCTCGGCCTCTCCGACGACCCCCGGGTAATCGCCGCCGGCCAGGAGGCGCTGGCGCGCTACGGGGCAGGAGCCGGAGCCTCCCGCCTCGTCACCGGCAACCATCCCGTCCTGTCCGCCCTGGAGGCCCGGCTCGCGGCCCACAAGGGCAAGGATGCGGCCCTCGTCTTCGGCAGCGGGTACATGGCCAATCTCGGCATCGTGCCGGCCCTGGCCGGCGCCAAGGATCTCGTCCTCGTCGATGCGCTCGGCCATTCCTGCCTGTTCGCGGGCGCGCAGGTCTCGGGGGCGACGATGCTGCGCTTCCGCCACAACGACGTCGGCCACCTGCAGGAGATCCTCGCCGCGCGCCGGGGCCGGCACGGGCGGGCGTTGATCCTGACCGAGCGGGTCTTCAGCATGGACGGGGACCGCGCGCCCCTTGAGGCCATCCTGGAGGTCGCCGCCGCCCACGATGCCTGGACCCTGGTGGACGATGCCCACGGCCTCGGCGTGGTGGAGGCGGATGTCCGGGCGCCCCTCGAAATGGGCACCCTGTCGAAGTCGCTGGGCTCCTACGGCGGCTATCTCTGCGCCTCGCGCGCCGTCGTCGACCTGATGACGAGCCGGGCCCGCAGCTTCGTCTACACCACGGGCCTCCCACCCGCCTCGGCGGCGGCGGCCCTGCGCGCCCTCGAGATCGTCGAGGCGGAGCCCGAGCGGGCGGCCCGGCCCCTGGCCCTGGCCCGCCGCTTCACCGCGCGGCTCGGCCTGCCCGAGGCGGCGAGCCCCATCGTGCCCGTCCTGGTCGGGGCAGCGGAGGCGGCCCTGGCGCTCTCGGCCGCCCTGGAGGCGCGCGGCTACCTCGTCGTGGCCATCCGCCCGCCGACGGTGCCGCCCGGCACGGCCCGGCTGCGGGTGGCGTTCTCGGCGGCGCACGAGGCGGCTCAGGTCGACGGCCTCGCCGATGTCCTCTGCGCGCTCGGCATCGGCCCCCAGGGCTCCCCCGAGCCCTGAGCCGGATGCGGGTTCAGGAGTTGGAGCGGGCTTCGCCGGCCCCGTGATGCCTGTCCCGGAGCTGGTTCGAGCGCTCCCGCGCCCGCCGGCGCTGGGCCGAGAACCCGATCCAGCGCGTGACCAGCGGGCCGCGGCGGCGCACGACCGGCCCCGTGGGCTTGCTCTCGCCGGGCTCCGCCGCCTCGTCCTCGGGGCGGGCCTCGTCGGCGGGCTCATCGTGGCCGAAGGCTTCGGGATGGGTCTTTTCCGTCACAACCGTGAGTCTCCCCCGGGAAGTCTGGGTGTTGCCGTTGGCGGGCAGGACGATGCGCGAGAGCACGACGGGGCGGCCGTCCGCCGCGGCGTCCGGACGATCGGACGCTGCGTCGCCGGGCGGGACGCGGGGGGATCGAAGCTTGCGAATGTCAGCGGTCATCTCGCCTGTTGCCATCTGCGCGAGATCCAGCGCGGCGCGCTGCGCGCACCCGTGATCCCGTCCCGCTGCGCGGCCCGGCGTTCGGGTCCTGCAGCGTATGCAACAACATAGTCAATCCCGCCGCCGGGTTGAGCCGATTGCTTGGTCTGGGAGTCCATATCTGTTGTCTCGGCGTCCCAAACCGAGATCCGAGCGGCGACGTCCGGGGCTCGACGGCCCGCCGCCGGTCGCGAGAGACCTCGGGCCGGACGCAGATCCGGACAGCCGGACCCAGCGCCCGGCCCCGTGCCGGAATCCCGGCTCAGGCCGCCGCGGGCGCTTCGCCGGCGGCGCGCTCGCGCGCGAGCTTGACCACGCTGACCTGATCGACCTTGCCGGTCCCGAGCATGGGCACGCGCTCCAGCACCACCACCTCGGCGGGAATCGCGATCTCGGGCGCGCCCTTGCCCTTGGCGAAGCTCTGGTAGGCGGCCCGGGTCGCGTCCTTGGCCTCCGTGAACAGAACCAGCCGCTCGCCCTTGCGGGCATCCGGCACGGCGGCGACGGCGCTCGGCGTGTCCGGCCACAGCTCGGCCGCGATCGCCTCGACGCTCGCGAGCGACACCATCTCGCCCGCGATCTTGGCGAAGCGCTTGGCCCGGCCCTTGATGGTGACGAAGCCCTGGGCGTCGACGGCGACGATGTCGCCCGTATCGTGCCAGCCCTCGGGGGGCGCCTCGATGCTGCCGGGGCGCTCGGGCCGCAGGTAGCCCAGCATGATGTTGGGTCCGCGCAGGACCAGGCGCCCGCCCTCCTCGATGCCGGGCACCGGCTCCAGGCGCCACTCCTGGCCCGGCAGGAGTCGACCGACCGTGCCGAAGCGGTTGAACATCGGCGTGTTGAGGGCGACCACCGGTCCGCATTCCGTGACGCCGTAGCCCTCGAGGATGCGCAGGCCGAACTTCTCGCCCCAGGTCTTGCGGGTGGAATCCTTCACCGCTTCGGCGCCGGCCACGACGTAGCGCAGGGAGCGCAGGTCGTAGGAATGGGCGGTCTTGGCATAGCCCGACAGGAAGGTGTCGGTGCCGAACAGGACGGTGGCGTTGGAGCCGTAGATGAGCTCCGGCACGATCCGGTAATGGAGCGGCGAGGGATAGAGGTAGACCGGAACCCCGGAGACCAGGGGCAGCACCAGGCCCGCCGTCAGGCCGAAGGCGTGGAATACCGGCAGCACGTTGAACACCTTGTCGGTCGGCCCGAAATCGATCCGGGCGGCCACCTGCGCGGTGTTGGCGAGCATGTTGCGGTTGGCCAGAACCACGCCCTTGGGCGCCCCCTCCGAGCCGGAGGTGAACAGGATCGCGGCCGGGTCGTCCCCGCGCCGGGCCACCAGGGGCGCGCGCTTGGCGAGGAAGCCCCGGAACTTGTCGCCCGTGGTGATCCCGGCGCGGATGTCCTCGAGATAGACCAGGGTGACGGCGCCCTTGATGGCCTCGACGAGGGCGCCGAGCCGGCCCTTCTCGATGAAGGCGCGGGAGGTCAGGACGGTGTCGACCTCGGCCGTTCTGCAGGCCGACAGGATGTTGGCGGCTCCCGCCGAGAAGTTGATCATCGCCGGCACCCGTCCGGCCGAGGCCAGGGCGAACAGGGTCACGGCCGCGCCGTTGGCGTTCGGCAGCATCACGCCGAGCGGCTTGCCCGGGGCGCCGAGCCCCTGCAGCTTGCGACCCAGGATGTTGGCGCCCATCACCAGACGGGAGAAGCTCAAGGAACCGGTGGGATCCTCGACGGCCGTGCGGCGCCAGCCGTGGCGGTCGCCCGCATCGATCAGGGCCTGCATCAGGCCGCGGTCGATATCCGTGGTGCGGAAGACGAGATCGGACATGATTCCGTAGAGCGCGGCGCCCGCCGCCTGCCGACGGGCCTTGCCCCGGAGGGCCGGGTCCACGGTAAGGGCCACCGGCGAAAGGATCGTGACGGTGACCTTCGGCCACCAGCGGCGCTTCATCTGGTTCTTCGACAGGCGCGAGAAGACCGTCTTCTCCAGGCCTTCGATCTTCACCGGCACCACCATGGCGCCCGACTTGTCGGCGATGAGGCCGGCCCCGTCATACACCTTCATCAGGCTGCCGGTGACGGTGAGCCGCCCCTCGGGGAAGATGATCAGCGTCTCGCCGTTCTTGACCGCGTTGATCAGGGTGCGGGTGGCCAGCGGCCGGGTCGGGTCCAGCGGCATCGCCTTCGTCACCGCCAGGAACGGCTTCACCCACCAGCGCTGCGCGATGCCGTGGTCCACGGCGAAGACGGGCTCCTGGTCGAGGAGCGAGAGGGCCAGCGGCGCGTCGAGGAAGGAGACGTGATTGAGCGCGATGATGGCGTTCGGGCCGGCCTTCTCGACGTTCTCCAGGCCGCGCACCTCCAGGCGGTAGAAGGCCCGGAACAGGATCGAGAGGAAGTCGCGGAACGGGCTCGTCGGCAGGACAGCGAGGATGACCACGCCCGCCACGAGGTTGAGCACGCCGAGCAGGGCCAGGAGCCCGGCCATCGACCAGCCGGCACCCTGCAGGGCGGCGAGGCCCAGCGCCCCCGTCACCATGAAGGCGGCGGTGAGCACGTTGACGGCACCGATGACGCGGGCGCGCTTGTCCTTGTCGGTCCAGGCCTGCACGGCCGCGAAGGAGGGCACGATGTAGAGGCCGCCCGCCACCGCGAGGCCGAACAGGTCGATCGTGACGCGCAGGCCCGTGCCGGTGGTGAGGAAGTCCAGGGCTCCCGCGGGATCGCCCGAGACGGGGGGCAGATGCGCCACCGTCCAGGCGAGATCGAGGCCGAACGCGCCCATGAGCAGGGCGCCGACGGGGGTGGGCAGCAGCACGATGCGGCCGCTGGCGAGCCAGGAGGCCAGGCCCGAGCCCACCGCGATGCCGATGGAGAACACGGCGAGCAGGGTCGTCACCACGGTCTCGGAGCCGTTGAGGCTCTGGCGCACGAGGACGGGCAGCAGCGACAGGATGACGGCGCCGACCAGCCAGAACCAGCTCACGATGAGCGAGCCGCGCCAGAGCCGGGTGTCGCCCCAGAGGTCGCGCAGGAGGGCACCGGTGGAGCGGGCGACGTTGGGATCGACCCGCAGGGTCGGGGCGGCCTCGCCGGTGGACGGGATCGCCCGGGCCGAGAGCCAGCACAGGACGGCGAACACCATGATCATCGAACTGAAGGCCAGCGCGCCGCCGCCCATGGCGGTGGCGAGGCCCGCCACGATGGTGCCGAGGAGGATGGCGAGGAAGGTCGCGGCCTCGACCAGCGCGTTGCCGGCGGTGAGCTCGTCCCGGCGCAGGTGGTCGGGCAGGATGCCGTACTTGATCGGCCCGAACAGGGCCGCGATCGTGCCGAACAGACCCAGCGCCACGAACAGCACCGGGACGGAGTGCATCCAGAAACCCAGCGCGGCGGCGGCGGCGGCGAAGATCTCGGCGAATTTCAGCCGCTTGGCGATGACCGCCTTGTCGTAGCGGTCCGCCATCTGGCCGCCGAGGCCCGAGAGGATGAAGAACGGACCGATGAAGACTGCGCCCGCCAGGGTCACCAGCATCGGCGAGCCGCCGCCCTCGCCGCTCACCTTGAACAGGATCAGGAACACCAGGGCGTTCTTGAGGAAGTTGTCGTTGAAGGCCGAGAAGAACTGGCACCAGAACAGGGGTGCGAACCGGCGCGTCGTCATCAAGGTACGAAACATGAAAGTCTCCTCGGACGACGCATGACTGCCCGCACGCGGCGGTAGCGTCAAATGGTGAACCGTGCGTCCTTTGAACGTCGTTCAAAACATATCGCCGCCGCAGATCGGGTTCAATGGCGAGATTGCACGGCGTGCAATCCTGGCGGCGGGCCCGTGCGCCGGCGCACCGGCACGATCGGTCGGACCCAGAGGCAGCGGAGCGGGAGTGGCGATGGCGCGGGTGGAGAAGCGCGGGACGGGTCCGCGCGGCGAGCATAATCGCGACGAGTTCCTGGCCCTCGTCACGAAGGCGGCGGAGGGCCTGGTCCGCCGCGAGGGTCTGCGGGGCCTCGGAATGCGGCGACTCGCCAGCACCATCGGCTACGCACCGAATTCGATCTATAACGCGGTCGGCGACCTCGACGCGGTGACGATGCGGGTCAATGCCCGCACCCTGGCGCGCCTGCAGGCGACCCTCGAGGCGGCGGTGGCCTCCGATGCCGCGCCCCAGGACAAGGCCCTGGCCCTCGCAGACGCCTACCTCGCCTTCGTCGCCGCGGACCCGCAGGTCTGGAGCCTCGTCTACGAGCACCAGATCGCCCCGGACAGCGCCTTCCCGGACTGGTACGCCGACGCCCTGGGCCAGACCACCGATCTCGTCGCCCGCGTGCTCGCGCCGATGATCCCCGACCCGGACGAGCGCCGCCAGGCGGTGGCCACCCTCTGGGCCGCCCTTCACGGGCTGGCCTCCCTCTCGACCTCGCGCAAGCTCGCGGTGCTGACCCCGGAATCGCCCCGCGACCTCGCGCGCCTCCTGATCCGCCGGTTTCTCGGAGCGCCGAGCCGGCCGGACGCGTGAGCGCTGCCGGCCGGAGACTCAGCGCGAGGTTCCGCTGTGGCGGGTGCGCAAGCCCTTGAACAGGGCGGGGTGCGGGTCGTTGAGGCCACGCGGAGCCGGTGGCTCCGGGCTGCCGGGGTTCGGCCTCGACGGGGCCTCGCGCGCGCCACGCTCCGCCCCCTTGCGCCGGCCGCTCCGGTGCGTGGCCGCCGTCTCGGTCTCATCCCCGGCGGGCCGGGGTGAGGGGAGGAGCGACAGGACCCCGAAGGCCGCGAGGCAGGCGAGGCCGATGCCGACGGAGTGCCAGCTCGGTTCCGGCGCGAACATCATCGCGCCGAGCCCGCCTAGGGCGAAGGCGGCGGCGAGGGTGCGCGGAGAGAAGGGATCGATGGGCATCGGGGCCATCCTGCCGCGAGGCGATCACGACCCCGTGAAGCAAACGATTCAATTTGTAGAAGTATCGCGATGCGGAGGACGGCCCAGTGGGTTCGATGTCGTGCCGATCGGCGGATCCCGAGGAGGCCGAAGGCGCTTTCAGAGGGGAACGCCCCCAGAAGAGGGTCCGATCTTGGATCGAGAATCGCAGGATGAATTCAGGACATCGCGATGCCGTCCGACCGAAGCGGCGCCTGCGCGGACCGGATACCTGCAACCAGAGGTGAATGGGCCGCATTTGCATGCAATATTTTAAGGATTCTCGGCGAAACCTCGCGTCTTGCCCCGCATCTGAGTCGAGCCAGGGCGGCTTCCCGAACGAGGTCCGTCGTGTCCTTCAAGAATTTGTCCATTCGCGCCCGGCTGATCGCGGCCTTCTCGTTGCTGACGCTCTTCGCGGTGGGACTGGGCCTCCTCGGGCTCCTCGGCACGCAGCGCATGCGCGAGCAGAGCGTCGAGATCGAGACGAACTGGCTGCCGAGCATCCGGGTCCTGGGCGAGATCGACACCGTCACGGCTCGCATCAGCGCCGTCGTCCTGCGGCACACCCAGGCCACCGATCCGAAGCTCGCGGCATCGATCGAGGCGGACCTCGTGCGCTTCGACAAGATGCTGGGCGACCGCCGGGCGGTCTACGAGCCGATGATCGCCACACCGACGGAACGCGCCCTCTACGACAGCTACATGCGCGAGGCGGCCAACTTCCTGCCGGTGCGCCAGGCCATCATGGACCTCTCGCGCGCCGGGCAGAAGACCCAGGCCTTCGAGCTCTACGAGAGCAAGGGCCTGCCGGTGCGCCGCGCCGCGTCGAGCGCCCTCGAGAAGCTCACGGCCCTCAACAACGACGGCGCCACCCAGGCCCAGGCCCACAGCAAGGCCATCTTCGAGCAGACCCAGACCCTGGGTCTCGTCGCGATGCTGCTGGCGCTGGCCCTGTCGGCCGCGTCCGCCTTCCTCATCATCCGCGGCGTCACGCGCGGCATCGGCGCTGTCGTCCGACCCATGCAGGCACTGGCGGGCGGCGATCTCTCCGCGACCATCCCGCATCAGGGCGCCCGGACCGAGATCGGCACCATCGCGGACGCCGTTCAGGTGTTCAAGGACGGCCTGATCCGGATGCGGGCTCTGGAGGAGGAGACGGTCCAGGCGCGGGCCGGAGCGGAGGCGCAGCGCAAGGCGGCGATGCGGGCGATGGCCGAGAGCTTCGAGGGGGCGGTGGGCGGCATCATCAGCATGGTGACGAGCTCGGCCACCGAGCTGCAGGCCACGGCCCAGAGCATGGCCGGCACCGCGACCCAGACGGCCAACCAGTCCACCAGCGTGGCCGCGGCCGCCGACGAGGCGGCCTCGAACGTCAACACGGTGGCGGCCGCGGCCGAGGAGCTCGGCTCCTCGGTGCAGGAGATCGGCCGCCAGGTCAGCAACTCGGCCGCCATGGCCCAGACCGCCGTGGCCGAGGCCGCCCAGACCGCGACCTTCGTGCAGACCCTCAACACGGCGGTGGCGCGCATCGGCGACGTGGTGACGATGATCACCTCGATCGCCGGCCAGACCAACCTGCTGGCCCTGAACGCCACCATCGAGGCGGCGCGGGCCGGCGAGGCGGGGCGGGGCTTCGCGGTGGTGGCGGCGGAAGTGAAGGAACTCGCCAACCAGACGGCGCGGGCCACCGAGGAGATCGGCGGGCAGATCGCCCAGATCCAGGGCTCGACGGGCCAGGCGGTGGAGGCGATCGGCGGGATCGCGGCGCGCATCCGCGAGATCAGCGGCGTGGCCACCTCGATCTCGGCAGCGGTGGAGGAGCAGGGGGCGGCGACCCAGGAGATCGTGCGCAACGTGGCCCAGGCGGCGCAGGGCACGGGGGCGGTGACGACCAACATCGCGGGCGTGGCCGGGGCGGCCGAGGAGACGGGCGCGGCCGCCGCCCAGGTGCTGGGTGCCGCCTCCGAATTGTCACGCCAGTCCGAGCATCTCAGCGCCGAGGTCCAGCGCTTCCTCGCCACCGTGCGCGCCGCCTGAGGGCCTCGCCCGAGGCCGCACGACCCTCGGCACGGGAAGGGCCCGGAGTAAGCCGGGCCCTTCGGCGTTTCGGGCTCAGCGGCCGCCGGCGCCGGACTTCATGCCGGAGGCGCCCGACGCTGCGGGGGGACCCGCTCCCATTCGTCTCCATGCCGGAGCGATGGGTCGAGCCCGTGGTCGCGCCCTTGTCCTGGCCCGGCGCGTAGCCCGAGGCACCGGGAGAGCCGTACTGCGATCCGTTCTGCTGCATCTCCTGGCCGGGCGCGTTGTTGGCGGAGCCCGGACCGCTGCTGGCGGCGAGGGCGGCCGTGCTGAAGGCGAGCGTGCTGGCGAGGGCGAGCGCGACGGCTTTCATGAAGAACGCCTTGCTCCACGGCGTTTGGGGGCGGACAACGTCCGCCTGCCGAGAAGCGTTCCGGAAACGATCGGCCCGCCTGCACGACGATTTCTGCTGCGTTGCCGGGATGACATCGGTTGGTGATCCTGGAGAAATGGCGCGATCAGCGCGGCAAGACGCCTGACGGTCGAGCACCCTCTCGCAGGTCGCAGAACTATGGCAGCGCCGCCTCCGCCTGCCGGTAGGCCACCCCATGGGCCACGTAGCCCTCGACCACCCGGGCCATCATCGCGCGCTTCTCGGCATCGAGCGGCCCGAGGATGCGGGCCGGACGCCCGCCCCAGAGATGTCCGCCCTCCAGGAGCTGGCCCGGATCGGTGGTGGCGCCGGCGGCCAGCAGCACGTCGTCGGCGATCACGGTGCCGGGGGCGACGACGCAGCCGATGCCGATGAGGCTGCGGGCGCCGATGCGGCAGTCGGCGAGGCGGACATTGTGCCCGACCGTGGTGTCGCGCCCGAGCACGACGCCCTCGCCGCGGGCGCGGATGACGCTGTTGTCCTGGATGTTGGTGTTGGCCCCGACCACGATGGGGCCGACCTCGGCGTGCAGGTCGCAGGAGAACAGCACGGTGGAGCCGGCCCCGAGGGCGATGCGGCCGCGCAGGCGCGCGGTGCGGGCGACGTAGACGCTGGGCTCCGGCTCCGGCTCGTCGGCGGCCGGCGGCGTCGGCAGGTCGCCGGAAGCCTCGCGCAGGCGCTCCGCCTGCTCGGCGATCTCCGGCAGGCTGATCGCCCGCACCGCCTTGGCCGGGCTGCCCGCATAGGCGAATCCGGCGGCCAGATGCGCCCGGGGGAAGACGGTGGCGCCCGCCTCGATCAGCACGCCGCTCTCGACGCGCGCGCCGTCGAGCACGATCACATCGTCCTCGATCACCACGTCCGAGCCGATGGCACAGGCATGCACCACGGCGTTGCGGCCCACCGTCACCCGGTCGCCCACCAGGGTCGGATAGGTGTTGGTGGCGATGTGGACGGTGGAGCGGTGGCCGAGCCAGAAGCGCTCGCCGATGACGATCCGGTCGCCGTCGGCGCGAATCACGCTGTGGTCGCCGAGCCAGGCCTGCGCGCCGATGGCCGCGTCGCCGATCACCGTGCTCGCGCGCCCGCACCAGACCGGACGGGCCGAGAAGACCGGCAGGGTGCCGTCATGGGGCAGGATCAGCTCTGGGGTCACGGCGGAAGATGTCCTTCGCATCCCGGTGGCGTCGCCGGGCGTTCGGGGGCATAGAGCGCCCGTGCCCGTGAGGGCAGGTTCGCCGGGCCTCGTCAAGGGTGTGCCGCCCGGAAGGCGGCTCCGGGCCGGGCACCGTTCCGAGGGGAGACCATGCCCGAGATCAGCATCCAGAGCGCGCCCTTCGACGCGAGCGCCGAGATCGCGCGCCTCACCGACGAGCTCGGGGGCCGGGCGGGGGCGATCGTCACCTTCACGGGCCTGTGCCGCGACGAGGGCGGCCGCCTCACGGGGCTCGAGCTCGAGCATTATCCCGGCATGGCCGAGGCGGAGATCGGCCGGGTGGTCGAGACCGCCCGCGGGCGCTGGCCGCTCCAGGGGGTGCGCGTGATCCACCGCCACGGCCTCGTGGCGCCGGGGGAGGGCATCGTCCTCGTGGTCACCGCGTCGAGCCACCGGATCGCGGCCTTCGAGGCGGCGAGCTTCCTGATGGATTACCTCAAGACGCGGGCGCCGTTCTGGAAGCGCGAGCACCTCGCCGACGGCACCACGGGCGGCTGGGTCGAGGCTGCGGAGGCCGATGACCGGGCCGCCGCCCGCTGGGACACGGCGTCCGGCACGCCGCGCTAGCCGCGCCCGGTGACGGAACCCGGGCTGGGCTGGCGACATCCTCCCGCAGGAGGGGCCGGGCGCAGCGCGGCCGGACCCGTCCGGAGATCCGTCCGAAGTCCGCGTGCCCGACCCGGCATGCCAGGAGCCCCACCCGTTCATGGCCATTCCCTTCCTCAGCGAGGAGCCCGCCGGCCCGCGCCCGCGCAGCTGGTCGCTCGCCGCCTCCGGCATCGCCGTCGTGGCCTTCATCGCCGTCCTGGCGCTCGCCTGGATGGCGGCCTCGACGCTGCTCCTCGTCTTCGCCGGCATCCTGCTCGGCGTCTTCCTCGACGGCTTGACGCGTCTCCTCGGCCGAGTGCTGCCGGGAAGCCGGGGCCTGCGGCTCAGCCTCGTCAGCCTCGTGCTCGCCGGTCTGACCCTCGCGCTCATCGCCTTCGGCGGCGCCACCATCGTGCAGCAGGGGCGGGACCTCGGCCAGACCGTGGCGGCCCAGGCCGGCACCGTGCGCGACCGGCTGAAGGATTACGGCATCGACCTGCCCGAGATCGCGCCCGGCAAGGGGGCCGAAAGCAAGGGGGGCGATGGAAGGGGTGCCGACCGCAAGGGCGCCGACGGCAGGGACAGCGCCTCCGGGGACGGGCAGGAATCGGCGTCCAGGGACGACGATTCCGCGTCCTCGGGCCAGAAGCCCGGAGGCCTCGCCGGCCTCGCCTCGGGGGCGATGAAGAGCCCCGGCTCGCTGCTGTCGGATGCCGGCAGCGTGCTCGGGCCGGCGGCCACCGTGGTGATCGGCCTGTTCAGCGCGCTGGGCAACGCCCTCGTGATCGTCTTCCTCGGCCTCTCGGTGGCGGCCGATCCGGGCGCCTACCGCGACGGCCTCGTGCGCTTCGTGCCGCCCGCGCACCGGGACCGCGCCACCGCCCTCCTCGACGGCATGGGCGAGACGCTGCGCCACTGGCTGTTCGGCCAGCTCATCACCATGGCGGTGATCTTCGTCTGCACCTGGGCGGGCCTTGCCTTCCTCGGCATCGGCGGTGCCCTCATCCTCGGTCTCCAGGCCGGGCTCCTCGCCTTCATCCCCACCATCGGGCCGCTGATCGCCGGCGTCGTGATTCTCCTGGCCTCCCTGGCCTCGGGCACCACGGCACTCCTCGGCGCCCTCGGCGTCTACCTCGCGGTGCAGACCCTGGAGAGCTACGGGCTCACCCCCTTCATCCAGAAGCAGGCCCTCGACATCCCGCCGGCGACGATCTTCGCCGGGCAGCTCGTGCTCGGCGTCATCTTCGGCCTCTGGGGCATCGCCCTGGCCCTGCCGCTGATGGCGGTGGCGAAGGTGTTGCTGGCGCAGCTCTACATCGAGGACACCCTGCACGAGGAGGCTGAGGGCTGAGGCGGCCGCGCGGCCCCGGTGCCGGCCACCGGCCTGCAATGGAGCGCCCGGCGGATTCCCGGCGCGCCGTCGTCGGGGCTCACTCGTCCATCAGCGGGTGCAGGTCGCGGACCATGCTCTTCAGCCGTTCGTCGAGGACGTGGGTGTAGATCTGCGTGGTCGAGATGTCGGCGTGGCCGAGGAGTTCCTGCACGATGCGCAGGTCCGCGCCGTTCTGCAGGAGGTGGCTCGCGAAGGCGTGGCGCAGCACGTGCGGGCTGACCCGGTCGGCCCGGAGGCCGGCCGCCGCCGCCACCGTCTTCAGGTCGCGGGCGAAGGACTGCCGGGTCAGGTGCCCGCTCGCGCTGTCGGCGGGAAACAGCCAGGGGCCGTCGGCGCGCAGGCCGGCGAGGTGGTCGCGCATGGCGCTCCGGGCGATCTCCGTGAGGGGCACCAGACGCTCGCGCCCGCCCTTGCCCTTGACCACGAGGTAGCGCTCCTTCGTGGAGGCCGCCGCCCGGGGCAGGGCGATGAGCTCCGACACGCGCAGGCCCGTGGCGTAGAGGAGCTCGATCAGGCAGAGCATGCGTGTGCCCCGCGCGTCGTCCGCCGCGCTTCCCGTCGCGGCCTGGCGCGCCACGGCCAGCAGGCGGTCGACCTCCGCCACCGAGAGCACCTTGGGCAGGGCCCGGACCCGTCGCGGCCCGCCGATCGGTGCGCTCGGATCGTCCTCGGCCAGGCCCTCGGCGTAGAGGAAGCGGTGGAAGCCCCGGATGCAGGACAGCCGTCGCGCCGCCGAGGCGGCCGAGAGGCCGCGCGTCTCGAGGTCGGCGAGGTAGGCCCGCAAGGGGGCTGCCTCCATCGCGACGGGATCGTGCCCGCCCCGTGCGAGGGCGGCGAGGTAGTCGGCGAGGTCGCGCCGATAGGCCGCCAGGGTGTTGGCGGCCGCGCCCCGCTCGGCGGCGAGCATGTCGAGGTAGTCGCGGATCAGGATCTCGCCGGCGGGAAGCTCGCCGGGCGCGGTCGGAGCAGGGGGCGGCGCCCGCGTCACCGGTTCGGCGGCTGGAGCTTCGAGGCGGGGATGGTCACGCTCATCTCCCGCGGGGTCGGCACCACGAAGGTCGCCAGCGCGAACATCCCCGCGAAGGCGAGCCCGGCCAGGATGGCGAGGGTGGCGAGGAAACGGAACAGGGTCGGCACTCGGACGAACCTCGATCGTGCGGCGCCGGCAAGGGGGCGCGCCTCGGGGGCCAGATGGCTTCAGGAGCCGGATGTGGCTGGCGACAAGCTCGGGGGGTTGCATCACGCGCGGGCGCCGATGGCAATGACTTCGTGGCCACAGGCGGCGCGGCATTCCGGTGCGCGCGCCGTGGCGGGTGCTTCGCCCCCACCGGAAAACGCGCTAAGACCCGCCCAACGATGTGTAGATGTCCGTGATGACCGAAGTCCCTCCTCAGGGCGGCGTCCCGCCCCCGGGTGAACCGCCGGACACCGCCTCCGGCGGCGAGCCGATCGAGCTGCGCCTGCGCCGGGCCCTCGGGCACCGGTCGATCGTGCTCGTCGGCCTGATGGGCGCCGGCAAGAGCACTGTCGGCCGTCGGCTGGCCGCCCGCCTCGGCCTGATGTTCAAGGATGCCGACAACGAGATCGAGACGGCGGCCAAGCTCACCATCCCGGACATCTTCGCGATCTACGGCGAACCCAGCTTTCGCGATGGCGAGGAGCGCGTCATCGCCCGCCTGATGCGCGAGGGTCCCCTGGTGCTGGCCACCGGCGGCGGCGCCTACATGCGCGAGACCACCCGCGCCCGCATCGCCGAGGGCGGCGTCTCGATCTGGTTGAAGGCCGAACTCGACGTGCTGATGCGCCGGGTGCGCAAGCGCGGCGGGCGCCCGCTCCTCCAGACCGAGGACCCGGAGGAGACCCTGCGCCAGCTCATGGCCCAGCGCCATCCGGTCTACGCCGCCGCCGACGTGGAGGTGATCTCCCGCGACGTCGCCCACGACCGGGTCGTGCAGGACGTCATGGAAGCCCTGGACGCCCATCTGAACCGACCCACACAGACCGGGATCGCAGCCCAGTGACCGACCGCCTCACCGTGGCCGTGCCCCTCGATCAGGGCCGCGCCTACGACATCCTGATCGGGCGCGGCCTCCTCGACGAGGCCGGCCGGCACGTGGCCGCCCTCGGGGCGAAGGCGGCGGTGATCGTCTCCGACACCAACGTGGCCGCCCTCTACGGCGCGCGCCTGCAGGACGGCCTCGCGGCGGCGGGCCTGCGCTCGAGCCTCGTCACCGTGGCCCCGGGCGAGGCCTCGAAGTCCTACGCCACCTATGCGGCGGTCTGCGACGGGCTCCTCGCCCACAAGGTCGAACGCAACGACCTCGTGGTGGCGCTCGGCGGCGGCGTCGTCGGCGACCTCGCGGGCTTCGCGGCCGCCACCCTGCGCCGCGGCGTGCGCTTCGTGCAGGCGCCGACCAGTCTCCTCGCCCAGGTCGATTCCTCGGTCGGCGGCAAGACCGGGATCAACTCGCCCCACGGCAAGAACCTCATCGGCGCCTTCCATCAGCCCCGCCTCGTGCTCGCCGATACGGCCACCCTCGACACCCTGTCGGAGCGGGAGATGCGGGCGGGCTACGCCGAGGTGGCCAAGTACGGCCTCATCAACGACGCCCGCTTCTTCGACTGGTGCGAGGCGCACTGGGCCGGCATCTTCGCGGGCGGGCCGGAGCGCGACGAGGCGGTGGCGATCTGCTGCCGGTCCAAGGCCGGCGTTGTGGTGCGCGACGAGCGCGAGGACGGCGAGCGCGCCCTGCTCAACCTCGGGCACACCTTCGCGCATGCCCTGGAGCGCCTGACCGGCTACGATTCCGCACGCCTCGTCCACGGCGAGGCGGTGGCGATCGGATTGGCCCTCGCCTTCCGCTTCTCCGCCCGCCTCGGCCTGTGCCCGGGTCAGGATGCCGGCCGCGTCGCCAACCACCTCGCCCTGGCCGGCCTGCCGACCCGGCTCCAGACGGTGCCCGGCGGCTGCGGCGACGCCGATGCGCTGGTGGCGGCGATGGCCCAGGACAAGAAGGTTCGCGACGGCGCGCTGACCTTCATCCTGGCGCGCGGCATCGGCCAGAGCTTCATCGCGCCCGGCATCGACGGTGCCGAGGTCCGCGCCTTCCTGGCCGCCGAATTGAGCGCCGCTTGAGCGCTCCCGAAACCGAGGGCCTGCATCGCCGCATCGCCGCGCTGGAGGCCGAGGTCGCCCGCCTGCGCAGCGCGCCGGCCGAGCAGCGCGAGGCGGAACTGCACCTCATCACCGACGCGCTGCCGGTGCTCGTGGCTTACCTCGACCGCGACTACACCTACCGGTTCAACAATCGCTACTACGAGACCTGGTTCGGGCACGGTGTGGAGACCCTGGTCGGCCGCCACGCGCGCGAGGTGCTCGGCGACGAGGTCTTCGCCCAGCGCCGCCCCGACATGGACCGGGCGCTGGCCGGCGAGAGCGTCGCGCGCGACGGCGTCCTGCCCGACCGCCACGGCCGGCTGCGGGCCTGCGCCATCCAGTACATCCCGCGCCGGACCGAGACCGGCGGGGTGGAGGGGTTCTTCGTCCTCGCCATCGACATCGAGGAGCGCCGCGCCGCCGAGGCCCGGCGCATCGCGGTGGCCGAGCTCGGCGATCGCCTGCGCGACCTCGACGACACCGCCGCGATCGCCTACGTGGCCGCCGAGATCCTCGGCACCACCCTCGGTGTCAGCCGGGCCGGTTACGGCACCATCGATCCGGTGGCCGAAACGATCCTGATCGAGCGCGACTGGAACGCTCCCGGCATCCGGAGTCTCGCCGGGACCCTGCATTTCCGTGACTACGGCTCGTATATCGAGGATCTGAAGCGCGGCGAGACCGTGATCTGCAGCGATGCCGACACCGATCCGCGCACCGCCTCCGGCGCCGAGGCCCTGAAGGCGATCAGCGCGCAGTCCTTCGTCAACATGCCGCTCACCGAGCACGGCGGCTTCGTCGCGCTCCTGTACCTCAACCACGCCACCGCCCGGTCCTGGTCGCCCGAAGAACTCGCCTTCATGCGCAACGTCGCCGAGCGCGTGCGTGCGGCGACGGAGCGCAGCCGCGCGACCTCCGCGCGACGGGCCAGCGACGCGCAGTTCCACGCCTTCGCGCAGGCCGTGCCGATCCACGTCTGGGCCGCCTCCGGCACCGGTGCCCTCGACTGGTTCAACGCCGCCTGCGCCACCTATTGCGGCTCCGCCCTCGAGGCCGTTCGCGGCGCGGCCTGGGCTCCGGTGGTCCACCCCGCCGACCGCGCGGCGATGGAGAGCTGGGAGGCCTGCCGTGCCGACGGCCGGCCCTACGCGGGCGAGTTCCGCATCCGCCGTGCGGACGGCGCCCATCGCTGGTTCCTGGTCCGGGCCGAGCCGATCCGGGCGGCGGACGGCACCATCCTGCGCTGGGTCGGCACCAACACCGACATCGACGACCAGAAGTCCGCCAGCGCCGAGCTGGCGCGCCTCAACACCAGCCTGGAGCGCCAGGTCGAGAGCCGCACCCGCGAGCGCGACCGCATCTGGGAGACCACCACCGACCTGATGGGCACCGCCGGGCTCGACGGCTACCTGAAGACCATCAATCCGGCCTGGGGCCGCACCCTCGGCTGGGATGACGACGCGCTGCTCGGCCGGCCCTTCGCCGCGCTGATCGATCCCGCCGACCACGCCGAGACGGCCGAGGTGGTCCGTCGCCTCGCGCGGGGCGAGACCGTGACCGGCTTCGTCGACCGCGTCCTCACCAAGGCGGGCGACCGGCGCACGGTGATGTGGACGGCGGCCCCGGACGGCGAGATCTTCACCATCATCGGGCGGGACGTCACCGACCAGCGCCGGACCGAGGAGGCCCTGCGCCAGGCCCAGAAGATGGAGGCGGTGGGTCAGCTCACCGGCGGCCTCGCCCACGACTTCAACAACCTGCTCACGGGCATCTCCGGCAGCCTCGAACTGCTCCAGGCCCGGATGGCGCAGGGGCGGGTCACCGACCTCGACCGCTACATCAACGCGGCGCAGGGCGCGGCCAAGCGGGCCGCGGCCCTGACGCACCGCCTCCTCGCCTTCTCGCGCCGCCAGACCCTCGACCCCAGGCCCACCAGCGTGAACGGCCTCGTCGCCGGCATGGAGGAACTGGTGCGCCGGACCGTCGGCCCCGCGGTGACCATCGAGGTGGTGGGCGCGGCCGGGCTCTGGACCGCCCTGGTCGATCCGAACCAGCTCGAGAACGCTCTCCTCAACCTCTGCATCAACGCCCGCGACGCCATGCCGGAGGGCGGGCGCATCACCATCGAGACGGCGAACAAGTGGCTCGATGCCCGTGCCGCCCGCGAGCGCGACCTGGAGCCCGGCCAGTTCCTCTCCCTCTGCGTGACCGATACCGGCACCGGCATGACGCCGGAGGTGATCGCCCGCGCCTTCGACCCGTTCTTCACCACGAAGCCGCTCGGTGAGGGCACGGGCCTCGGCCTGTCGATGATCTACGGCTTCGCCCGCCAGTCGGGCGGGCAGGTGCGGATCTATTCGGAGGTCGGCCAGGGCACCACGGTCTGCCTCTACCTGCCCCGCCACTACGGGGAGGCCGAGGCCCGCGACGCCGAGGCCGACCTCGCTCACGCACCCCGGGCCGAGCAGGGCCAGACCGTGCTCATCGTGGACGACGAGCCCACGGTGCGGATGCTCGTCACCGAGGTGCTGGAGGATCTCGGCTACACCGCCATCGAGGCGGCGGACGGGGCGGCCGGCCTCAAGGTGCTCGAATCGGACGTGCGGCTCGACCTCCTCGTCACCGATGTCGGGCTGCCCGGCGGCATGAATGGCCGCCAGATGGCCGATGCCGGCCGGGTCGTGCGCCCCGGCCTGAAGGTGCTGTTCATCACCGGCTACGCCGAGAACGCCGTGCTCGGCAACGGCTACCTCGAGCCCGGCATGCAGGTCCTGACGAAGCCCTTCGTGATGGAGGCCCTGGCCGGGCGGATCAAGGAACTCATCGCCGGGACCGGAGGGCCGTGAACCGTCCGGCCCGCGCCGTGGTAATCAACGGCTCGTCCTGACGACATCCTCCGGCATCGGCGCGCATGGAACCCCATACCGATCTCTGGCTGGCCGCGAGCATCGTGGCGATCTCGCTCCTGCTCTCGGCCTTCTTCGCCGGGGCGGAGACCGCCTTCACGGCGGCGTCCCGGGCCCGCATGCTGGCCCTGGAGAATGCCGGCGACGTGCGCGCGCGCCTCGTCAACGCCATCCTGGCGAGCCGCGAGCGCTTCATCGGCGCCATGCTGATCGGCTACAACATCGTGGCGATCGGCGCCTCGGCCTTCACCACCAGCGTGCTCACGACCCTCTTCGGCAAGAGCGGCGTCCTCTATGCCACCGGGGTGATGTCGGTCCTCGTCATCATCTTCGCCGAGGTTCTGCCCAAGACCCTCGCGATCAACAAGCCGGACAAGGCTGCGCTCGTCATGGCCCGGCCGGTGGCCTTCGCGGTGGCCCTGCTCGGGCCGGCGGCGCTCGCCATCGAGGCCCTGGTGCGCGCCATGCTCCGGCCCTTCGGCGTCCGGATCGAGGAGCGCCAGACCATCCTCTCGGCCACCGACGAGATTCGCGGCCAGGTCGCCCTGCTGCATCGCGAGGGCGGAGTCGCCAAGGCCGAGCGCGACATGCTCGGCGGCCTCCTCGACCTGTCCGACCTCACCGTCTCCGAGGTGATGGTCCACCGCACCAAGATGCGCACCATCGATGCCGACCTGCCCTCGGAGGAGATCGTGCGCGCGGTGCTGGCCTCGCCCTACACGCGCATGCCCCTTTGGCGCGGCACCACGGAGAACATCGTCGGCGTGCTGCATGCCAAGGACCTCCTGCGCGCGCTCGATGCCGCGGGCGGCGACGCCTCCGGCCTCAAGGTCGAGGCCCTGGCGCTGGAGACCTGGTTCGTGCCGGACACCACCTCCCTGCGCGACCAGCTCAAGGCCTTTCTCACCAAGAAGACCCACTTCGCCCTGGTGGTCGACGAGTACGGCGAGGTGATGGGCCTCGTGACCCTGGAGGACATCCTCGAGGAGATCGTCGGCGACATCGCCGACGAGCACGACGTCACCGTCTCCGGCGTGCGGCCCCAGGGCGACGGCTCGGTTCAGGCCGATGGCGGCGTGCCGATCCGCGACCTCAACCGGGCGATGGACTGGGACCTGCCCGACGACGAGGCCACCACCATCGCGGGTCTCGTCATCCACGAGGCCCGGGCAATTCCCGATACCGGGACCGCCTTCAACTTCCACGGCTTCCGCTTTCAGGTCCTGCGCAAGGCCCGCAACCGGATCACCGCCCTGCGGATCACGCCCCTCGGCCCCGGTCCCCGAAAGGCGGAGCCCTGAACACCCCCGTTCCGCGGACGTCGTGAACGGTCATCCAGCGTCCATTTCTAGGTAACCGTGATCGTTTAGGATAGCATCGGGCAGTCATCCGACTGTCTCGAGGAGGCGAGGGGCCTTCCGGACATCCAGCGCGCGAGGGAGCGGAACCGATCGATGCTGCTCGATGCCTCGACCCTTCTGCTCGTGACCGTGATTCTGACCTTCATGGTCGGAAGCCTGTTCCTGCTATCGTGGAGTCAGGCCCGGCACGTCCACGCCCTGGCGATCTGGGGCGCCGCCCACATCACCGGCGCGATGGCCTCCGCCCTCCTGTCCTTACGCGGGATCCTACCGGACTGGGTCTCGATCGGCGTCGCCAACGGCGTGATGATCGGCGCCTACGGATTGATCTGGACCGGGACCCGCGCCTTCGAGGGCCGGCCCGCGCGCCTCATGCCGATCGCGGTGGCGGTGGTGCTCTGGAGCGGCAGCTGCCTGATCCCGGCCTTCTTCGCCTCGGTTCCCGCCCGGGTCATGCTGGCTTCGAGCCTCGCCGGCGGCTTCTGCCTCCTCGCCGCGCGCGAGATCTGGCGGGCACGGGCCGAGCCCCTGGTGTCGCGCTATCCCGGGGTCGCCCTGCTGTTGCTCTACACCGTCGCCTACTGGATCCGCGTGCCCCTCGCGATCGCCGCACCGCCGCAGACCCAGCCGAATCCGTTGCAGACGCCCTGGCTGACGATCCTGTGCCTCGCCGGCATGCTCTTCACCCTGGCGATCGCCTTCGTGTTCATGTCGCTGACGAAGGAGCGCGCGGAGCGCCTGCAGCGGCTGGCCGCCGACACCGACGCGCTCACCGGCATCCTCAGCCGGCGCGCCTTCGTGGCCCGGGCGGAGACGGCCCTGACCGACGGGGGCGACGTCACCCTGCTCCTGTTCGACCTCGACCATTTCAAGAGCATCAACGACGTGCACGGCCACGCGGTGGGCGACGGCGTCCTCGTCGGGTTCTGCCACGCGGTGGCTGCGCTGCTGCCGGGCTCGGCGATCTTCGGGCGGATGGGCGGTGAGGAATTCGCCTGTCTCCTGCGCGGCCTGACCCCGGAGGACGCCCTGGCCAAGGCCGAGTTCCTGCGCCGCGCCGTGGCCCGGATCGCCGTGGCGGAACTGCCGCAGCTCGCCATCGGCGTCAGCATCGGACTCGCGACGGCGGACGCCGCGGCTTCGGCAGCGCCCGGCCGTCGCCTCGATGCCCTGCTCAGCCGGGCCGACGCCGCCCTCTACCAAGCCAAGCGCAATGGACGCGGGCGGACCGAGCCCGCGCCGCGCCCGCTGCGCCGGGTCGCCTGAGGTTCGTTACGGCGCCTTCTGGGCGGGCGCGGGCGCCACGGCGGGGGCCGCGGCCGTGCGGTCGATCTTGGCGCCCTCGCGCAGCTTGAGGATCAGGTCCTGCTGCGCCTTGCGGGTGAGGTACTGGTCCACCTGCTCCCTCATCTCGTCGAAGGTCGGGACCGGCTTCGTGCGCTTCTCCTCGAGCTTGATCACGTGCCAGCCGAACTGGGTCTTGACCGGATCGGAGACCTGGCCCGGGCTCATCTTGAAGGCGGCCTCGGCGAAGGGGGCGACCATGCGCTCCTTCGTGAACCAGCCGAGATCGCCGCCCTCGGTCTTCGAGCCGGGATCCTTCGACACCTCGGCCGCGACCCGGGCGAAATCCTCGCCGCCCTTGATGCGCGCGGCGATCTTCTTGGCCTCGTCCTCGCTCTCCACGAGGATGTGGCGGGCATGCACCTCCTCCTCGGGCTTCATCGCCTTGACGGTCTGGTCGTAGAGAGCCTTGGCCGCCTCCGGTGTCGCCGCCTTCTTGGCCTCCCGCTCCAGGTACTCGTCGAGGAGGAGCTTGTCTTTGAAGTAGGCGAGCTTGCGCTGGAAGTCCGGCGAATCACCGACCTTGGCGGCCTCCGCCGCCTGGGCCCCGACCTTGAGGTCGATCATGTAGTCGACGAGCAGGGACTTCTTCTGGGCGTCGTCGACCCCTGGCAGCGACAGGGCCGGATCCTCCGCCGCGATGGCGAGATCGCCCGCCGTGATCGGCGCCCCGTTCACCTTCGCCACCACGGTCTCGGGGGCCACCGGGGCGGCCGGAGCCGCGGGTGCGGCCGGCGCGGCGGCGGGGGCCTGCGCCCGTGCGGAGGCCAGCGGCAGGCTCAGGGCCAGGGCGACGGCGCCCGTGCGCAGGAGACCCGTGGGCAGGAGGCCGGGGCGCGAGAGGGACTTGATCATCGTCATGGAGGCGTCCTTGGGAGCGCCGCCCGCGTCCCGGCGCAGGCCGGCCGGAGGTCGTCGCATGGGGCGGTCGAGAGAGACGGGCGGCCGGAAGCCGCGGTTTTGCCGCGACATCAGGTGGCGCGTGCGGGCGCCGATGGCAAGCACGGTCGTGGCGCGGAACGGTCGAATCCAAGGGCGGGGTCTCGGCGAATGCGACGGGTTCCCGAGAGGCGTCGTTAAGCCGGTCCGCCTAGCCTCACCCGGTCCAATCGTCGAGGAGATCACGATGCGGGGAGGTCTCGTCGTCGGAGCGGCCGTGCTCGCCCTGATCGTCGGCCTGGCAGGCGAGGCCGAGGCGCGGGGGCGCGGGTTCCGTGGTGGCGCGCGCGGCGGACAGGCCGGAGGCGTCGTCCTCGTGTCCTCCGGCGGCGCCGCGGCGTCGGTGTCCCGGCCCCGCCTCGACCCCGCTCCCGGAGCGCGCGATCCCGGCCTGCGCCGGGTGATGCCCTTACTCGCCGCGAGTCCTCGGGCGCCCCGCGAGCTCCGGACCGCCGAGATGGGATGTGAGCCCCGGCGGGTGGTCGGCGCCGGCGCCGGTTTCTGCGTCATCAACTGACAGCGGGCCGTCGAGCCCGGTCATCGCGCGCCGGATCGAAACGGAGCCGTACCGCGTTTGTGTGCGACGTCGGCTGCCGCCCGCTCGGGCGCGCGGCATCGTCCGCCCGCTCTGCGCAGGCCCCGCCGCATCCCGCTTCCGGCCGTTGAGGCCGGGGCGGCTCTTTCGGATGCGCCGGCCCGTGTTTACCTCTATAAGCCCGGCCAACATTCGCCTTCAGACTTTTCGATCGACCGTAGGTTCACGATGCTCGGTGCCCTCGCCAAGAAGATTTTCGGCTCGTCCAACGACCGGCGCGTGAAGGGCTATCGTCCCCGTGTGGCCGAGATCAACGCCCTGGAGCCGCAGGTCGCCGCGCTCTCGGACGACGACCTGCGCGCCCGCACCACCATGCTGAAGGCCGAGCTCGCCGCCGGCAAGACCCTCGACGACATCCTCGTGCCCGCCTTCGCCACCGTGCGCGAGGCTGCCAAGCGCGTGCTCGGCCAGCGCCACTTCGACGTCCAGCTCATCGGCGGCATGGTTCTGCACGAGAGCGGCATCGCCGAGATGCGCACCGGCGAGGGCAAGACCCTGGTGGCGACCCTGCCGGTCTACCTCAACGCCCTCTCGGGCCTCGGCGTCCACGTCGTCACCGTGAACGACTACCTCGCCGCCCGCGACGCGGAATGGATGGGCCGGGTCTACCGCTTCCTCGGACTCACCGTCGGCACCATCGTGCACGGTCTCGACGACGAGCAGCGGAAGGAGGCCTACGCCTGCGACATCACCTACGGCACCAACAACGAGTTCGGGTTCGACTACCTGCGCGACAACATGAAGTACGAGCTCTCGCAGCTCTCGCAGCGCGGGCATAACTACGCGATCGTGGACGAGGTCGATTCGATCCTGATCGACGAGGCGCGGACCCCGCTCATCATCTCAGGCCCGGTGGACGACCGTTCCGAGCTCTACGTCTCCGTCGATGCCCTGATGCCCCACCTGGAGCGCGAGCATTACGACCTCGACGAGAAGCAGCGCACGGTCTCGCTGACCGAGAGCGGCAACGAATTCGTCGAGGATCTCCTGCGCGGCGCGGACCTTCTGAAGGAAGGCGATCTCTACGACGCGCACAACGTCTCGCTGGTCCATCACGTGAACCTGGCGCTGCGCGCCCACACCCTGTTCACCCTGGACAAGGATTACATCGTCAAGAACGACGAGGTGGTGATCATCGACGAGTTCACCGGCCGCATGATGCAGGGCCGGCGCTACTCGGAAGGCCTGCACCAGGCCCTGGAGGCCAAGGAGCGGGTGACGATCCAGCCCGAGAACCAGACGCTGGCCTCGATCACCTTCCAGAACTACTTCCGCCTCTATTCCAAGCTCGCCGGCATGACCGGCACCGCCTCCACCGAGGCGGACGAGTTCGCCGAGATCTACAAGCTCGAGGTCGTCGACATTCCGACCAACAAGGAAGTCGAGCGCGTCGACGAGGACGACGAGGTCTACCGGACAGTGGGCGAGAAGTACGACGGCATCATCGCCGAGATCGAGAAGGCGCATGCCCGCCACCAGCCGATCCTGGTCGGTACCGGCTCGATCGAGAAGTCGCAGCATCTCGCCGAGATGCTGGTCAAGGCGGGCTTCCGCCAGCTCGACTACTCGGATCCCAATGCCCTGACCGACGTCTACGCCGCCGCCCGCGAGGGCCGGGTGACGAAGCGCTTCGCCGTGCTGAACGCCCGCTTCCACGAGCAGGAGGCATACATCGTCGCCGAGGCCGGCGTGCCCGGCGCCATCACCATCGCGACCAACATGGCTGGCCGCGGCACCGACATCAAACTCGGCGGCAACGTCGAGATGCGGGTGGAGAAAGAGGTTGCGGGCGTGCCCGAGGGTCCGGAGCGCGACGCGAAGATCGAGGCGATCAAGGCCGAGATCGCCGAGAACCGCGACAAGGTCCTGGCCTCAGGCGAGCCGGCCGATCCGGCCGCGGGCCGCAAGGTCGCCCTGCCGGGCGGCCTCTACATCATCGGCACCGAGCGCCACGAATCGCGCCGCATCGACAACCAGCTGCGCGGCCGCTCCGGACGCCAGGGCGATCCCGGCCGCTCGAAGTTCTACCTGTCGCTCCAGGACGACCTGATGCGGATCTTCGGATCCGACCGCATGGACGGCATGCTGACCCGTCTCGGCCTGGAGCAGGGCGAGGCGATCATCCACCCCTGGATCAACAAGGCCATCGAGAAGGCGCAGCAGAAGGTCGAGGCGCGCAACTTCGACATGCGCAAGAACGTGCTCAAGTACGACAACGTCATGAACGACCAGCGCAAGGTCGTGTTCGAGCAGCGCCGCGACTTCATGGGCCAGGAGAGCGTGCGCGAGACCGTGGACGAGATGCGCCACGGCGTCGTCGACGACCTCGTCGCCGTGCACGTGCCCGAGAACGCCTATGCCGAGCAGTGGGACATCGAGGGCCTGCGCGAGCGGGTCCAGACCGTACTCAACCTCGGCGTGCCGGTGGAAGACTGGGCCAAGGAGGAGGGCATCGCCGACGAGGAGATGCGCGACCGCCTGCGGCAGGCCGCCGACGAGGCCTATGCCCAACGTACCGAGAAGAACACGCCCGAGGTGATGACCTATGTCGAGAAGCAGGTGCTCCTGCAGACCCTCGATCACCTCTGGCGCGAGCACCTCGTCACCCTCGACCACCTGCGCCAGGTGGTGGGCTGGCGCGGCGTCGCCCAGCGCGATCCCCTCAACGAGTACAAGTCCGAGGCCTTCGAGCTGTTCAACAGCCTGGTCGCCGCCCTGCGCGAGCAGGTGACGCAGCAGCTCTCGCGCATCGAGATCATGTACGAGGAGCCGCCCGCGGAGGGCGCCGACAATCCCTTCGCCCAGCCCGGCCTGCCGCCGATGTTCGCCCAGCACCTCGATCCCGTCACCGGCGAGAACGAGATGGCGGGCCACGGCTCCGGCAGCGACGGAGGCGGGGGACCCGCCTATGGCTACGCCGCCCGCGAGATGGCCACGGACACGGCCGTTCTCGAGCGTAACCCGGACGATTCCTCCACCTGGGGCCGCGTCGGGCGCAACGAGCCGTGCCCCTGCGGCTCGGGCAAGAAGTACAAGCACTGCCATGGGACGCTGACGGCCTGAGCGTGCCGGACGTCGCCTACGGCATCGAGCCCGGCCTCGACGCGGCGGAATTCCGCCGCGTCCTGATCGAATCGGGTCTCGCGGCGCGCCGCCCGGCCGACGACCTGCCGCGCCTCGCACGGATGCTGGCGCAGGCCGACCTCGTGGTCACCGCCCGGCGGGACGGCGACCTCGTCGGGGTCGCGCGCACGCTCACCGATTTCGTGTTCTGCGCCTACCTCTCCGACCTGGCCGTGAGCCGCTCGGTCCAGGGCCTCCGGATCGGCCAGGGTCTGATCGCGGCCACCCGCGCGGCGGTCGGGCCCCAGGCCTCGCTCCTGCTGACGGCCGCCCCCGGTGCCGTCACCTTCTACGATCGGATCGGGATGCCGCGGGTCGCGGACGCGTTCCGCTACGACCGCGAGGCCTGACCCGCCGCCTCGGAATTGCCGCCTCTGCCCGAAAACGAACCCATTTGGTGGTCAAGCCTAATGGATACGCTTGTGGGAGTGGGACAAGGCGGCATGCAGGACATCCGATCGGCGATGACGCTCCCTCTACTTGGTCTACTCCTGGTGGTTCCGGCTCTCGGTGGTTGCAATACCTATGCGGGTGCACCTACGTCGACCGGTTCGACGATCGCAGCCAAGCCGGTGTCTGTCACCGACGAGGAGCGCGACTGCCTTGGCCGGGCGATGTACTTCGAGTCCAATCGCAGTGACTCCGAAGGCCTGCTCGCCGTCGGCACGGTGGTGATGAACCGGCTCGAGGCCGCCGCCTTCCCCAATGGCGGGATCTGCGCCGTGGTCGGCCAGCCCCGGCAATTCGCCCCCGGCGTCCTGACGAAGAAGATGGACGAGAAGAGTCTCCAGAAGGTCGCCGAGGTCACGGATGCCGTCCTCGACGGCCAGCGCCATCCCAAGGTCGGTCGGGCGATGTACTTCCACACCGCCGGCCTGCGCTTCCCCTACAACAACATGCACTACGTGGCGGTGGCCGGCGGCAACGCCTTCTACGAGAAGCGCAAGCCCGGCGCCGTCGTGCAGGCCGAGCCGCCGGTCCCGGCGACCGCCCTCGCCTTCGCATCCGCCCAGGCCCCCGCGGCGCCGACGATGCCCGTGGTTGGTGCCCCGGCTTCCGTTCCGTCGGCCCCCGCCTCGGCCGTGACGGCCCCCGCTCCCGTGACACCGGCCGCGTCAGCGCCGAGCGCGCGCGCGGCTCCGATCCGCACGGCGCGGGCCACCGAGGAGAAGACCGATCCCGCCGCCAAGGCGACGAAGCCCTCCCGCAGCCGCGTCGCCCTGACGCCGGCCGCCCTGGCCCCAGAGCCGCTGATCCCGCCGCCCGTCCTCAACCTGCCGAGGCCGTGAGCCGGCCCTCTAAAGAGCGAATCGCGCCGCCGACGGGATCCTGATCCGCCTCCGGTTCCAGCACCCCGCGTGCCGCTTTCGGTCGCGGGGATCGGCAGGACCGTCGCCCTACTTCCCATCGGGCCTTCCCTTCACCGCAGGTCACGATGAGCATTCTTCGTCCGGTCGCCCGCCTCGCCACGGCGTGCACGCGCGCACTTGTCCGCAGCCTCACCGGGAGCTTCGATGCGCTGACGGGTCCGGTCGGACGCCTGAACGACCGCGTCGAGGCCCATCTCCTCGATCGGACGCCGCTGCTCAGGGCCTATTACGGGCGTTCCACGCATCGGAAGGCCGCCGCGCCGCTGCCCTTCCTCGACGAGCCCATCGATCTGGCGCTGCGCGGCGGGATCCGCGAGCCCGCGCCGGGCCGACCGGCCGAAGCCGGGGCGTCGCCGCCATCGGTCGTGGCATGAGCCCGGCGCGACGCTTCGAAGCCCGCTGATCCGGTCACCGCGGTCACATCGGATCGGGCCCCCGCCTTCGGAGCCTTCCCTAAACGGTGACCTGGGTCCCCACCTCGACCACGCGGCCGGTGGGGATCTGGAAGAAGTCCGTGGCGTCGTTGGCGTTCTTGGCCAGGGTGATGAAGATCCGGTCCTGCCACAGGGGCATGCCCGAATGGGCGGCCGGCCGGATCGAGCGGCGCGACAGGAAGAACGAGGTCGCCATGATGTCGAACTTGAAGCCCTGCTTGCGCAGCAGCGTCAGGGTCCGGGGGATGTTCGGCGTCTCCATGTAGCCGAACTTCATCACGACCTTGTGGAAGTGCGGGCCGATCGGCTCGATGTGGATGCGGTCGGCTTCCGCGGCCCGGGGCGTGTCCACGGTCTCGACGGTGAGCACCACGTTCTTCTCGTGCAGCACCTTGTTGTGCTTGAGATTGTGCAGCAGGGCGGCGGGGGCGATGTAGGGATCGCTGGTGAGGAACACAGCCGTGCCGCGCACGTGGTGCGGCGGGCTCTTCTCCAGCATGCTGACGAGCTCGGTCAGCGGCACGTCGGTCTTGCGCGTCTTGTTGATGAGGATGCCCACCCCGCGCACCCAGGTCCACATCATGACGATCAGGGCGCCCGCGAAGAGCAGGGGCACGTAGCCGCCCTCGAACACCTTCAGCATGTTCGACAGCAGGAACAGGAACTCCACCGCCGCGAAGGGCAGGATCGCGAGGCCGGCGGCCCAGGGCGACCACTTCCAGGTCTTCCACAGCACCAGGAAGGCGAGGCTCGCGGTGATCAGCATCGTGCCCGTCACGGCGATGCCGTAGGCCGAGGCCAAGGCCGCCGAGGAGCGGAACAGCACGGCCAGGATCACCACGCCGACCATGAGCAGGGCATTGATCTGCGGCAGGTAGATCTGGCCCGAATGCGATTCGGAGGTGTGGCGGATCTCGAGGCGCGGCAGCAGGCCGAGCTGAATCGCCTGGCGCGACAGGGAGAAGGCACCGGTGATCACCGCCTGGCTCGCCGTGACGGTGGCGGCGGTGGCCAGCAGCACCATCGGCAGCAGGCCCCATTCGGGGACGAGCTGGAAGAACGGATCGGTGGTGTCGGGCTTCGACAGGACCAGGGCCGCCTGACCGAAATAATTCAGCACGAGGCAGGGGCCGACGAGGCCGAGCCAGGCGATCTGGATCGGCCGGCGCCCGAAATGGCCGAGATCGGCGAACAGCGCCTCGGCCCCGGTCACGGCCAGGAACACCGCGCCGAGGGCCACCAGGGCGCCGGTCCCGTGTCCGAGGAGATAATGGACCGCATAGTACGGGTTCAGGGCCCAGAACACGTCGGTGTTGGCGATGATGTGGGGCAGGGCGGCCAGCGCCATCGCGCCGAACCACACCGCCATGACCGGCCCGAAGAAGGACGCCACCTTGCTGGTGCCCCGCACCTGGATGAGGAACAGCGGTACGATGATCGCGATGGTGATCGGCAGCACGTAGGCTTCGAAGGCCGGGGTGACGAGTTTCAATCCCTCCACCGCCGAGAGCACCGAGATCGCCGGCGTGATGATCGCGTCGCCGTAGAACAGGGAGGCGCCCAGCAGGCCGAACATGAACACCACGCGGGAGCCGCCCAGCGCGGTGCGGGCGAGCGCCATCAGCGAGAGGATGCCGCCCTCGCCGTTGTTGTCCATCCGCATCAGGATGACGACGTACTTGATGGTGACGATGAGGACGAGCGCCCACAGGATCAGCGAGGCGACGCCGAGGACTTCCTCGCGTAGGAGGATGCCGTCGGCGCGCGCGGAGACGAGCGCCTCGCGGAAGGCGTAGAGCGGACTCGTCCCGATATCGCCGTAGACGACGCCGATGGAGCCGAGGATGAGGGTCCCGAGGCTCGCGGGCGCGTGGGCGCGCGCGGTCTCGGCGGCCCCGTCGGCGAGGCCGGGCGGGCTGCCGGCTCCCTCGGACTTGGCGGCGGGCGCGCTCGAAGGGGCGGTCTGCGTCATTCGGCTCGATCGAGGCTCGTTGCGAGCCCAACGTCTCGCGGCGCGGCTTCAGGCCGCGCGCGGGAACGCCGGGGCCGTCCCGACGGCGTCGGGCGGCGAGGGACGATTGCGTTCACGCTATCATGCGGCGCAGCATGCGAGAACGGCAACCTCACCGAAGGCCGCCGTTCCGTCACAGGAGCTCGCGCCGTCCTGTGGCGTTCGTTACTCGGCGGCGGTACGGGCGCCGGAGCCGAAGCGCCGCTCGATGTAGTCGGTGACCACGGTCTCGAAGTCCTTGGCGAGGGTCGGCCCGCGCAGGGTCATGGCCTTCTTGCCGTCGATGAAGACCGGGGCCGTCGGGGTCTCGCCGGTACCCGGCAGGGAAATGCCGATATCGGCATGCTTCGATTCGCCGGGACCGTTCACGATGCAGCCCATCACCGCGACGTTGAGGCCTTCGACGCCCGGATAGGCCTTCTTCCATTCCGGCATCGAGTTGACGATCCAGCTCTGGATGTCGCGGGCGAGCTCCTGGAACGTGGTCGAGGTGGTGCGGCCGCAGCCCGGGCAGGCGGCCACGAGGGGCACGAATGTGCGGAAGCCCATGGTCTGCAGGAGTTCCTGGGCGGCCTTCACCTCCACCGTGCGGTCGCCGCCCGGCTCGGGGGTCAGCGAGTAGCGGATCGTGTCGCCGATCCCTTCCTGCAGCAGCACGCCGATGGCGGCGGATGCGGCCACCAGGCCCTTCGAGCCCATGCCCGCCTCGGTGAGGCCGAGATGGATGGCGAAGTCCGAGCGGCGCGCCACCTCGCGGTAGACCGCGATGAGATCCTGCACCGCCGAGACCTTGGCCGAGAGGATGATCTTGTCCTTGGACAGGCCCAGTTCCACGGCGCGCTCGGCCGAGGTGAGAGCCGACTGCACCATGGCCTCACGCATCACCGCGCGGGCGTCGATGGGCCGGGGCGAGCGGGCGTTCTCGTCCATCAGGTGGGTGAGCAGGGCCTCGTCGAGGGAGCCCCAGTTCGCGCCGATGCGCACGGTCTTGTCGTAGCGGATCGCCTGCTCGATGATGGTCGAGAACTGCGTGTCCTTCTTCTCCTTGAAGCCGACATTGCCCGGGTTGATCCGGTACTTGGCCAGCGCCTCGGCGCAGGCCGGATGGTCGGAGAGGAGCTTGTGACCGATGTAGTGGAAGTCACCCACCAGCGGCACGTGCACGCCGATGCGGTCGAGGCGCTCGCGGATTTTCGGCACGGCGGCCGCGGCCTCGTCGCGGTCGACGGTGATGCGGACGAGCTCCGAGCCGGCCCGTGCCAACTGGGCCACCTGGGCCACGGTGCCGTCGATGTCGGCGGTGTCGGTGTTGGTCATCGACTGGACGACGATCGGCGCGCCGCCGCCCACCGTGACCGCACCTTCGCCGGACCCGATGGTGACGCCGACCGTACGGTGCCGGGGGCTCGGGCCTGCGATCTCGGGGCCGGTGCCGCTGATCGGGTTGACGGGGGTCGCGTCCATGATGTCCATCGTTGACTGTGCGCTCCGAGGAACGTCCGCCGGCGGCCGGGAGCCGCTACCCGGCCGGTCCGGGCCGGGTGGCGGCGTTCCGATGCCGCGAACTCTACGCCCTCGATCGTTTAGCTGAGATGACGGCGGGCGGGCGTCAAGTCCGCTGCGTCACCCGGCATCCCGGACGGCACGGCGAACGCGCTGATCGTATTCGGCTCCTCCCATGTCCCATCCGGGCGACGATGTCGAGTTTCCGGACTGGTCCGGGAGGCAGGGCTGCGTGACGGACAGGGAACCGCTGCGCGTTCCGGCCTGTTTGTGGCCTTGCGGCACCATATATTGCGGTGCAGCATCAGCCTCGGGAGATCCGCATGCTCGATCCGCATCAGGAACCACCGGTCGATTCGCTCATCGACGTCCCCGTCGAACGGGACCTGCGAATGCAGCCGGCCGCCGGGACCCGCGTGATGGCGGGACCGCGGGCGGAGAAGACGGTGGCCCTCGCCCTGCAGGGCGGCGGCGCCCACGGGGCCTTCACCTGGGGCGTGCTCGACGCCCTGATCGAGGACGGGCGCCTCGGCTTCGAGGCGATCACCGGCGCCAGCGCCGGGGCGATGAACGCCGTCGTGATGGTCGACGGCTGGCTCGAGAATGGTCCCGAGGGCGCCCGCAGCGCCCTGGCGCGGTTCTGGCGCGAGGTCAGCCTCGACGGTGATCTGTGGCCGGCCCAGCGCCGCGCCTTCAGCGGCCTGTTCGAGTTCTGGTCGAACAACCCCATCGCCGAGTTCTGGGGTCGGGCCCTGAAGACCAGCCCCTACACGTCGAACCCGTTGAACTACAATCCCCTGCGCAAGGTGCTGGCCGCGCAGGTGGATTTCGATCGTCTGCGCGCGGCCGAGACGGCGGCGGTCTTCGTCTCCGCCACCAACGTCTGGACCGGCAAGCTCGCGGTGTTCGAGCGCGAGGCCCTCAACGTCGACCACCTCATGGCCTCAGCCTGCCTGCCGACCGTGTTCCAGGCGGTGGAGATCGACGGCGTCCCGTACTGGGATGGCGGTTACCTCGGCAATCCGCCGCTCTACCCGCTCTATCGCGGTGCCGAGACCCGCGACATCGTCCTGGTGCAGATCAACCCGGTGGAGCGCCGCGAGACCCCGCGCACGCCCCAGGAGATCCAGGACCGGCTCAACGAGATCACCTTCAACGCCAATCTGATGCGCGAGCTGCGGGCCATCGACTTCGTCGATCACCTCATCGCCGAAGGGGTTCTCGGTCGGGGCGAGTACCAGTCGCAATACGTCCACCGCATCGACGGCACGGGGGCCCTCGACGAGTACCAGGCCTCCTCGCGCCTCGATGCCCGCTGGCGGGTGTTCGAGCGTCTGCGCGACAAGGGCCGGGGCGCGGCGCAGGCCTGGATCGCGGAGAACTACGATCAGATCGGCCGGACCTGTACCCTCGACCTCCAGGCGACCTACCGCTGATGCGCGCGCGCATGGACCGGCTGGATTAAGACCACCGGTTCGTGCGTTGATGCTCCTATGACGACCGAACCGAACCGGCCCGGCCCCACCGCCATCGTCGACCTGCTCGTACCGCTCCGGCGCTACGCGCGGGCCCTGACGCGCGATACCCTCAGGGCCGACGACCTCGTGCACGACGCCCTGGTGCGGGCTCTCGAATCGGGTCAGGCGGCCCGGCCGAACACCAATCTGCGCACCTGGATGATGACGGTGCTGCACAACGTCTTCATCGACGAGCAGCGCCGGAAACGGGTCGAGGCCCGCCACGCCGACACGCTGGTCCAGATGAGCGAGGAGATGGCGCCTCCGGCCCAGGAAGCGCAGGTGCGGCTCGCACAGATCCGGCGCGCCTTCCTCACTCTGCCGGAGGAGCAGCGCGCGGCCCTTCACCTCGTCACCCTGGAAGGAATGGCCTACGCGGATGCGGCGGCCGTGCTCGGGATTCCCATCGGCACGCTGATGTCGCGCCTCGGTCGGGGCCGGGCCGCCCTGCGGGCCTTCGAGGAGGGCGAGCGCCAGGGAGGTGGCGTCGCGGAGCGGCGCCAGAGACTCGCCGCCGAGCGGCCCCGCCTGCGCCTTGTCTCCCAGGACGATGTGGACGCCGCGCCGCGCCGGGCCGTCGGCGACCCCTGACGCTTTCGAAGACCGGGACGGAGCGCCCACGCGGGCCGATCCGTCCCTCGCGCGGCCGGGACTCCTTGTCCGGGGACGCGCCCCCTGTATTTGACCGGAGCCGACGCCATGGAACAGACCGCGATGATCGATCCGATCACGGAAAACGACCTCATTGCCTTCGTGGACGGGCAGCTCGACGGCCTGCGCCGCCTGGACGTGGAGGCGCATCTGGCGCGCAACCCCGAGACCGCGGCGCAGATCATGGCCGAGCTGCACGACCGAGACGCCCTGCGGCAGGCCTTCGCCGCCCTGCCGGGCCTCGGACCTGAGCGCAATCGGGCCGCCGCGCGCCGCCTCGACCGGACCCTGGCCTGGCGCCGGTTCGGCGACCGACTGCGTCGGGCCGCGGTGATCGCGCTGCTCGTCGGTACCGGCTGGCTCGCCCATTCGGACGGCCCCTTCCTCGGCGTGCCGGACACGTTCGCCTCGCCCGTCGATCCGGCCCTGGTGGCCGATGCCCGCCACGCCCGCGAGGCGGCGCAGGTCCGCGCCCGCATCGCCGCGCAGCGGGGCGACCAGGCCCAGGCCTACGACCGCGCCGGCATCGCGGCCGCCACCGGCATCGCGCTGCCCGACCTGCCGGCCGACTGGACGGTCCGGGACCTGCAGGTCGTGCCGGCCCGGAACGGCACCGGCATCGAGGTGATGATCGACGCCGGCAAGCTCGGCGAAGTCTCGCTCTTTGCCACGCGCAGCCTCGAGGGTCATGTCGCTCCGAGCGAGGTCACGAGCCCCGGCGACGGCGAGACGGCCTATTGGACTGCCGGCCACTCGGCCTACGCCCTCAGCGGCGGTCGCGATCATGCCGGGCTCGAAACCGCGGCGCGCAGCCTCGCAGGCCGAACCGCGACGAAGCTCTGAACCCGGCTCCGGCCGGATCGGATCACGCACCGCTCGATCCGTCGTGCCTTCCCGGGCGCGGCGGATCGCTCGTCGTGACCGACCCGCGCCCCGGCAGAAACGGAGAAACCAGATTTCTGTCGAAATCCTGCCTGCACTAAGGGAAACACTGGAGGCAGTTCCGTCAGCGTTCAGATGAGGCCTGCCATAGGCTTGTTGTAAAGGAGTTCTATACTCCTGCGACACCTGCTCTGTGCTGCCCTCTGACACCGAGACGCCGATGGCCCGCCTGTCCCAGATCCTGATGTTCCTCGCGGTCGCGCCGATCGGAGTCGTCCCCCTGCGGGTTCTGGCCCAGGAAGCGGCGCAGAAGCCGGCCTCGGCTCCCGCCGTCGGCGTCGCGCCGCTGACGCCGGGCAAGCCGGCCCGCATGCCCTACCTCTCCGAAGCGCAGGCGCCCGATACCGTGGCGATCCTCGGCGCGCCGCCCCGGGGTCAATCGGCGGCCGAGGCCGCGGACAAGGCGGCCTTCGTCGCCACACGCGCCCTGAAAGGCACCCCGCGCTGGGCGCTGGCCACCACCGACGTGGCCGATGGCGCTTCGGCGATCCTCGACGATTTCGCCTGCGTCATCGGTCAGCGCATCGAGCAGTCGCGGGCGCCCGCCCTGATGACCTTGCTGGAGCGCGCGCGCCTCGACATCGCTCAGGCCACGCGGGGACCGAAACTGCATTACCGCCGCCTGCGCCCCTTCGTCGGCAACGATGCGGAAATCTGCGTGATGCGCACGGGCGACCTCGGCAACGCCTTCAGCTTCCCGTCGAGCCACGCGACGCAGGCCTGGACCTATGCGGCGATCATGGCGGCCCTGATGCCCGAGAAGGCGACGCAGTTCTTCGTCCGCGCCCGCTCCTACGGCGAGAGCCGCATCGTCTGCGGCCTGCACTGGGCCAGCGACATCGAGGCCGGACGCACCGCTGCCAGCGCGGTCTTCGCTGCGCTTCAGGGGGATGCCGGCTTCCGGGCCGACCTGGAGAAGGCGCGCGCGGAGCTCGCCAAGCTCGTGGGCGCGGGCGGCCCGGCCCCGGACCAAGCGATCTGCGCCCGCGAGGAAGCTGCCGCGCGGGAGCCTGTGCTGTAGTTTTCCAGATTCTGTAAACCTTTAGAAACAAGAAGGTTTCTCTTGCGACCGGGTGCCGGAATGCCGGGAATCGTGCTTTTTCCATCCAATTGGTCCGCATTCCTGAGCGTCATTCGGTTGCTGACCGTAGCCCTCCTCTCCGGCTCGGCAACGGCCCAGGAACGGAGTGTCTAGCTTGATCAGTCGAGCGTCGCGGGCGCTGACATCGGAACAGGGCAGGGCAGCGCCATAGCGGGACCGGCCAGGTTTCGAGCCAACGTCTACAGCGTGTTCGACCGCGACGATCGTACCGGCCAGACCGGTTTCGGCTAACCGCGGCCAGCCGCGCCAATGCATTGGGAACTGGTCTACCGCTGGCGTGACGCAGTTGGATGCGATGAGGCCCGGCCGATCATGCGGCCGGGCCTCGTCATCAGTTTTCCCGTGAAACGTTAACCATGGCGCATCAGCGCCTGGTCGCCGTTCCGGCCTGGCTCCGCTTGCGGCGCCGGGCCAGCATGTTCAGCCCCTCCACGCCGGCCGAGAAAGCCATGGCGGTGTAGATGTAGCCCTTCGGCACGTGGGCGCCGAAGCCCTCGGCGATCAGCGTCATGCCGATCATGATCAGGAATCCCAGCGCCAGCATCACCACCGTCGGATTGGCGGCGATGAAGCGCGACAGCGGATCGGCGGCCAGCAGCATCACGGTCACGGCGGTGACGACGGCGATCACCATGATCGGTACGTGCTCGGTCATGCCCACCGCCGTGATGATGCTGTCGATGGAGAACACGAGGTCGAGGACGAGGATCTGGCCGATGGCCGCAGCGAAGCCGAGCCGCACGGCGCTGCTCCCGGGCGCCTCCGGCTCCGGGTCGACGGAGTGGTGGATCTCCTTCGTGGCTTTCCACAGCAGGAACAGGCCGCCGGCGATGAGGATGAGGTCGCGCCACGAGAAGCCCTTGCCGAACACCTCGAAGACCGGCTGCGTCAGGGCAACGATGTACGCGATGGTGGCGAGGAGGCCCAGGCGCAGGATCAGGGCGAGGCCGATGCCGATGCGCCGCGCCTTCTGCTGGTCGTCGGGCGGAAGCTTGTTCGTCAGGATCGAGATGAAGATGAGGTTGTCGATGCCGAGCACGACCTCCATCACCACCAGGGTGGCGAGGGCCACCCAGGCGGTGGGATCGCTGGCGAGTTGAAGCAGGCTGTCCACGTGGGCCTCGTTTCGTCGGTCAGGGTCGCTCCACGAGCGGCGTCGCGCCGGGAGCAGGCGTGAAGAGGGAAAGGGCCGGTTCCGGCCCCGGATTTGGCAGGGTTCAGGCCGTGAGGCCGGCGCCGCTCGAAGCTGCACCGGACCGTTCGGCCGGCGCTGGGCTGAAGATCCGCACCGCCTTCGGCAGGACCTTGAAGTGGGCCGGCGTATACGTCGACAACTCGCCATCGGTGTTCACCGGCCGCGGCTTCTTGGTCTTGACCACGATCTCGGTAGTGCTGAAGGCCCGCACGTCGGCCGCCTTGCCCTGGGTGCCCCTGCGCAGGGCTGGCAGCAGCATCAGCAGCCGCCACCAATGAGCGACCTCCAGGCTGTAGAAGTCGAGCTTGCCGTCGTCGACGGTGGCCGTCTCCTCCACGGTCATGCCGCCGCCGTAGTGGCGGCCATTGCCCACCGAGACCTGGATGGTGCGCACGGTCTCGGTCTGCCCATCATGCTCGATATAGACGGTGAAGGGCCGCATCCGCCGGAGGACGCGAACCGCCGCGATGCCGTAGCCGAGGGTGCCCCAGGTCTTCTTCGATTCCGCCGTGAGGTCGCCGGCGAGGTCCGCCGAGAACCCGATGCTGGCGACGTTGAAGTAGTAGTGTCCGTTGACGCAGCCGAGATCGGCCGGGCGCGCCTCCGCGCTGGTGATGAGGCGGGCGGCCTCCACAGGGTCGACGGGCAGGCCGAGGGAGCGGGCGAGATCGTTGGCCGTGCCGAGGGGCAGGATACCCAGGGGCAACCCCGTCTCCACCAGGGCGGGCGCGGCCGCATTGAGCGTGCCATCGCCGCCGCCGAGAATGACGAGGTCGCAGCCCGGCGCATGGCGCTTGATGACGGCGGTGCAATCGGCGTCGCCCGGTGGCTCGAACGGCTCGATGCCACCGGCACGCAGGACCTCGCGCACCTCGTCCAGGGAGAAGCTGCCGTTGCGGGCCTTCGGATTGACGAGGAGGAGCGCCTTCCGGGCGAGCGCGCTCATCGTGGTCCTCCGGATCGGTTCTGATCGGGCCGGACCGGATCGGGCGGAAGACTACGAGGGACCATGAGGTTCGACACCCTCCGGTGCGTTCGCGCCGCGTCAGCGCAAAAGCATGGAAGGGTCCGACATCACGGTCAACGCCTCGACCGCCAGAGGGGCCCGGACCCGCACCACAAGGTGGGTTCAGGCTTGGCAATGACAAGAGCCGGCCGGCACAAGAGTCGGCGCCCTGATGCGTCCCCGCAATCCTCGCGATCCTCCACAGGTCGAGAACCCGGGCCGCAACGTTGCGCGCGCATTCAGGGAAACTTAGCGGGCACACCCGACGTTTCACACCGGTCGATCGGTCCCGCACGCGCCTTTCCGAAACCCCGGCCGCGACCTCGGTGATGATCCCATGCGCCACGGTCCAGTCTTCCACCGAACCAGCCTCGTCCGATTGGCGCAGGTCCGCCTCGCCCTCGCATCCTCGGTCGCCCTGGTGGGCACGGCGCTGTCCCTGGGGACGGCGGAGGCGCAGTCGCGCCCGGGCTGGGTCGATCCCCCGGCGCGCCAGGCCGAGACCCCGGGTTCAGGCAAGATCATCGGCGAGAAGCCGTCGGGCGAGAAACCTGTTGCCGAAAAACCCGCTGTGGAGGCGCCCGCGCCGGCGAGGATCCAGGCCGAGAGTCAGGCGCCCCAGGACCCGGCGGTCTCCGAGCGGACCCCGATGGCCTCGCACCGGCGGCGCGTCGCCGGTTCCTCCGCCGAGGGACGCCGCTCCCCGATGCGGAGCACCGTGCCGGAGCGCCTCCACATCCGTCCGCGGCTCGCCGACACCCCCACGCCGATGGCGCCGCCGGTGGCGGCTTCCGAGGCCCGCTTCCCCGAATGGGCCGTTGCCGCGACACGCCTGACCGACCGCTACCTCGACAGCGTCTCGGCGCCCGGCGACGCGATGGTGGCCGCCGCACCCCGGTTCTATGCCGAGCGCGTTCGTTTTCACGGCCGGACTCTGTCGCTGGCCGCGCTCATCGCCGAGAAGCGACGCTTCGTCCGGCGCTGGCCCGAGCGGCGCTACGAGGCGCAGGGCGGCGCCACCCGGACGGCCTGCAACGCCGCCAGTGCAACCTGTATCGTGAACACCACCTTCGATTTCCGCGCCGACAATCCGGTCCGCGGCGTTCGCTCCCAAGGCGTCTCGGAGCTCACCCTCACCATCAGCTTCGCCGGGGAACGCCCGCTCATCGTCGCGGAATCGAGCCGCGTCCTGCGCCGCTATGGTGCCGGGCCCCAGAGCGCTATAGCGGGTGCTCAGCGTGGGGCCTGAGGCCGGCCCGCCGCGATCGGTGCGTCATACCCGGAGTTGTTCGCGTCTTGGATGATCGAGATCCACCCTCGCCGGTGCCGGGTGACGCGCGACAGGACGGGACGGCCTCGGAGCGCGAGGCCCTGCGCGTCCGCATCGCCGAAGCGGTCGCGCAGGCCGGCGCCCATCCGGTAGCGGAGCGGACACTCGCGCTCCTGGCGGAGGCGGCCCTCGTACCGAGCCCGGAACCTCCCGGTTACCGCGTGGTCGACCGAACGGGCGCGCCGCGCCAGGTCACCGCGACGGATGGCGCCCCTGTCCCGATGGACCTGTCGGCCCTCCTCGCGGAACTCCGCGACCGGCATCCCACCTTGTTCCGGCCGGTCCCCGCGCCGGAACCCGAGCGCGAACCGGAGCCCGTTCCGACCGAGGACTTTCGAACGGCGACGGCGCGGTTCGTCGAGACGCAGTCGGTCCTCGCCCGGTCGCTGATGGCGCGTTCGGCCGGCCGGGGCCGCGCCCTCGCCACGTCCGTCTCCGACCGCCTGGCAACGCTGCGGCGCAGCCGCGCCGAGGCCTCGCCGGCCGAGCCGGTCGCGCCCGGCGCCGCGGTGGAACCGGCGGAGCCGACCCGGGCCGGCCTCGTCGCGGGCCGCGTCCGGGAGGGAGCGCAGCGGGTCGGCGGCTATGCCCGCGGCCGGTTCGCCGACAGCGCGTCGCGGCTGGGCGAGGTCGCCCGCGACCGCAACGTGCTGCGGGACGCCTTGTCCCGGCGCGCCCTTCCGATCGGGCTCGGCGCCGCCGCCCTCGTGGCGCTGCTTGCCGTTCTCGGCGGACGGACGCCCCAGGAGACGGCGCCGGCCGAGACCGGCGCGCCGGCACAGTCCCGGCCGCAGGCCCCATCGGCCACGCCGCCACCGAGCGCTCCCGACATGAGCCCGGCCGCGCCGGAGGAGCCGCCGCCGAAGCGGGCCTCGGCCAACGAGTTCAGCGGCCCGGTCGAAGTCATCGACACCGCGACCCTGCGCGTCGGCGGCAAGCTCGTGCGCCTGTTCGGAGTCGAGTGGGTCCGCGGCGGACAGGCCGACGAACTCACCCGCTACCTCGCCGGCCGCACGGTGACCTGCCAGCCGGTGGCCGGCAGCGAGGCCCGGCTGTGCTCGGTGGACGGGCGCGACCTCTCGGAGGTGGTGCTGTTCAACGGCGGCGGCCGCGCCTCCCCCGAGGCGACGCCCGACCTCGTGGCCGCCGAGGACCATGCCCGCGCCGAGCGCCTCGGCGTCTGGTCCCGCTGACGCCCTGAACCCATCCAAAGCGCGGCGGCGCACAAAACACCCTTGCGTCGCAGCGGTCCCCTGGTCTCAATGCCGGCGGGATTGTCGCGGGGGCGGGGCATGGATTTCTCTGTGGGCGTGAGCGTCGCGGCGGTGGTTCTCGTGGCGCTCGTCGTCATCACCCTCGGGATCGGCATCAACATCGTGCCGCAGGGGCACGTCTACACGGTGGAGCGGTTCGGCAAGTACCACCGCAGCCTGGAATCCGGCCTCGGTCTCATCGCCCCCTATGTCGAGCGCATCGGCCGGCGGGTGAACGTCATGGAACAGGTCATCGACGTGCCGAGTCAGGAGGCCTTCACCCGCGACAATGCCGGGGTGCGGATCGACGCCGTGGTCTTCTATCAGGTGCTCGATGCGGCCCGTGCCTCCTACGAGGTCTCGAACCTCGAGGTCGCGATGATGACCCTGACCATGACCAACATCCGCACGGTGGTCGGCTCGATGGACCTCGACCAGCTGCTGTCCCATCGCGACGAGATCAACGAGCGCCTGCTGCGGGTGATGGATGCCGCTGCCTCGCCCTGGGGCGTGAAGATGACCCGCATCGAGATCAAGGACATCGTGCCGCCCGCCGACCTTGCCGGTGCGATGGCGCGCCAGATGAAGGCCGAGCGCGAGAAGCGCGCCTCGGTGCTCGAGGCGGAAGGGCACCGGCAGGCCGAGATCCTGCGAGCGGAGGGACGCAAGCAATCGGCGATCCTGGAGGCGGAAGGGCGCAAAGAGGCGGCTTTTCGCGATGCGGAAGCCCGTGAACGCGGCGCCGAGGCGGAGGCGCGGGCGACGCAACTCGTCAGCGAGGCCATCGCCAAGGGCGATCTCGCGGCGGCGAACTTCCTCGTGGCCGAGAAGTACGTCGAGGCGTTGAAGGCCATCGCCACGGCGCCGAACCAGCGCGTGGTGGTTGTGCCGATCGAGGCGGCGGCCCTGGCCGGCACCCTGGGCGGCATAGCCGAGATCACGCGCAGCGTCTTCGGCGAGGGCGCTCCGGCCCGCAAGAGCACCGGCCTGCCGCCGAATGTCGGGGGCAGCGTCCGATGATCGCGTCGTTCGTCGAGGCGATCGGACCCGCCTGGACCTGGATCCTGATCGGCCTCGTGCTGATGGGGACGGAACTCGTGGCGTCCGGTGTCTTCCTGCTCTGGCTCGGGCTGGCAGCCCTGGTGACGGGGCTGCAGATCCTCCTCGTGCCGATGCCCTGGCAGGGGCAGATCCTGCTCTTCGGTATCCTCTCCGTGCTCTTCGCGGTGGTGGCGAGCCGGCGGACCAAGGCAACCAACACCCTGAACCAGGGCGCCCAGGGGCTGGTCGGGCGCGATTACCTCCTCTCGGCCCCGATCGTGGCGGGCGAGGGCCAGATCCGCGTCAACGACACCCTCTGGCGCGTCACCGGCCCGGATGCGCCGCTGGGTGCGCGGGTGCGCGTGACGGGGGTGGAGGGCACGCTGCTGACAGTGGAGGCGGCCCCCTAGGAAACGACCGGCGCCAGGCCGGTCGTCGTCGAATCGGAGAGGTGCCGGCCCGACGGTGGCAAAGGAGGATGCGGGAATTTCTCGTGTCCCGCCTCCTCGACCGTCGCAGGGCATTCCTCGGGCAATGGTCTCGGAGCGTCCCCGCGGCGCAGCTTCCCTCGTCCGTCCGAGACCCTCCGCGACGAACCGAGATTCATTTGAGAAAGCTGACGGCTATTTATAGAAGCGCAGGTGGCGCCCCCCTCACCATTGTGTCGCGCCCCTCTGACAGGACATCTCATGAGCAGCTTGAAGTTCGGAACGAGCGGTTTGCGCGGGCTGGTCACAGATCTCGTGGGGTGGCCAAGCTATGCCTACGCAAGCGCCTTCTTCCGCTCCATTGCCGCGACGACCGGCGCCGGCCAAACCGTCGTGATCGGGCGGGACCTGCGCGACAGCAGCCCCGGCATCGCGGCGACGGTGGCCGCTGCCGCGACGGGCGCCGGCTTCACGGCGATCGATTGCGGCGCGCTGCCGACGCCGGCCTTGGCACTGGAGGCGCTGCGACGCGGCGCCTGTGCCGTGATGGTCACCGGCAGCCACATCCCGGAGGACCGGAACGGTCTGAAGTTCTACCGGCCCGACGGCGAGATCACCAAGACCGATGAGGCCGCGATCCTGGCCGCCCTCGGCGACATCTCCACGGAAGGCCCCATGGCGCCCGCCGCTCCCGCTACGCCTGAACCCGGCGCGACGGACCGTTACCGCCAGCGCTACTGCGAGGCCTTCGCATCCGACATCCTGGCCGGCCTCCGGATCGCGGTCTACCAGCAGAGTTCCGTGGCGCGGGACCTGCTCGTCGAACTGCTCACGGCGCTGGGTGGCGACGTGGTCTCGATCGGGCGCGCGGAGCGCTTCGTTCCGATCGACACGGAGGCCCATCGCCCCGAGGACATCGCCTTCATCCGCGATGCCATGGCGTCCGGCGAATTCGACGCCCTCGTGACGACAGACGGCGACGCCGACCGGCCGCTGGTTGCGGATGCCGCCGGTCGGATCCTGCGGGGGGATGTGCTCGGGCTGATCACGGCACGCTATCTCGGCGTCGATACCGTCGTGGTGCCCGTAACGGCCGGCTCGGCCATCGAGCAGGCGGGCGGATTCCGGCGCGTGCTGCGCACCCGGGTGGGGTCGCCCTACGTCATCGCCGGCATGGCCCGGGCGGAGGCGGAGGGCGCCGAAGCCGTCGTCGGCTTCGAGGCGAATGGCGGCTTCCTGCTCGGCTCGGACGTAAGGCTCGGTGGCCGAACCCTGCCCGCACTGCCGACGCGCGATGCGATGCTGCCCATCCTGGCGACGCTGGCCGCGGCGCGCAAAGCCGGATTGTCCCTCGCGGATCTCGTCGCGTCCCTCAACGTGGGTGAGACCGCGAGCGACCGCCTGCCCAACACGCCGGCCGAGAAGAGCGGCGCCTTCCTGCGGCAGCTCGGCCAGGAGGCCTACCGGCGGGATTTCGTTCGGCCGATCGGCGAGCCGCGCGCCGTCGACGAGCAGGACGGCGTGAGGATGGAGCTCGATGGCGGGCGGACCATCCACTTCCGCGCCTCCGGCAACGCGCCCGAGCTGCGCTGCTACGCCGAGGCGGGGACGGCCGACGAGGCGGAAGGACTGGTCCGTTGGGGATTGGCCGCCGCGGCCGCCGCGATGACGACGGGCGCATCGGGCTCGGCCTCCGCGCCGCACTGATCGGCGCTCGGGACCCTGAGTTCAAAAGGCCGCCGGCGCGATCCGGCGGCCCCGATGCGCCGGGGCCGCGAGGCCCGGCCTCAGCCGAACGCGCCCACCTCGTGCTGGATCATGCCCGAGATCTCGCGCACGCGCTGAAAGCTGCGCCGAATCGGTTCGAACAGCGTCCTGTGCTCGGCCTCGTAGGTGCCGACGTCGCGGGGGCCGGCGGGCTCGCCGAAGTTCAGGCCGAGGGTCGGATCCGGGGTGATCGGGAAGATATCTTCCAGTAGCGCGAGGCAGCCATCGATATCGAGGCGCAGGAAGCGCTCGATCAGTGCCTCGCGACTCACGCCCGATTGCGGCCGGAAGCCCGGGATGTGCACGGCCAGGAACCAGATCCGATGGATCAGCGCGAGCCGGATCGCGTGCAGCAGGGTCAAGCGGGCCGACATCCGGCCGAGGTCGGGCGCGGCAACCTGCAGGTCGAGCCAATCGCAGGTGAGGCGGCCGAACAGGTGGCGCAGGTCGGGGGCGAGGCGCAGGCGGTCGAGGGCGTTGGCGATCACCACGAGCTCCTCGCGCCGGCCGTCGCGCTGGGTGCGCCGGGCCCGCTCCAGCCACACCGCCGGATCGAGGGTGTCGATGTAGGCACGCAGGACGTCGAGGTCGGCGACGTTGGCGGCGTGCTGTACCAGGCGAAAGGCACGCGAGAAGCGCACCGAATCGCGCCGCATGTCGCGGAACAGGTCCGGGGTCCGACCGGCGGCCCGCCCAACGCCGTGCAGGGAATTGGCCAGGAAGCCGAGCTGCTGCAGGATCGCGTTGTTGGGAATCGCCCGCATCTGACGCGGATGGGTGATCATGGTCGGGCCGCCGCCATCGGTCTGGCGGGCGACCGGCCGGGAGCCGGTGCGGTCGAGAAGGCTCGGGCCGAAGGTGCCGAGCAGGGCGGCGTAGCCGGGATCGTCCACCAGCGCCTCCATGTCTTGGCGCACCACGGTGAAGAACTCGGCGGCGAAGTCCGGCTCGGCGTAGATCGGGTCGTCGGTCTCGTCGGCCCCGCTCGCCGGATCGGACAGCACGTAGTCGGCGAAGCTGTCGTCGTCGGCGACGTCGAAGGCGAAGACGTGCTCGGCGATGCGCTCCACCGTAGCCTCGGCCAGGGGCAGGGTGCCGAACATCAGGTAGCCGTCCGAGCCCTGGAAGCTCGATTCGAGGCGCACCCGGATGCCCGCGTTCCGGTTGCGCCGGCGGGCATCCTCCGGAGCGAGATAGGCGAGGCGATCGCGCAGGGAGGTCGGATGCGCGCCCCGGCCGATGGACTCGCCGTGGGTGTCGAAGATCGCGAGCTCGACCCCCGTGAGGTCGTTCTGCACCATCAGCTCGGTGATGCGCAGGCGTAGGCGCTCGATCCAGAAGCTCGCGGCGAGCTGGCCGACGTAGCGCCCGGAATCCGAGTAGCCGAACTGCACCGTCAGGCGCCCAATGCGCTTGAGATACTGCCGCCAATGCGGGTTGCGAAGCGCATCGTCGAGGACGCGGATGCCCTGTTCCAGGGCGCTGGCCGTCTCGAACAGCGGCGTGATCTCGACCTTGTCGGCGATGCCGTAGTGGCGCGCCAGCCAGAGCGCGGCGAGCAGGGTATAGCCGGTCTCGGTCTCGGCGATGAGGAAGCGCACGGGGTGCGTGCCGTCCACGTGCTTGAGGATCTGCGTGATCGTCATCATCAGCCGGGCGGCCGAGGCCCGCTCGGCGGCCAGCGCCCCGAAATCGACATCCACTGCCTGCACGTCGTTGAGGAGCGCGTGGATGGTGGCCAGATGCGAGCGGCGCTGGGCGGCATCCGTGGGCTCGCCCTCGATGTCGGTGACGCGGCGCACCGCGTTGTGGATCTGGCTGGCGTTGAGCCGAAAATGCGGCAGGGCGTTCGAGAGGCCGTGGGTGGCGATGCCGGAGCGCAGGAGTGCGATGCTGTGCTTGTCGGCATCCGACTCGGCGGCTCCGATGGCCCCCGCGAGCCCGGCCAGGATCGCGCTGGAATCGGCCTGGGCGCGCTCGCGCTCGATGATCAGGGCGAGGGCGAAGCGGTGTACCGCCTCCAGGGACGGCTTGGTCCCGAGGCGGGGCGCCACGGCGAGTTGGCGGTTCACGGCGGCGAGCGCGCTCCCCGTGAGGTCACGCACCACCTGGGTCGCCGGCACCTGTGGCAGCTGGCGCATCACCCGGTCGAGCTGCATCCGCTTCGATTCGAGGCGGTAGCGCAGGGTGTCCCACCAGCCGATATCGGTGCGCCCGTCGGTGTCGCAGCCGACCCAACTCGCGATGGCGAAGGGCTTCGGTACGAGCTCCGTCCAGCGGTCGGGCCAGCGCTTCCGGGCGGCGTCGAGGAGCGCGGCGTTGAAGCCGTCGAGGGCGGTGCGGCCGTGATTGGCCGCGACGCAGGCCTGGTCGAACTCGTCGTCGAGGCTGATGTTCGGATCGGGCCGGGTCGAGAGGCCGGCCGCGCGCGCGAGCAGCGGCTCCCGGGTTGCCCCCTCGGCCTCGGTCGCCGCCTGGGCGATCAGGGCGGCGACGGCGCGCGGCATTCCGAAGGTCGGGTGGGCGGTAAAGACCACGGCGAAGCCGGTGCGGCCCACGAGGTCCCGGAAGGTCTCGAAATCCCCCTGGCGCGCCGGCACCGCCGCCACGAGGCGGGCGGCCATCCGGGCGTCGGGCGTCAGTGCGGCGTCCCGGTCGAGCCCGACATAGGCGCGCAGGCGCTCGGCGCGGGCGGCCAGGGACTGCGACCGCAGGCGCGGAAACAGGGCATCGAGGTCGTCCTCGCCGATCTCGCCCCGGTCGAACCGCCGGGTGATGGCCAGCGTCACCGCGAGAACGGGGTTGCGGAACGGGTCCTCCGCCGCCTGCTCGCGGGATTCCTCGATCAGCCGCAGGAGATCACGCTCCAGGCCCTCGGCCCCCTTCGGATCGTGGCCGGGGTCCGGGGCGGCATCGGCCGGGCTGAGGTCATGCATGCGCATCGATCGACCTTGGGGTTCGGGAGCGGGCTACGGCGTCATACGGTATGCGGACGACGCCGGTGCGTCGGAACTGCGCGGAATCCACGGGCGTCGTCAGGGGCCGCTGGTTCTGTCCCGGGTTTTCGCGGTGGCACGCTCCATGCCCGACGGCCCCGGCTCTCGGGGGCATCGGGCCGGGATGGAGACGTACCTTCTGACATCGCTGGTCCGGGACGCAAGGACCGTTCCGAGCTTCGGCGGGGCTCGGCGAAAGCGCCGGGGGAGGATGCAACGCGGCGCGTCCTGGGCTAACGCTGGACCCGGCATGGAAACACTCCTGATCCTGGGGGCCCTCGGCGTCCTCCTGTTCTCCGGCTTCCTCGTGGCCCTGCAGCTCACGCGCGGGCGCCGGCCGGAGCTGCGCATGGGGCGAGAGGAAGACCTCGTGGACGAGGCCGACGGCGAGGATCTGTTGATCCGGAGCCTGGAGCCGATGCGCGCGAGCCCCATCGACCGCACCGCGACCATCCTGGACATCGAGCCCGAGCGGCCGCCCGCGATTTCGGGCGAGGCCCCGCCCAAGGAGCTCCCGTCGCCGCACGTCCGAGACCCGCATCGAGATCGAGAGCTTCGCTGATGGTGTGCTCCCGCACGCGCCGGTGGGTGGCCCTCCTGCCCCTGGCCGCCCTGATCGCGGCCGGCCCGGCCCGGGCCCAGGCCCCCGAACCAGCGCCGGAGGCCGAGGCACCGGCCGCATCCGAGCCGCAGGCACCCCCCCGCAAGGCCACCCCGAAGCCCAGGCCGAAGCCGGTGGCCAAACCCGTCGCCAAACCCGTCGCCAAACCCATCGCCAAGCCGGTGGCGGCCGAGGCGCGACCCGCCGCGCCGGAGCCCGTGCCCGCCGCCCCGGCGCCGATGCCGGCCGCCAACCTGCCCGGCCTGACCGTGCAGTGCGAGGCTCGGGCGGCCCTCTACGAGGGGCCGAAGGATTTCTCCGTCTGGGTCACCCGTACGGGGGCCGTCATCGTCGAGAACCCGCTGCGTCCGCTCACGCCGGAGACCACCCGGGTGCTCGAGGTCGTCATCGCCGGCAAGGCCGCCACCGCGTACGGTCCCGACCTGTTCGCCCTGCGGCGCGGCGGAAGCCCGACGGCGTTGGGCGCGCTGCTCGGCGCCCCGGTCCGCTGGGATCCCACCCCGGCGACATTGCCCGACACCCTCAACATCGTCTCCGAGACCGGTCAGAACCTGGCGCAGCTCGGGTTCCGCGAATGCGGCGAGGCCCCTGCGGTGAAGAGCGCGCCGGTCGCCGCCAAGGACGACGCCGCCAAGGCGGGAAAGAGCCCGTCGAAGCCGAAGGGCCGGCCCAAGGTGGCGAAGGGCTCGGCGGACGGGGCATCATCCGGCGCCAAGGCGCCGCCCGGCCTCAGCCTGCCGCAGGGCGCCATCGAGTGACCCGGTCCGGAGGAGTTCGCCCATGAGTGTGCGTCGATGAGTGCGGGATCGCAGGGACCGACCGCCGCGGAGGTGATCGCCCGCCTCGGCCTCGCGCCGCACCCGGAGGGCGGGCATTATCGCGAGACCTTCCGCGACCCGCGCACCGTGGACGGGCGCTCGGTGGGCAGCGCGATCTACTACCTCCTCGATCTCGGCGAGGTGTCCGAGTGGCACCGGGTGGATGCGGCCGAGATCTGGCACTGGCACGCGGGCGCTCCCCTCGTCCTGACGGTGAGCCCCAACGGCCACGATGCCAGCGCGGCCTATCTCGGCCCCGACCTCGCCCGGGGCCAGCAACCGCAGCTCGTGGTTCCGGCCGGGCATTGGCAGACCGCCACCAGCCTCGGTGCCTGGACGCTGGTGGGCTGCACGGTCTCTCCGGCCTTCACGTTCGCCGGCTTCGAGATGGCGCCGCCGAACTGGCGCCCCACGCCCCGATCCTGATGCCGAAGGTCCTGATCGGTGAGGCCTAGCGCGCGGCGGCGCGGGAGGCCCACACCGCCACCCCGGCGCCGAGGACGATGAGGAGGCAGGCAAGCGCCAGGGCCGGGCTCGGCTCGGCGTAGCCGGCGAGCACCAGGGTCAGCGTCGACAGGATCGGAGCCGCGTAGGCCGCGACCCCCAGGAGGCGCAGGTCGCCCCGCTTGACGCCGATGTCCCAGAGGTAGAACGCGGCGCCCACGGGCCCGAGCCCGAGGGCGACGACCGCACCCCATTGCACCGCGCCCTCGGGCCACAGCGTCGTCTCGAAGGCGCGGTGGCAGACGAGGCTCAGGGCAGCGGTGGCGAGGCAGAAGCCCGCCACCGCATCGGTCGGCACGGCCCCGACCCGGGACGAGAGCACGGAATAGCCCGACCAGACGAAGGCGGCTGCCAGCGCCGCGAGGTAGCCGGGCATGGCCCCGGCAGCGAAGTCGATCCCGCCCCGCCCGGCGAACAGTGCCACGACGCCGGCGAGCCCGAGGGCGGCTCCCCCGAGATGGCCCGCGCGCAGGCCCGCCGCCCCGGAAAGCCGGGCCGACAGCAGCACGATGAGCAGGGGCCAGAGGTAGTTGAGCAGGCCCGCCTCGGCCGGCGGGGCGAGACGCAGGGCGGCGAAGTACAGGGCATGGTATCCGAACAGGCCGCCGATGCCGAGGAGCCAGACCGGCCAGGGCTGGCGCAGGGCCCGGATACCCGCGGGGCGCGCGAGCCAGCTGGCGCAGCCGACGAGGCCGCCGAGCGTGAAGGTCATCGCGGCGAGCTGAAACGGCGGCACCGCCCCCGACAGGGCCGTGAGCAGGGCGAGCAGCGACCAGAGCAGGATCGCGCCGAAGCCGAGCAGGGTCGCGGAGGGCATGGGAAACCGGATGTCCGAGGAGGGGGGGCGGGCCGCTGTCCCATGCCGGAGGCGTCCCGGGCAAGCGACGACGTCCGGTGCGGCTCCCTTCATCGACCGGTTACGGGCGCACGCTACCTACTACGGGCAGACGAGCGACACGGAGGCGGACCATGGGCGCGGCTTCTCTCGGACGGGGACGCACCCGGACGGCGTCGGCCCTGGGGCTGGTCCTGCTCCTCGCCGCAGGCCCGGCGATGGCCGGCGAGCCGGCCCAGCTCGGCCCGCGGCCGTTCTACCTCGTGGACAGCATGAAGCCGGGTCCCTTGAAGGAACGCCTGCAGGCCTGCGGCGCGGACAGGGCCTACACCGCCCGCACCTTCTCGATCGCGCACAGGGGCGCGCCGCTGCAGTTTCCCGAGCATACCCGGGAGGGCATCCTGGCGGCCGCCCGCATGGGCGCCGGCGTGATCGAGTGCGACGTCGCCTTCACGCGCGATCGGCAGCTCGTCTGCCGGCATGCCCAGTGCGACCTCCACACCACCACCGACATCCTCGCCCGCCCGGACCTGGCGGCCAAGTGCAGCCAGGACTTTCAGCCCGCCGACCCGGCCACCGGGCGCAAGGCCTCGGCCCGCTGCTGCACCAGCGACCTGACCCTGGCCGAGTTCAAGAGTCTCAACGGCAAGATGGACGCCAGCGATCCGCAGGCCACGACACGGGAGGCCTACGCGAACGCGACCCCGCGCTGGCGAACCGATCTCTACGCCACCACCGGCACGCTGATGACCCATGACGCGTACATCGCCCTGGTCAAATCCCTGGGGCGCCGGTTCACGCCCGAACTGAAGGCGGCCGAGGTGCCGATGCCCTTCGCGGGGTACGGCCAGGACCAGTACGCCCAGGCGATGATCGACGCCTACAAGCGGGCGGGCATTCCGGCCTCCGACGTGCGGCCGCAGAGCTTCCAGCTCCGGGACATCCTGTACTGGCTGAAGGCGGAGCCCGAATTCGGGCGGCAGGCTCTCTGGCTCGACAACCGCGACGAGACCGATCCGGGTTTCGACCCCGAGAAGCCGGAGAGCTGGAAGCCCGGCATGACGGAATTGGCCGGCCTCGGCCTGCGCACCCTGGCGCCGCCGCTCTGGATGCTGGTCCGGGTCGGGCCGAACGGGGCGATCGAGCCCTCAGCCTATGCGCGCGCGGCGCGGGCCGCCGGCCTCGACCTGATCACCTGGTCGCTGGAGCGCTCGGGGCCGCTGAAGGACGGGGGAGGATACTACTACAAGTCGATCCGCCCGGTGATAGACCGGGACGGCGACACCTTCGCCCTCCTCGACGTGCTCCACCGCGACGTCGGCGTGAAGGGGGTGTTCTCGGACTGGCCGGCGACGACGACGTTCTACGCGAACTGCCTCGGCATCGAGTGAGGGGCGCGGCTCCCGCGACGGGAGCCGCGCGAACCATTATCCGGCGATGTACTGGGCGCCGTTGATGGTCAGGGTCGAGCCGGTGATGAAGCCCGAATCATCGGCGGCGAGATACTCCACCGCGCGGGCGATCTCCTCCGCCTCGCCGAGACGGCCCACCGGGATCGTCGAGATGATCTTGTTGCGCACGTCCTCCGGCACCGCCATCACCATGTCGGTGGCGATGTAGCCCGGCGCGATCACGTTGACGGTGATGCCCTTCGAGGCGCTCTCCTGGGCCAGGGCCTTGGCGAAGCCGATCACGCCGGCCTTGGCGGCGGAGTAGTTGGCCTGGCCGACCTGGCCCTTCTGGCCGTTGATCGACGAGATCAGGATGATGCGGCCGAAGCCCCGGTTGCGCATGCCCTCGATGACCGGCCGGGTGACCGTGAAGGCGGAGTCGAGGTTGGTCTTGATGACCGCCTGCCACTTCTCGAAGGTCATCTTGTGGAACAGGCCATCGCGGGTGATTCCGGCATTGTTGACCAGGATGTCGACCGGGCCGACCTCGGACTCGACGGCCTTGATGCCGGCCTCGCAGGCGGCGTAGTCGCCGACGTCGAACTTGAAGACCGGGATGCCGGTCTCTTCCTTGAAGGCGTTGGCGGCCTCGTCGTTGCCGCCATAATTGGCCGCGACCTTGTAGCCCTTGGCCTTCAGGCCCTTGGAGATGGCGGCGCCGATGCCGCGGGTGCCGCCGGTGACGAGTGCGACGCGTTCCTGAGCCATGGTTTCCTCCGAAATCCGGTTTCTTGTGATTTTGGTCGGCCGGTCGCGCCTGAGCGGAGCGCCCGCGCATCACGCGACCGATTTAGATCTGCGGCGCCGTCAAGAATTCATCCAGCGCCGCTCGGGACGCGGCTCAGACGCGCTCGACGCAGAGGGCGACGCCCATGCCGCCGCCGATGCAGAGAGTTGCGAGGCCGCGCTTGGCGTCCCGGCGCTTCAGCTCGTGCAGCAGGGTGACGAGGACGCGGGCACCGGAGGCGCCGATCGGGTGGCCGATGGCGATGGCGCCGCCATTGACGTTCACCTTGTCGGTGTCCCAGCCCATGTCCTTGTTCACGGCGAGCGCCTGGGCGGCGAAGGCCTCGTTGGCCTCGATCAGGTCGAGGTCGGACGGCTTCCAGCCTGCCTTGTCGAGAGCCTTGCGCGAGGCCGGGATCGGGCCGGTGCCCATCACCTTGGGGTCGACGCCGGCCGTGGCCCAGGAGACGATCCGGGCCAGGGGCTTGATGCCCCGGCGCTCGGCTTCGGAGGCCGACATCAGCACGATGGCGGCGGCGCCGTCGTTCAGGCCCGAGGCGTTGGCGGCGGTCACGGTCCCGTCCTTGGTGAAGGCCGGCTTGAGCTTGGCCATCGCCTCCACGGTCGCGCCGTCACGGATGTACTCGTCGGTGTCGACGATCACGTCGCCCTTGCGGCCCGGCACGGTGACGGGGACGATCTCCTCCTTGAAGCGGCCCTCCCGGCGGGCGGCTTCCGCCTTGTTCTGCGAGGCCGTGGCGAACTGGTCCTGCTGCTCGCGGGTGAGCTGGAAGGCCTGGGCCACGTTCTCGGCCGTCTGGCCCATGTGGTAGCCGTTGAAGGCGTCCCAGAGCCCGTCCTTGATCATGGTGTCGACGAGCTTGACGTCGCCCATCTTCTGGCCGCCGCGCAGGTACTGCGCGTGGGGGGAGAGGGACATCGATTCCTGGCCGCCGGCCACGATGACGGTGGCATCGCCGTTGGCGATCTGCTGCATGCCGATGGCGACGGTGCGCAGGCCCGAGCCGCAGACCTGGTTGACGCCCCAGGCCGTGGCCTTCTCGGGGATGCCGGCCTTGATCGCGGCCTGGCGGGCGGGATTCTGGCCGGCGCCGGCGGTGAGCACCTGGCCGAAGATCACCTCGTCCACGTCGTCGGCGGGGACGCCGGCGCGCTCGAGGGCCGCCTTGATCGCCACGGCGCCGAGGTCGTGCGCGGGGACGGTGTTGAACACGCCGCCGAACGAGCCGACCGCGGTGCGTGCCGCGCCGACGATGACGATGTCTTCTGCTGCCATGGTGACGTTCTCCTCATCCCGGCCGGCGCTCCCTTGACGCTCGGATGTCGATCGAGCGTGGGCGCCTTTGTGCCGTTCCCCCGGATGAAAGCCGTCGACCCTGCGAAGTCAAGGCACCCGAGGGTTGTTTGAGGCTCCTCCCGTGACAGGAAACGCTCCCTTGCGTGGTATTCCGCGGGATGGGCGCTAAATTGCTGTTTTCGTCGGCACGCGAACGTCTTAAGGTGCACTTGTGCGCCGCGGGATCGGGCAGTGGTCCTCAGCGCCATCGAAGAAGATTGCGCGGCGATGAACGCGTCGGGAGAGGCCCCCAGAAATGGCGGATAACGGTAAGTCCACCCACACCGTCATCAAGAAATACGCCAATCGGCGCCTCTACCACACCGGGACGTCGACCTACGTCACCCTCGAGGACTTGGCGACGATGGTGCAGAACGGCGAGGATTTCCTCGTCTACGATGCACGCTCGGGCGACGACATCACCCGCTCGGTGCTGACGCAGATCATCTTCGAGCAGGAGAACAAGGCCGGCGAGGACAACCTGCTGCCGGTGGCCTTCCTGCGCCAGCTGATCCGCTTCTACGGCGACAGCATGCGCACCATGGTCCCGAGCTTCCTGGAATTCTCGATGGCCAACTTCGCCCGGGACCAAGAGGGCCTGCGCGAGAAGATGACCCAGAGCTTCGCGCCCACCGCGTTCCAGAGCGCGATGGAAGAGCAGGTCCGGGCCAATATGAGCTTCTTCGGCGACGCGATGAAGATGTTCACCACCTTCGGCACTGGCCCGCTCTCCGGCATGGGCACGCATCCCTCCTCGGCAGGCAAGTCCGGCGCGGGCGTTCCCGCACCGGTCCAGCACGCCTCCGGCGGAAGCGACCTCGACGATCTCAAGCGCCAGATGGCCGAGATGCAGTCCCGTCTCGAGGATCTGGCCAAGAAGTAGGCCAAGAAGGAGGCAGGCGGCGTCTGCGGGCGTCGCCCGGCACCCTCAGCCGGTAACCTTGCTGCGAGACCGGCGCCCGAGCAAAGGTTGACGAACCGTTAACGCGGGCCAATTCTGTTCCCACGGGCCATGCGGGCGCGGGGAGCGACGGCCATGGGGCATGCCGAGGCGGAGCGGGAAGGCCCGGCAGGCGCGTGGCCCGGATCGGCCGCTGCCGCACGTCGCGACCTCGTGGTCATCTCCGGCGTCGAGGCGCCCGGATACCGGCCGATTCCAGCCCGTCCCCTCTCCGGTTTCCTCGCCCAGCTCATCGTCAGCGCCGAGCCGACCCTGCGGCCCTCGCGCATCGAGCGCACGCGCTCGGCTGCCGCGCGCTACGCCGAGGCTGCGCGCCGCGCCTGACGGCTACCGACATCGCCCTCTGCGGGGTGCCGCAGCGGATTCGCCCAACGAAAAAAGCCGGGCCCTTGCGGGGCCACGGCTCGGAAATCTCGCATGTGCGGTTCGGTCGGGGCAGCCGCACGGCGCCCCCGCGAGACTCAGGCCTCGGTCGACTTCACCTTCAGAACCTGACGGCCCCGGTACATGCCGGTCTTCAGGTCGATGTGGTGAGGACGGCGCAGCTCGCCCGAATCCTTGTCGGTGACGTAGGTCGGGGCCTTGAGGGCGTCGGCGGAGCGGCGCATGCCGCGACGCGAGGGAGAGGTCTTTCGCTTCGGAACGGCCATCGGAAGAGTCCTGTACGGCAAAAAAGGCACCGTGGGCGCGACTTCCAGGGGAAGGCCGCCTCGGTACCGTGGTCAAACGGAGATTCGCTGGCGGCTCTATAACGCCGTGCGCGGGTTCTGGCTAGAGTGTCCCGCGCAGCAGGCCGGAACGGGCGGTGCCGAGAGGTCCTGCCCTGATCGGAGCCGCGCGCGGCGAAGTTCCTCGGCCATCGCCTCGCCGGCTTGGGCCTCGTCCAGAATCTCCGGAGGATTCGCCCCCGCGGCACGGCGTCAATTCCGGCGCGGAAACGCGCGAGGACTTTAATCTGCGGTTCAAGTTGGAGCTTCTATTCGGGGAACAGGCTCGCTGCCGCATCGCGCGGACGGCGATGCTTTCGGGAGACATCCATGTCCTCATCCCTGCTGCGTACCCTCGCCGTTCTGACCTGCTTCGCCGCCGGTCCCGCCCTGGCCCAGGCGCCGAGCCCGGCCACCCCCAGCCCCGCGACCGCACCGAAGACGGTGGCGCCGACCGCCCCCGCGGCCCCGAAGGCGCCGACGGTCGAGCCGGCTGCGAAGACGGCCCTCATCGACATCAACAGCGCCACCGCCGCCGAGCTCGACGCCCTGCCGGGCATCGGCGCCGCCCGCGCCGCCGCGATCATCAAGGGGCGTCCCTACCGCGGCAAGGACGAGCTTCTGTCCAAGAAGATCATCCCGCAGAACGCCTATGACGGCATCAAGGACAAGGTCATCGCCAAGCAGAAGTAAGGTCGGCCGAGCAGGCCGGAGGCCCGGCGCGGCGTGTGGGGTGTCCCCGCGCGCCGCGCAATCTGCCACCCTTGCGGGGGTCCGGGCCGGGTGATAGGCGCCGGGGATCACACGAGAAACGCCGTTCGTGGCCCGTCGTCGATCCCAGCGCGGAAATTCCCCGTCCATGCCGCCGCATCCCGCCATCCGCCTGCATCGCGGCGACCTGCCCGCCGACTACGTCGCCGGCCCGGCCATCGCCATCGACACCGAGACCCTCGGTCTCAACCCCCATCGCGACCGGCTCTGCGTCGTGCAGATCTCGCGCGGCGACGGCACCGCCGACGTGGTCCAGATCGTGCCCGGCGGTCCCGCCCCCGAGGTGCTGATGCGCGTGCTGGCCGATCCCGCCACCCTGAAGATCTTCCACTTCGCGCGCTTCGATCTCGCGGTGCTGTTCCACGGCCTCGGCGTCATGCCGGCCCCGGTCTACTGCACCAAGGTCGCCTCGAAGCTGGCGCGCACCTACACCGACCGCCACGGCCTGAAGGACGTGGTCCGCGAACTCGTGGGCGTCGACCTTTCCAAGCAGCAGCAATCCTCGGACTGGGGCGCCGACACCCTGAGCCAGGCGCAGGTCGATTACGCCGCCTCCGACGTGCTCTACCTCCACGCCGCGCGGGCGCGCCTCGACGCGATGCTGGAGCGGGAGGGCCGCACGGACCTCGCCCGGAACTGCTTCGCGTTCCTGCCCACCCGCGCCCGGCTCGATCTGGCGGGCTGGGCGGAGACCGACATCTTCGCGCATGCCTGAGGACGGGCGGGGGTCGCAGGAACCGCCGTGCGCCGCCGCACATCCCCGATCCCACCCCTGCGCCATTCCGCCTTTCGCGGAAGCGGAGGCTTGATGCTTTCTCAAGCTTCCGGCCATAACTTCGCCATTGCCCCCGGGCATCCGGCGGTCGACCCAGCCGTGGCGCGCCCCTCGCGAGCGTCGACGCCGCCGGGGCACGGTGTTGGGAAGATCATGCACGTGGGCGCGGCGATCGAGACGGGGCAGACGAACGGCGGCCGCGTCGATGTGCGCCGGACCCGTGCCCATGCGCGGGCGCGCAACCACAGCAGCCACGTGCGCGCCCTGCGCCGCCTCATCCCCCTCGCCGCCGGAACCGCCGTGCTGGCGCTGGCGGTCGTCACCCTGTTCAACCCGTTCGGGGCCGGCCTTCCCGACGTGTCGATGGGCCAGGTCAGCCTGTCGGGCAGCAAGGTGAAGATGGAGAACCCGCGCCTCTCCGGCTTCCGCAAGGGCGATCGGGGCTACGAGGTCACCGCCACCGCCGCCTTCCAGGACGTGCGCAAGCCGAGCGTGATCGAGCTGCAGGCGATGAAGGGCCAGCTCAACACCGACGACAAGGGCGGCCTCGTCCATCTCGAAGCCGCCTCCGGCGTGTTCGATTCGTCCCGGGAGGCCATGACCCTCGAGCGTGACATCCGCCTCTGGACCGACAAGGGCGAGGAGGTCCGCCTGAAGACGGCCGCCGTCGACTTCAAGGCCGGCAGCGTCCGCTCGAGCGAGACCGTCACGGTCTCGATGCCCAGCGGCACCATCGTGGCCGACACCCTCGAAGTGATCGATAGCGGCCATGTGATCTCCTTCGTCGGCAACGTCCACACGGTCCTGCATGGGCGGGAGCGGACCGGGCAGGATCCGCAGGACAAGTCCGAAGCGCAGGTGGACAAGGCCCAGGCCGACCCGGCTCAGGTCGCCGGCCTGGCCGACAAGCCCGCCCGCATCCGGACCACGGCGGCCGAACCCGATGACGGGGAGCGCCGCCGGTGACGCGGTCCGCGGGCAAGGACATCGTTTCCCACCGGCACCGGGTGCCCCTCGCGCTCGTCCTGGCGGTCCTGATGGCGGCCGGACCCGCCACGGCGCAGACGCCGCCCGCGGCCCCGCGCAAGGACAAGGCCGCCTCGCCCCTGGGCAATCTCGGCGGTGGCGGCAAGGAGCCGATCAAGATCGACGCCGACCGGCTCGATGTGTTCGACCGCGAGAACAAGGCGATCTTCGCCGGCAACGTCGTCGCCGTGCAGGGCGACAGCACCATCCGCTGCTCCAGCATGACGGTGCGCTACAAGCGCGGCAAGGACAAGAAGGAGCCGGCGGCGGGTGCCGAGCCGGCGAGCCAGGCCGAGCGCGCCGCCGGCCTGAACGAGAACGGCATCCAGCGCGTGGAATGCGCCGGCCCGGTCACCGTGGTGCAGAAGGACCAGATCGCCACCGGCGACAATGCCGTGTTCGACCAGGAGGCCAAGCGCATCGTGGTCACCGGCAATGTCATCCTGAGCCAGTGCCAGAACGTCACCCGGGGCTCGCGCCTCGTCTACGATATGAACACCGGCCGGGCGAACATGGACCCGGTGGCGGGCGGGCGCGTCTCCGCCCTGCTGGTGCCGCAGAAGGAAGATGGAGCCAAGGGCAAGGGCTGCACCCAGATGCCGATCGCCGGGCGCCCGGCCAAGCCCTCTGCCGACAAGCCCTCAGCCGACAAGCCCACCGAGGCCTCCGCCGAGAAGCCGGCCGGCAAGACCCGGGCCCAGACGAATTGAGCGCCGCATCGCCGGCGCCCGCCCTGGCGGAGCGCTCCTCCGACCGCGCCGGCGCGCTGCCGGCGCCCTCCCTGATCCGACGGTTGTTCGGCGGCCGCGCCCGCCGTCGTGCGGCCGAGGCGGCCGCCATCGTCGAGGAGGGGGGCGGCCCGGGCATCCTCTGCGTGCGCGGCCTGCGCAAGAGTTACGGCGCCCGCACCGTGGTGCACGAGGCCGGCCTTACCGTGCGCAACGGCGAGGCGGTCGGCCTCCTCGGCCCCAACGGCGCCGGCAAGACCACGATCTTCTACATGATCACGGGCCTCGTCACGGCCGACCGCGGGACGATCACCCTCGACGGCCTGCCGATCACCCAGTTGCCGATGTACCAGCGTGCCCGCCTCGGCATCGGCTACCTGCCGCAGGAGGCCTCGATCTTCCGCGGCCTCACCGTGGAGGACAACATCCGCGCGGTGCTCGAGGTGGCCGAGCCGGACCGCAAGGAGCGCGCCCGCAAGCTCGAATCGCTGCTCGAGGAATTCGATATCGCCCGCCTGCGCAAGTCGCCGTCCATCGCCCTGTCGGGCGGCGAGCGCCGGCGCTGCGAGATCGCCCGGGCCCTGGCCTCCTCGCCGAGCTTCATGCTCCTCGACGAACCCTTCGCGGGCATCGACCCCATCGCGGTCGGTGACATTCAGGACCTGGTGAAGCACCTGAAGCAGCGCGGCATCGGCGTGCTCATCACCGACCATAACGTGCGCGAGACCCTCGGCCTGATCGACCGGGCCTACATCGCCCATTCGGGCCGCATCCTCACCGAGGGCACGCCCGAGGAGATCGTGGCCAATCCGGAGGCGCGCCGACTCTATCTCGGCGAGGATTTTCGCCTCTAGGCCCTGGGTCCCCGCCTTCGTCGCGGGCTGCGAGCCCTGCGACCGTCTCCGATCCGCAGATTTTTTTGCCGGCTTACGCGGCCGTGCTCCGCCCGTCTCCTTGGTGCGGTGCGGGAATTTCTCCTGATTGCAGAAGCTTTTGTTAGGGCGCGCGATGCGAAGCTTCGGCCGGGGTGGGGCACTCACTCCCGTGCTGCTTTCCTGGCCTGCCTAATTTGGGTGCAAACAAGGGCCGACACACTTTGACGTGCGATCGGGTTGGCGCTAGACCTGGGAGTAGAGAACAGGAAGCAAGATTTGTGCCGAGGCTCGGCTCACGGCGACGTGCGCCGCTGACCTGAGGTGCGACTCACCCGGGGCGACCACCATGAGTCTGCTGCAACGGCTGGAAATGCGCCAGGGGCAAGCCCTGGTGATGACGCCTCAGCTTCTCCAGGCCATCAAGCTCCTCCAACTTTCCCAGCTGGACCTCGCCGCCTACGTCGACGCCGAGCTCGAGCGCAACCCGCTTCTGGAGCGCGCCGAGGGCGAGAGCGAGGTCGAGCGCCCCGCTGCCGAGACGCCTTCGGAATCCTCGGTGGACCGAGACGGCGACGGTGAAGGCGGCGACTTCGACGGGGGCGAGGAGCCCTGGATCGCCACCACGCTGACGGCGAGCGGCGCCGACATGGAGAGCGCCCTCGACACGCGCCTCGACAACGTCTTCTCGGACGAGAACCCCACGCATGCCCGGGAGGCCGCCTCCGGCGACATGCTCTCGCTGACGCCGGCACCCTACGGCAACACCGGCGGCAGCTTCGACGGCGAGGCCCCCGACTTCGAGGCGAGCCTGACCGCCGAGATCTCCCTGCGCGAGCATCTCGGCGCCCAGCTCGATCTCGCCACCCGCGATCCGATGGACCGCCTGATCGGCGGCTTCCTCATCGATGCCGTCGACGATGCCGGCTACCTGCGTGAATCCATCGACGACGTGGCCGAGCGCCTCGGCGCCTCCCTCGACCGGGTCGCCCGGGTGCTGAAGCTGGTCCAGAGCTTCGAGCCGGCCGGCATCGCCGCCCGCGACCTCGCCGAGTGCCTCGCTCTCCAATTGCGCGACCGCGACCGCTTCGACCCGGCCATGCAGGCCCTGGTCTCGCGCCTCGACCTCGTGGCCAAGCGCGACTTCACGGCCCTCCGCCGGCTCTGCGGCGTCGACGACGAGGATCTCGTCGACATGCTGGCGGAGCTGCGCCGGCTCGACCCGAAGCCCGGCCGCGCCTTCGGGGCCCGGGCCGTCGAGGTGCTGATCCCCGACGTGTTCGTGCGCGCCGCGCCCGACGGGTCCTGGCTGGTGGAACTCAACGCCGAGGCCCTGCCGCGGGTGCTGGTCAACCAGAGCTACTATGCCCGCGTATCGCGCGGAGCGGTGGCGGAGGGCGACAAGGCCTTCCTTTCGGAATGCCTGCAGACCGCCAACTGGCTCACCCGCAGCCTGGAGCAGCGGGCCCGCACCATCCTCAAGGTCGCCTCCGAGATCGTGCGCCAGCAGGACGCCTTCTTCCTGCACGGCGTCGCGCACCTGCGCCCGCTCAACCTGAAGACCGTGGCCGAGGCGATCGGCATGCACGAATCCACCGTCTCGCGGGTGACCTCCAACAAGTCGATCGGCACCAGTCGCGGCACGCTCGAGATGAAGTACTTCTTCACCGCCGCGATCCCGGGCGCCGCCGGCACCGCCTCGCACTCCTCCGAGGCCGTGCGCCACCGCATCAAGCAACTCGTCGACGCCGAGGCGCCGAGCGACGTGCTCTCGGACGACGCCCTGGTGCAGCGCCTGCGCGACGAGGGCATCGACATCGCCCGTCGCACCGTCGCCAAGTACCGGGAATCCCTGCGCATCCCCTCCTCGATCGAGCGCCGCCGGGAGCATTTCGCCTATGCGGGGCGGTGACGCGCGTCGGCAGGGCGTACTCTGCGACGGTTGACGCGAAGGCTCGTCGGGCTTGCTGCGGCCGGCGATCGCTCGGCGGTGTCGCGGTCATGGCCGTCAGGGCGCTCATCGTCCCTGGGGCGGCCTTGCCGGCGCCGTCCCACGGACTCGCTTCCGGCCCGTACCCGAGCGTGGACGCGCCAAGCTCCGTCACGACGACGAGGCGGTCTCGGTCGCGCATGACGGATCTGAGGCCGGGACAAGGTCCGGGCCCGGCCTCGCGTTGACTTCTCCGAAAGAGGCTCCTTAACTCAGGTTGCGCCTCACCCAGGGCGTGTCCACAACCAAAATCGGAGGGATCATGGGGTCATTGCGCGTGACGGGCCACGGCCTGGACCTTGGCGAAGCCCTGCGGGGCCGGGTCGAGGAGCGAATGGCTGCCACCCTCTCGAAATATCTCGACAGCCACATGAGCGGGACCTGCTCCGGCCACGTCACCCTGCGCCGAGACGGCACGGCCTACCGCACCGATTGCGTGCTCCACCTCGTATCCGGCCTGACCCTGGAAGCCTCCGGCGCCGCCCACGACGCCCATGCGAGCTTCGAGCAGACGGCGGACCGCCTGGAAAAGCGCCTCCGTCGCTACAAGCACAAGCTGAAGGATCACGGTGCGGCCGGCCATGACGGCGCGACGGTGCAGGCGGCCTACGCGGTGTTCGCCGCCCCGAGCGAGGCCGACGCCATCGACCTCGACGAGGACGAAGCGGACGAGGAGGCGGCGCATCCTCCCGTGGTGGCCGAGAGCACCAAGACCCTGAAGCGCCACTCGGTCAGCGAGGCGGTCACCGCCCTCGACCTCACGGGGGCACCGGTCATCGTGTTCGTTCACGCTGGCACCGGGCGCATCAACGTCGTATACCGCCGCACTGACGGGGCTATCGGCTGGGTCGATCCGGCCGAAGCGGCCTCGTAGGCGCGGGTCGGGAACAGAGCCTGAACCCGCTCGATTGAGTTCAAGGGCCGCCCGGGTGGCCCGACCTTTCATGGAGTGGCGGCCGGTTCGGCCGCCGCCGACGGGGCGACGGTCCTTCATGCCAGTGCTGGAATTCCTCTCTCCGGATTCCGTGGTGCCGTCCCTGCGCGTCCGCGCCAAGAAGTCGATGCTGCAGGAGCTCAGCGCTCACGCGGTGCGTCAGCTTCCGGCCCTGGACGAGCGCGAGGTGTTCGAGACCCTGCTGCAGCGCGAGCGCCTGGGCTCCACCGGCATCGGCGACGGCGTCGCCATCCCGCACGGTAAGCTGCCCGGCCTCGACCGTCTGTTCGGTCTGGTCGCCCGCCTGGAGAAGCCGGTGGATTTCGATGCCCTCGACGGCCAGCCCGTCGACATCGCCTTCCTGCTCCTGGCCCCCGAGGGCGCCGGCGCCGACCACCTGAAGGCCTTGGCCCAGGTCGCCCGCATCCTGCGCGAGCCCGGCATCCTCGAGCGCATCCGCGCTGCCCGCGATGCCAGTGCCCTCTACGCCCTGCTCACCCACACCTCGGCCTCGCAGGCCGCATGACCATGCGCGTCCTGCCCTGTGTGCCCGTCGCGGCCGCCCTCCTGCTCGCCGCCGCGCCCGCCCTGGCGCAGCAGCGCGGCGCCACCGATACGGCCTGTGCCCGCGATGTCCTGGTGGCGAATTCGATGCAGCGCCAGGCCATCGACCAGCTCGAACAGGCCGGCAGCGAGGCGGCCGACCAGTGCCGCGTCTGGCGCAGGCACGTGGAGACCATGCGCCGGGTGGCCAGCGTCTACGGCCGCTGCCTCTCGGGCGCCGAGCGCACGGACCGACTCAATCAGGTCCAGACCTCCGAGAGGGAGTTTTCCGGGATGATCCGGAGCCAGTGCAAGGGTCTCTGAGCAAGGGTCTCCGAGGCGAAGCTTGGTCAGGGCTTCCGGCCTATTCCTGCCCGCGCAACAGCAGCGGTTCGGCGACCATCTTGATCGGCTTGCCGCGTCCGATGAGGATCGCGGCCCGCGAGCGCTCGGGATCGGTCTCGAAGCGGGTCCGGACCCAGGCCACGAGGAACTTCAGGTATTCCGAGGCGAGCAGCTTGGCCGAGGACGGATGGTGCCACCAGCCGTCTGGGTCGAAGCCTTCCGCGATCACCGGATGGGGCACGACGCGGTCGCCGCCCATGAGGGCGTGGTCGAGTTCCACCATCGTACGCGGCATGTGGTAGTTCGAGGTGACCACCGTCACCGTGCTGAAGCGGTGCTGGCGCATCCAGCGTCGGGTCTCGATGGCGTTGCCGATGGTGTTGCGGGCCCGGTAGTCGAGATCGACGCAGCAATCGATCCAGTGCCGCTGGTTCGGGTTGAGGCGGGCGATCTCGTCGCGGCTGGTCCGCTCGTTGACGCCGGTGATCAGGAGGCGCCGGCCGTAGCCGTTGGCCAAAAGGTCGATGGCGTCACCGATGCGCTGGGCGCCCCCGGTGAGCGCCACGATGCCGTCGGCCCGGCCCTGGGGTACGCGCTCGTCTCGCTCCAGGCAGGCGACGAAGGTGAGGAAGCCGCAGAACAGAGCCAGCGCGCCGGCGGCGGCGAGGAAGAGGGTGGCCCGCGCGGTCGGGCTGAGCCCGGTCCGGGCCGCGGGATGTGATCCGGCAGGCGCCGGGGAACGCCGCACCGCCGCGGGTACGCACGATGCGGCGTCGGTCCAGGCCCATCCGAAAGCCTCGGAGGGCCTCATGGTGCCGCTGGCTGACATCCGCCTCGTCATTCCTCCAGAGAGTAGCCCCGATTGGGGCGTTCACGAGGCAAGCATCTCCGCCCGGAAAGGTTCACGAAGGGTTAACGGGATCGGCGGATGGCGTGACAGGGCACGTGCCCCTGTCGCGCGCCGTTCCGTCAAGCCAGGAAGCGCCGCACGGTGAGGCGCGAGACGATGCCGGTGACCACGGAGGCGATGACGCCGATGAGGAGCACGGCGGCGTAGCCGCGCCAGCCGATGTGGAAGGTGCCGAACAGGGCCTCGATCTCCTCGCCGGCCGGGCCCGAGCGCCAGTTGCGCGCCACCAGCCCGGCCAGCGCGAAGGCCGCGATCGCCGCCCCCGAGCCGATGATGCCGCCGCGCAGGCCGAGGCCGAAGAAGCGGCGCTGGAAGGCGCGGGCGATGAAGTCGTCGTTGGCGCCGACGAAGTGCAGCACCTCCACCACCTCCCGGTTGCCCGCCATGGCGCCGCGGGTCGCGAAGACCACGGCGAGACCCGTCGCCACCAGCACCAGCAGGACGATGCCGATGCCGACGCCCACGAAGGTGTTGGCCGCCGTGGAGAGCCGGCGCAGCCAGAGGGCGTGATCGTCCAGGCTCGCCACCCCGGGCAGGGCTTCGGCGAGGGAACCCCGCAGGGGCTTCAGGTCGGGCGCCGTCTCGGCGAGCTTCAGGGTCACGAGGCGCGGCACCGGCAGGTCCGAGAGGTCGAGGCCGCTGCCGAGCCAGGGCTCGAGCAGGCGTTCGGCCTCCGCCTTCGAGAACACCCGCACGGCGGCGATGCCGGGCGTGGCCTTGGCCAGCCCCTCGGCGCGGGCGACGTCGGCGTCGATGTCGCGGCCGGGGCTCGGACGCACCTGGATCGTCACCTCCTGGGCCACCGTGTCCTGCCACTGGACGGCGCTGGAGGCCACGATCTCGGCCGCTCCGGCGCAGAGGGCGGCCAGGAAGGTCAGGATAGCGATGACGGCGGCCAGGGCCCGGCTCGCCGCCGAATCGGTCGGCACCAGGGGCGCGTTGCGGCGCAGGGTCGGGGGCAGGGGGGTGCCGCGCGAGTCCGGCGGGGCCGGAGGCTTCACCGGCGGCCGATCGTCGGTGCGGGTCGGCGCCCGGTGCGTCGGCGCGGCGGGGGGCGTGCCGGTCTCGTCCATCATGCCTCGACCGTCAGGCGGCCGTCGCCGAGGACGAAGCGCCGGGCATCGACGAGGTCCATCAGGGCGAAGTCGTGGGTCGCGATCAGCACGGAGGTCCCCAGCCGGTTGAGCTCGATGAACAGGCGGAGCAGGCGCCGGCCGAGGCCGGGATCGACGTTGCCGGTGGGCTCGTCGGCCAGCAGCAGTTCCGGCCGGGCGATGAGCGCGCGGGCGATGGCGGCGCGCTGCTTCTCGCCGCCCGAGAGCAGGGGCGGCAGCACGTGCATGCGCTCCCCAAGGCCGACCCAGCGCAGGAGTTCGACGACCTCGGCCCGGTAGCTCGTCTCCGACCGGCCCTGCACGCGCAGGGGCAGCGCCACGTTTTCGTAGGTCGTGAGGTGGTCGAGCAGCCGAAAGTCCTGGAAGACCACGCCCATGCGCCGGCGCAGGCCGGTCAGCGCTTCGCTGGAAATGTCGCTGACCTCCTCGCCGAAGACCGAGACGAGGCCGCGCGTGGGGCGCACGGACAGGAGGATCAGGCGCAGCAGGGTGGTCTTGCCCGCGCCGGACGGCCCCGTGAGGAACTGGAACGAGCGCGGCGCGATCTGGAAGCTGACGTCGCTCAGCACTTCCGGCCCGAGACCGTAGCGCATGCCGACGCTCTCGAACTGGACCACAGGCTCTTCGGCCCCGGAGAGGAGCGACTGCGTGTTCACCCGATCCGCCACGATCCCCCCAACGTCCTGCCCTCCAACGTCCTGCCCTCCGAAGACGGCTCCGCACGACTCAACGAACAGCGGCCCGCTTCACGGACGATTAACCGTGTTGACCGAGAACCGTTTGAGTCTTTTTGCCCCCGTCGGCAACCGTCCATCGAGATCCGAGGCCCACGGACGCCATGCTGATCGTCTGCCCGTCCTGTGCCAGCGAATACGAGATCGACGTCGACCGCGTCGGCGCGGACGGGCGCTCGGTGCGCTGCGCGGCCTGTCGCGAGACCTGGTTCATCTCCCCCGACGACGTCTCCGCGGCCCTCGAGGCCGAGATGACCGCCGCCATGATGGCCGCCTCCGAGCTCGGACCCGACGCGGCGCAGGGCCGCGCCTCGGCCCAGGCCGACCTCGATGCCTGGGAATCGGCCCTGGCCGCCGAGCCGGAGCCCGCTGCGGCGCCGTCGGAGGCGTCGCGCCCGCGGACCAGGACGAAGCCCGCGAAGACCAGGCGCCAGGGCTTTCACCTGTCCTCGCCCGGCGCTGTCCTCGGGCTCACCGTGGTGGCGGGGCTCGGTCTCGCCGGTCTCGGACGCGCCACGGTGGTGCGGGCGATGCCCCAGAGCGCCGGGCTCTACGCACGCGTCGGGCTCCCGGTGAACCTGCGCGGCGTCGAGTTTCGCGACGTCGTGGCATTCCAGAGTCCAGGCGAGGGGGCCCAGGGCCAGCTCGTGGTCGAGGGCGACCTCGTCGGCGTCGCCGAGGCCGCGGTGTCACCGATCGAGGTGGAGGTGCGGGACGGGCACGACCAGCCGCTCTATCGCTGGCGCATCGCCCCTCCGCGCACGACCCTCGAGAAGGGCGAGCGCGCGCGCTTCCGGGCGAGCCTGTCGGCGCCACCGGCGCAGGGCCGCTCCGTGCGCGTGCACTTTGCCGCCATGGAGGCGAACGAGTCCGGCCCGAAGGCCGATGCCAGCGCGCCGGCCCCGTGATATGGAACGCGGATGACCAGCACTTCCCGACGCGTCCGCGTCCTCTTCGACGAAACCGCCATCGCCCGGCGCACCGAGGAACTCGCGGCGGCCATCGCCGCTGCCAATCCCGAGAACCTCCTCGTGGTGGCGGTACTCAAGGGCAGCTTCATGTTCGCCGCCGACCTCCTGCGCGCGCTGCACCGGGTCGGGCTGGAGCCGCAGGCCGAGTTCGTCCACCTGTCGAGCTACCGCACCGCCACGGTCTCCTCGGGGCAGGTCGAGATCCTGCGCGACGTGGAGAGCGAGGTGCGCGGGCGCGACGTGCTCCTCGTGGACGACATCCTCGAATCGGGCCGCACCATCGTGTTCGCCAAGGACCTGCTGATGGCACGGGGCGCCAAGCGGGTGCTCACCGCCGTGCTCCTGGAGAAGCCCGGCAAGCGCGCCGTGACCATCGACGCGGATTTCGTCGGCTTCACCTGCCCGGACGTGTTCGTGGTCGGCTACGGCATGGATGTCGCCCATGCCTACCGCCAACTCCCCTTCGTCGGCCTCGTCGATTACGAGAGCCGCGAGCCGGACCTGTTCGGCGGCACCTGAGGCCCGCGTTTCCGCCCTGCGCAGAAATTCACCTTGCGCACGAGAGATTTTGAAACGATTCGGCCCTTAAGGGGCTTGCTGTGTCCGACGATCCCTTGACAGGGCGCGCCGGCGCTTGCGTCACTGAGCGCCCGGATACGAGAGAGACACAGACGCACGATGGCCCGCATCCTCCTGGTGGATGACGAAGAGACGGTGCGAGGCTTCCTCAAGCGGGGCCTCGAGATCGATGGCCATGCCGTGGTCACGGCTACCGACGGCAGCGACGGGCTCGACCGGCTGACCGAGGCGGACGGCGCGTTCGACCTCATGCTCACCGACATCCGCATGCCGCTGATGGACGGCATCGCCCTGGCGCTCGCGGCCAAGCGCGACTTTCCCAACCTCACCATCCTGCTGATGACGGGCTTCGCCGACCAGCGCGAACGCGCCCGCGGCCTCGATGCCATCGTGACCGACGTGCTGACGAAGCCGTTCTCTCTGGCCGACCTGCGCTCCACGGTGAACCGGGCGCTCGCCGCCTGAGACGCGCCGGGTCCGCCGCCACGCCCTCGGAGTCCCGTGCATGACCGTCCACCCTGATCGTTCCCTGCCCGACATCCTCGCGGCCATCGGCGCTACGCCGCTGATCCGCCTGGCGCGCGCGTCGGAGGAGACCGGCTGCACCATCCTGGGCAAGGCGGAGTTCCTGAATCCCGGCCTCTCCGTGAAGGACCGGGCGGCGCTCTCCATCGTGCGCGAGGCCGAGGCCCGCGGTGCGATCCGGCCCGGCGGCACCATCGTGGAGGGCACGGCCGGAAACACCGGGATCGGCCTCGCGCTCGTCGCCTCGGTGCGCGGCTACCGCACGGTCATCGTGATTCCCGAGACGCAGTCGGCCGAGAAGAAGGAGACCCTGCGCCTGGCCGGCGCCCGCCTCGTCGAGGTGCCCGCGGTGCCGTTCGCGAATCCCAACAACTACGTCCATGCCGCCCGCCGGCTGGCCGAGCGCCTCGCCGAGACCGAGCCGGGCGGCGCCTTCTTCGCCGACCAGTTCGACAACGTCGCCAATCGGCAGGCGCATGTGGAGACGACCGGCCCGGAGATCCTGGCGGCGACCGGCGGCGCGGTCGACGGCTTCATCTGCGCGGCCGGGACCGGTGGGACCCTCGCTGGCACCGCCGCGGCCCTGCGCGCCGCGCGGCCCGGCGTGCGGATCGGCCTCGCCGACCCGGAGGGTTCGGCGCTGCACGCCCACTACACCACCGGCACCCTGAAGGCCGAGGGCTCCTCGATCACGGAAGGCATCGGTCAGGGCCGGATCACCCGCAACCTCGCGGGCTTCACGCCGGACGTCTCCTTCCGGATTCCCGACAGCGAGGCCCTCGACATCGTCTTCCGGCTCATGCGCGAGGAGGGCCTCAGCCTCGGCGGCTCGTCCGGCATCAATGTCGCCGGCGCGATCCGGCTCGCCCGGGAGCTCGGGCCGGGGCACACCATCGTGACCATCCTGTGCGACGGCGCGGCCCGCTACGCTTCCAAGCTGTTCAATCCCGCCTTCCTGGCCGAACGAGGCCTGCCGGTGCCGGCCTGGCTCGGTGTCGCGTCCGAGTCCCTGCCGGATTGGCGGGCCTGAGCGCGGGACAGTAAAAATCCCTGCGTTTCCGGGATTATGCCGCATGGACCGTTGAACGGAATCGTCATGGCGACGTTTGTACGGTCAAGCTCAAGCAATTTCGGTTGGGCGCGTGACGGAGTTCCCACCCATGACCCTGACCACCATTCTCCTCATCATCCTGATCCTGATCGTCCTCGGCGGCGGCAACTTCCTCGGCGGCGGCGCCTATCGCGGTCCGAGCTTCGGCCTCGGCGGTCTGCTCGTCATCATCCTGATCGTGCTCCTCGTCACCGGGCGAATCTGACGGTTTCGCTCACGGCTGGCACGTGATGGCCACCACCGCGCCCGCCAGGGCCGCGGCGGCTGCGCCGGACGTGCCGGCCCCTTGCGTGCCGGCGTCTCTCGGTTGCGCTGTCCGCAGACCCGCCGCCCCGAGGAAGCTCGCAAGGGTCGCGGCCGACACCAGGCCGTAGCGCGCCGGCGGCAGGACCCCCGCCACCAGGCGGGGCCGTCCCGGGACCATCGCGACGAGGCCGGCGAGCGCGTCCGAGCGGTCGAGGACCGGAGCGCCCCCCGCGCCGGGCTGAAGCGGCGCCGTGATGCGGGCACTCCCCGCACTATCCCCCAGAATCAACTGGCCCGGTGCCACGGCGACGCCGCCCTCCGCATCGATGGTGAGGGCCGTCACCGGTTCGCCTTCGGCCGGGGTGCTCCCGCGGAGGGCTGGCGTGATCGCGCTGCGACCCGCGAGGGGGCCGGTTTCCAGGATCAGCAGGTCCGCCGTGGCGCCGACGGCGATCCGCGCCGGCTGGCCCGCGACCAGCGGGACCCGGCAGCCTGACAGGGCTGCCGCGCTCGCCAGGACGCGTCCCGGCGCCACGAGGAGGCCGGTCGCGGCCGGGGCCGTACGGCTGCCGGGCACGGGCGGCGGTGTGGGGGCGGGAACGGCGGTCGCGACCGGGGGCGCCGCTGCGGCGGCCCCGG